>JBEKSR010000003.1:0-74315 GCA_049516835.1 Bryobacteraceae bacterium | reverse complement strand
TCACCCTAACCGAAGAAAACGCAGATCGTTCCCGCGAGCCGCCTGGCATCGTCGTCATACGTTTCCAGCTCGCAAGGAGTCCCAATGAGTTATTTAAGTGGCATTGGGCGGTGCCGCCTGCCAACCGATTCTTCCACACCTCCTAAGGGAGCGGTGGCTACAGCCATGCCTCGCGTAGTCATCATCGGCGGCGGCATCTCCGGGCTTTCGGCTGCCTACTATCTGGCCAGGGGCGGCGTGCCCTCCACCATCCTCGAATCGCGGCCGCGCCTGGGGGGCGTGATCCAGACGGAGCGCGTCGAGGGTTGCACCATCGAGGCCGGCCCGGACAGTTTCCTCTCGGCCAAGCCCGCCGCACTGGAACTGATTCGCGAGTTGGGGCTGGCCGATCAGGTCATCGGCTCGAATGATCGCCTCCGCGTCACTTACGTCCGCAAGGGCGGCCGCCTCTTGCCCTTGCCCGACGGGCTGATGATGATGGTGCCTACCAGGATTCTGCCGCTCCTCACCACCGGCCTCCTGGGCTGGAGAACGAAACTCCGCATGGCGATGGAGCTGCTGCGCGCTCCCCAACCTAAACCGGGCGACGAATCCGTGGCCGAGTTCATCCAGGAGCATTACGGAGCCGAGGCGGTGGACTACCTGGCGGAGCCCCTGCTTTCCGGCATTTACGGCGGCGACCCCAGCCAGTTGAGCGTGACCAGCGTGCTGCCGCGTTTTGTCGAGTTGGCCAACCAATACGGCAGCCTCACTCGCGGCGTGCTGGCGGCGCGCGCCAAAGCCGGGCGGAACCGAAACCCCGCCCCGCTGTTCCGCACGCTCCAGGGCGGGCTGGGACAACTGGTAGACGCCATCGCGCGCGCCATTAGCGGCAAGCTGGAGGTGCGGCAATGCCGCGCTCAAACCATCCAGCGCGCCGAGGCCGGTTTCCGCATCAAGTTGGATGATGGCGGCTGGCTGGAAGCGGACCAGGTGGTGGTGGCGTGCGAGGCGCACAGCGGTTCGGCCCTGCTGGCCGGCGTGGACGCGCGGCTCGCGGAACTACTCGGCACGGTGCCCTACAGCTCTTCGATGACCGTGGCGCTGGGCTTCGACGCCGCGGATTTCGCGGTCCCAGGGGGCGCCCCGCCCCATGGTTTTGGTTTCCTGGTGCCCAAGAAGGAGCGCCGGCGGCTGGTGGCGTGCACCTGGGTTGGCACGAAGTTCTCCTACCGCGTGCCAGAGGGCAAGGTGGTGGCGCGCTGCTTCCTGGGCGGCATGGAGGACGCGGGCGTGCTCGGCGAATCGGACGAAGCCATCATCGCTGCCGTCGCGCGCGAGTTGCAGGAAATCGCCGGCTTCACCGCCCGCCCCCGCTTCACCCGCATTGCCCGCTGGCCGCGCTCCATGGCGCAGTACACCGTGGGCCATCCGCAACGCCTGGCGGAGATTCAGGCGCGCACCCCGCCGGCCTCCGGCCTTCACCTGGCGGGCAACGCCTACGAGGGCATCGGAATCCCCGACTGCATCCGCCTGGGCCGCCGGGCGGCCGCGCGAATCCTGGGGACGTGACCTGAAGCGCGTTCTGTTACAATCCCGGATGGAATACCGGGAGAACCCAATCCCTTGCAAATGCCGAAACCGAAGACGCTCCGGACACGGCACTTCGACCTGATCGCCGCGATCATGGTCTCATTGGTCATGGGAGCGGCCGGTGCCTCAATCTGGCTTGATAGGGAGTCGCGCACAGTCGAACGCTTCCACCGAATCTTTCACGACATGGCTGAGACCACCTGGGACCAGAATACCCGTTGGCTCGGCACGCGGATTCAGAAGCTCCCGATGGATCTCGAAGTCTATCAGGAGCTGCTTTGGGAGACCAAACCGGATGTGCTGCTCGAGATGGGCACTCTCAATGGTGGCAGCGCCCTTTACTTCGCGTCCATTTTCGACCTGATGGGCCACGGGCGCGTGATTACCGTGGACATCGAACGTCAGCCGAACCTGCCGACTCACGCGCGTATCGCGTACCTGCTCGGGTCTTCCACTTCACCGGAAATTGTGCGTCAGATCGAAGCGCTTGTAAAGCCGGGCGAGACGGTGATGGCCGTGCTGGACTCCGACCATCACGCGCCGCACGTCCTCCGCGAACTGGAAATCTACAGCCGCATGGTCACGCCGGGCCAGTACTTAGTCGTAGAGGACACGAATATAAACGGCCACCCGGTCTGGAGGGGATGGGGTCCGGGTCCGGCGGAAGCGACGGCGGAGTTTCTGGCCGGGAACCGGAATTTCGCGGTGGATCGTTCGCGCGAAAAATTCCTCGTGACTTTCAATCCAGGTGGCTGGCTCAAGCGGATGCGCTAAGGCGGATCTTCAACTTGTGCGCGACGGCGCCGACCGAAATCCAACATGCCAGCCCCAAGGGAATTGCCAGCATCCCGGCCCAAAACAGCGGACCGGGGTCGAACGAATTCGCCAGGAACCAGGGAAACCCGCGGGACCACCACGTATACTTCATGAACAGAAACGCCGCGCTGAGGGCGTAATACCACTGCAAGCGTCTGCCATCCAGGCCAGCGGACCACGGCACCAGCCAGGCGAGGTATTGCACGCCAAAGCCCGGGGTCCAGAAAATGAAGAGAAATGCAATGAATCCGCACTGCAGAAAAAGGGCCGGTTTGCGCTTCCCCCAGTTCATCCAAAACGATGCCCCAAGGACGATCAGAAGCAGGATCGCCTTGCCTGCGGCCAGGTAGACTTCATACCCGCCTTTCGGGAGGAAAACAGAACCGATCTGCGACAGTCCCCAGGTTGCGGTCACCGGGGCGTAACCAAACAGACGATGGATGACGAGTGCCGGATCGTAACCAAACAGGCGATGGATGATGAGTACGGGGTCTTGGGCGATATACGGCAGGGAACCTGTTAGAAAGACCGCACTGGCGGCAACTGCAAAACCAATCCTGCGCTGCGTGCCCCGCAAGTAAAGCAGGAACGCGGGAGCGAAGAGAATCGGCACGACTTTAATATTCATGGCCATCCCAAACACCGCGCCAGCCAGCCAAGCCGGCCTGCCGCTTTCGGCCAGCCAGATGGAGAGCAGTAGGATGGAGACCACGAGGGGATCGGTATTCCCGTGAAAGCCGGAAACCATGATCGATACGGGAGAGAGGGCTATCAGCAGCAACACTACGGGCCGCGCGCCCAAACCGGCGGAGATCCGGCACCTCCATATCAGCAGCAGGCTGGCGATGTCCGCGAGGGAACTGGTAAAGCGCAGCCAGAAGCGAAACGGCAGGCCCGAGACACGGGCCAAGTAGTCCCAAGCTGCCAGTATCGAGATGACAAAGGGCGGATGATTGGGTACCTGCCCGGCAATGCGGCGCCCGTCTGGAGTGCGTATGTCTGGGCCGTCGCGATACCAGGCCAGTGCACCATCATCCTTGATCTTGGCCAGGTGCCGCTCCCACGTAATGACATCGTTGGTTCCGTAGGTGTTCAGCGCAAGTGCGACTTTGAGAGCGAACGCCAGCGCAGCGGCAACCAGCACCACCCAGTTCCGGCGAACGCTGCCATTCGTTCCTGGTGTCGTACCCGGCATCATACCTCACAATAGCGAACTGGCGGCCAAGCTGCCCCTTGCAGGAAATACGGCACGTGGCGGACCAGGTGGTGGTGGCGTGCGAGGCGCACAGCGGCTCGGCCCTGGTGGGCGGCGTGGATGGGCGGCTGGTGGCGTGCACCTGGGTTGGCGCCAAGTTCCCGCACCGCGTGCTAAAAGCCGCCAATCTTGCGGTGGCAGAGATCGCAGTCGTCAGACGCGCCCTTCCCGCTATAGAAGGTGCCCTTGCGATCGTCGGGCACGCCGTCGCCATTGTGACAGGCAAAACACTTGGTGCCCGCTTTATGATCCGCAAACGTGATGAGACCCTGTTTGCGGGTTGTAAAAAGCTGCTTTCCCGTCCCCGCGAAATCGGTGTGGCAATCGTTGCAGCGAAAACCCTCGGACGCATGCAATTGATGGTCGAAGACCACCTTGCCATGCCCGCCGCCGCGATAACTGAGAGTAGGAAGGCGGCCACCCGCGCCGGCCGCGCCCGGCAGCACGCACAACAGCAGCGCCGCGGCCAACGCCAGCCCGATGCTCACCTGAAATCGCATGGCGCCCCTTGTCAGGCGAAGATGATCCGGCTGTCGATCTTCGACACCGACGGAACGCCCGTCAGGACCATGGCGCTCTGCAACTCGGCGCGCATCCGGTTCATGAAAAGCGCGACGCCGTCGGCGCCACCGCCGTACGCGGCGCGCAGGATGTGCCGGCCCACCATGACGAGGTCGGCGCCCAGAGCCAGGTACTTCAGCACGTCCGTGCCGGATGCCACGCAGCCGTCGGTCAGGATCGGGATCTTGCCTTTCAGTTTCGCCGCGACCGCCGGCAGCACCTCCGCGGTGCCCGCTGTGTGATCCTGCCTGCGCCCGCCATGATTCGATACGGCGATGCCCGCCACACCGGCATCGACGCATCGCATGGCATCGTCGAGCGTCATGATGCCCTTCACCACCACCGGCATTTTGAAAGCCTTGACCAATTCGCGCAACTGAGCCACGCTTTTAGGCCCGGAATCCACGTCGATGGAAAGCCATGCGGCGCCGGTGGCGTCGATCTCGGGCTGCCACTTCAAAATGATTTCGTTGGGAATCGGCTTGCTGTTGTAGAGCGCCTTACCCTGGAAACGGCTGACCACCGCCAGGTTCCTCTTCACGTCCTCGATGGGATAGGTGAGATTGTCGCCCACGGCGCCCAACGTGCCGGCGGCCACGCATCCGCCGACCAGGGAGTCGAACCATTCCTGTTGCGTCATCCCTTTTCCGAACCTGGTGCCCGCCGGACCCATGGGCGCGCACACCGCCGGCAAAGAGATCTTACGGCCAAAGATCGTGGTGGAGGTATCGGCCTTCGCCACGTCATGCACGTTCCGCATGACCAGCTTCACGCGTTGGAGCGCCGTGAAGTTGTTCTGGAACGACATGCCCGTTCCGCTGCCGGCGATTCCCCCGGAATCTCCGGAGCAGGCTACGCCGTCACAAACGGGGCAGACCCGGCAGGTGGGGTAGAGGCGTTCGCGGGCCTTCGTTAAGATGTCCTTTTCGGTGAGGCGGGGCTGCTGCGCCAGGGCGCTCGTCGGGACTGCCGTCTGGGCGATTATGCCCCCACCACCAAGAATGGTGGATACTTTCAGGAGATTCCGCCGGTTGAACGAATCAGGGTTGTTTTTCATCATTGAACAGCAAATGGTATGGCCGTAGGGCCAAAGCTGTCAATGTAGACTAAGAATCGGGAGACCCGCTTTTGATGGAAATCAACCGGCGCGAATGGATGATCGAGACCGGCGCGTTAGCGGCTGCCGGCACGGCTTTCAGCCAGCAAAACCCGGACAAAGGCTGGTTCGACCGGCCCATGCGGTGGGTGCAACTGGCTTTCGTCGAGGACGATCCAGGCCGCTACGATCCCGGCTTCTGGCTCGACTATTTCAAGCGGATCCACGCCGATGCCGTGTGCCTGAGCGCCGGCGGATGCGTGGCCTTCTATCCGACCGAGGTGCCGCTGCATTACCGCAGCAAGTTCCTCGGCAATGGCGACACCTTTGGCGAAATGCTCGCGGGCTGCCGCAAGCTTGGCATGATTGTGACCGCGCGCGTGGATCCCCACGCCGCGCATCAGAACGTCTTCGACGCTCATCCGGATTGGATCGCCGTGGAAGCCAACGGCCAGCCTCGCCGCCATTGGGCCATGCCTACCGAATGGGTAACCTGTGCGCTCGGCCCCTACAACTTCGAGTTCATGACCAGCGTGATCCAGGAGATCATGACCCTCTACAAGGTCGATGGCATCTTCGCCAACCGCTGGAGCGGGTCGGGCATGTGCTACTGCCAGCACTGCCAGCGCAGTTTCAAGGAATTCAGCGGCTTGGAACTTCCGCGAGCAGCGGGGACGCCCGGCGACGCGCGCGCTCAATACAGCGCATGGCAGAAGAAACGCCTCTTGGATTTGTATTTACTCTGGGATGCCGAGATCCGCAAGCGCAATCCGGAGGCCGCGTTTTTCCCCAACGGATTCGACCAGATACGCGAAAGCGTTTCGGTCCCGATTCTCGTTGCGGATCGGCAGTGCCGCTCCGAATTCCAGTTGCCCTGGCAGAACGGGAAGTTTGCCAAGGAGGCCCGCTCGATCTCCGGCTCGAAGCCCATCGTGGGTTTATTCAGCGTCGGATATGAGGCGCCTTACCGCTGGAAGGACTCCACCCAGAACCCCCATGAGGTCCGGCTGTGGGCCGTGGACGGCATCGCCCAGGGCTTCCGGCCCTGGGTCGTCAAGTTCAATGCCAAGCCCCTCGACCAGCGCTGGTTCAAGCCCGTCGAGGACCTTTACGTCTGGCACTGGAAGAACGAGAAGTATCTGCGCAACGAGCGCCCGCTGGCCCGCGTCGGGCTGGTGTCCGCGTCTGCGTCGCGGGCCGCGCCGGACCACACTTCCGGGTTCTACCACGCGCTGGTGGAAGCCCGGATCCCCTTCGAAATGGTTCTGGAAACCCAACTCGACCCGGCGCACGTGCGGCAATTCCAAGTCCTGGCCCTGCCCAACATCGCCAACCTGTCCGACGCGCAGTGCGCACAGTTGAAGTCCTTCGTCGAAAACGGCGGCGGGCTGGTTGCCACTCACGAAACCTCGCTCTGCGACGAGCGCGGCCGGCGCCGCGACGATTTCGGCCTCGCCGGCCTCTTCGGCGCCTCCTTTGCCGGCAACGTGATCGAGCGCCAGCAGAACGCCTACCTGAACCTCGAAGACCACTCCCATCCCCTGCTGGCGGGGCTCGAGCATGCGGGCCGCATGATTCACGGCGTCAAGCGCGTCGAGATTCGCACCGCGCCCGGCTTGCGCGCGCCCCTTATGACGGTGCCCACCTACCCCGATCTGCCCATGGAGGAGGTGTACGTGCGTGACACCACGGCCGTCATTCCCGGTGTGATGATTCACTCCTCCGGCTCGGGCCGCGTAGTTTACTTTCCGTGGGACATCGACCGGACGTTCTGGGAAATCATGTGCCAGGATCACGGGATTGTTCTGGCTAATGCCGTCCGCTGGGCCGCCAACGAGGAGCAGCCGCTTCGCGTCGAAGGCCCCGGCGTGCTCGATGTGGCGCTATGGAAGCAGCAGTCCTCCGTCACGGTTCACCTCGTCAACCTCTCCAACCCGATGATGATGAAAGGGCCGCTCCGCGAGATCCTGCCGGTCGGCCCCCAGAAGGTCCGTGTGAAGTTACCCGAAGGCGCTAAAGCGCGCAACGTCCGCTTCCTGGTCGGCGAAGCCAAGGCGCAGTGGCGGCAAAGCGGAGCATGGATCGAGACCACCACGCTGCCCATTGCCCTGCACGAAGTGGTGGCTATCGATACGTGATGAGATGGCCGGGGCTGGCCGTTCGCGCCTAGCCGCGACGGAGGCGTACATCTAGTGGTGATTGTGCAGGAAGTTACGGGATCGGTTCGCCCAAAGCATGATACTCATGGCCTGTCTTTACATTTCTCATCAAACTCGCGATCACCCGTTTCTTCCCCTGGCAAATGCCGCACGGTTCCGAACCTACATATCCAACAGGCCCTGATAGAATTGTTCGTGCTGTACCTATTCCGTTACACATATAACAGACGCATTCCTCACGACGGACGACAATCAACCAACAGGTGTTGCCGCACGCGGGACAAGATTCAGCGCTGCTCGCCACTTTCTCGTTCCCGCATTCGGGGCAAGTCACCAGAGCCATTGCGCTACCTCCAGTTCCCAGAATTGCCTCTTCCCCCTATGCCGCATCCCGCACGTCGATCGTCAGCCCCTTGCCGAGCGCGTGGAAGGCGGCCTCAATTTGCTCCAGACGGGTGTGGTTCTTGAAGTCGAACAGCCGGTCCACGTTGGTAATCGGAATACACAGCTTCTGCGCCAGGACGGTTTTGGTGATACCGGATGCCTTGAATGCGATATACAGTTCCGTTTTCAGCGCGATCTTCGCTGGTAGTTCGATCATGCGGTACTTCTTGCCCTTTGGTTGGCTGCTGGGTGGAGGAACGGGCTTCCCATGGCGGATCGAGTGAGCGATCATCGTGATGAGTGCGTCTTGCGCCATGTCAACCGCGTCGGCCTCATCCTCTCCCTGGGTGACTCCCCAGTCCCAGTCCAGGAAGGTGATGACGAATCCGCCCTCTTCGGCGGGATCAAACAGCGCGGGGTATTTCATGTTCTCTATTCCTCCTTGAATCGGAGATCCCTGAGAATCTTGTGGTAAGTTCCGGTCTTAATTTCTTGCGCCGGATGGCGCGGGATCGGCGAAGCCTTTCCTTTATGGACGGCGATCAGGTGCCGGGTTCCCTGCTCAAAGGTGCATCCCAGCTTTTTCAGCTTCCGTTTCAGTTCGTTCGCCGTCATGCTTCCGCCGCTTCCCAGAATAGCAAGACTGGGAAGCCTTTCTAACGCCGGGCCGGGATGCTATTTGATGACGCCCGCTAAAATCAACAGCAACGCGGCGACGAACGGCAACAACACGAAAATGATCCACAGATGCTTCACTATCCGGCTGGCAATGTGGATGGCGTCGGCCGAGACCTCTGTGCGGGGATCGAATGGATTGTCCTGCAGTTCCTACCGCCGTTCCGAACGTCGCTGTTGCTTTGCGGCCATCGCTTTCTGATGTTCGGTTTGATAGACTCGCTGCTCTTTTTCGGAGAGTGAAGCAAGCCCCGCCTTGAATAATCCACCACAGCCCGGACATTTTGGTGTATCCAGTTCGACCGGAGTATGACACTCAGGACATCTGAAGCTGCCTTCGTTGGCTTCTGTCATCGGCTTCCTTGATTGGCAGCGCCCTTACTTGGCTTTGTCTCTGAACGCCTTCAGCTTGACCCATGCTTCGGCGCGCGCTTTCTTGTTGGCTTCCGTCGCATCCGGCTGCGCTCCGGCCCGCATGAAGCCGTGGGCTGCGCCTTCGTAAGTTGCTACTTCGAAGAACTTGCCCGCCGCTTTCATCTGTTCCTGGGTGGCTGGAACGCTGGCGTTGATGCGCGCATCGGCCCCCGCGTAGAAACCGTAGACTGGAGCCTGGATGTTGGGGATGGCGTCCGGCGCCGGGCCGCTGCCGTAGCACACGAATGCCGCCGACAGATCCTTGCGGTTGGTCGCGAAGCGGAACGATTGTCCACCGCCCCACGAGAAACCCACCACGCAAACCTTCCCGTTGCAAGCGGGCAGTTTCCTGATATAGTCGGCCACGGCATTGAGATCCGCGGTGATCTGGTCGGGCGGCAGCTTGCCGATGGCCTGCCCCACCCCGTTCGCCGGAATGTCCTTTGTCCGTCCGCCGTTCGGACCCATACCCGACAGCAGGTCGGGAGCGATCGCCAGATAGCCTGCCTCCGCAAACTCATCGGTGACGCTCTCCACCCAGTCGGTCATTCCGAAAATCTCGTGGATGACCACCATCGCCGGCGCCTTGCCCGGCGCTTGCGGATAAGCCACAAACGACTCGACGGCCCGGCTATCGTGCTTCACCGTCACCCACTCGCGCCGCCGCGGCGACTTGTCCACCGCCTGGCGCGCCCAATCCTGCGCGTCAAGGGAGGCCACGCCCCAGCCGGTGGCGGCCATTCCCGTTGCGCTTCCTGCCACAAAACGCCTTCTCGTAACTGTATGCATTTCCGATGTGCTCCCGTGCCGCTATTTTCGAACGGATTGGCCCGCCAGCGCAAGCCCAAAAACCATTTCAGGTCTGCAATACTACCTGGCCGCGCGACTCGGAGATGGAGTGTTCTTTGGTTTTCGACCGTGGGCGTACGCCAGGCTGAGTGGCGCCACAAAAAACTGCCTGCCACACTACCTGGCCGCGCAGCACTTCTTGAACTTCAGGCCGCTGCCACACGGGCAGGGATCGTTGCGGCCCACCTTGCCCGGCGCGGTCCGGGGCCCGGGCGCCTGCTCCCGCTCCCGGGACGTGATTCGCTCGATCGGCGCCCGGCTGTGCAGGAAGAAACGCTTCAACCCCGCGCAGAGGTAGTTGAGGCCCGCATCGCCCGCCGGCGTCCGGATGAAGCGGTACTTAGGGCATCCGCCATGGCACATGGCCAGCGTTTCGCAGTCGCGGCAGTAACGCGGCAACCCGTCCCGCTTGGCCTCCCCGAAAGCCCGTTGCGCCGGGCTTTCCAGCAGTTCCCCCAGAGGCGTCTCGCGGATGTTGCCCCAGCGGTGTTCGCGGTCGACGAAGTGATCGCACGGGAAGAAGTCGCCGTTGTGTTCCACCACCGGGATCTGGCCGCAGGTCTCGCGGAACACGCACAACGAGTGCTCCATGCCGAGGGCCGGCCGGGCCGCCTCCTCGAAAGTCTGCACCGCCATCCGGCTGGTGTCCCGCTCGATCCATTCATCGAAGATCTTGCACAGAAAGGCTCCATAGGCCTCCGCCGATGGCGTATACGGGCCGACCCCGTCCGGCGCCTCCGGCGCGCTCTCCACAACCGGAAGAAAGCCCAGATACCGGCAGCCGATTTCCCGGAAGAACCGGTAGACCGTGAGCGGATACCGGACGTTCAGGTTGTGCACCGTGCACACGATGTCGGTGGGGACCTCATGCTGGCGCAGCAGGTGGTACCCGCGCATGGCCTGCTGGTGAGTCGGTTGGCCGCCCCTGGTCACCCGGTACGGGTCGTGCAGTTCCGCCGGGCCATCCAGGCTGAGACCGGCCCGGAACTCCTCCGCCGCCAGAAAGCGGCACCACTCTTCGTCCAGCAGGACGCCATTAGTCTGGATGCCGTTCCGAATGCGCCAGCCGGCGGGCCTGTGCTTGCGCTGAAGCTCGACGGCCTTGCGGAAGAAGTCCACGCCCAGCGTGGTGGGTTCTCCTCCATGCCACGAGAAGGCAATCTCCGGCCCGGCCGCGGCCTCGATGTGCTGGACGATGTACTCTTCCAGCAGGCTTTCCGGCATCCGGAACACGCCGGTATCCGGATAGAGGCTCCGCTTGTCCCGGTAATAGCAGTATTGGCAATCGAGATTGCAGACGGCCCCGGCCGGCTTGACAAAGACCTGAAACTCCCGGGACACCTTTCCCACGGCGCCTCCTGCCGACGCTGTGCCTGACGATTGCATGAGCTCCCCGAGTCCCTCCCCGGTAGTTGAGTATTCGGAACCCCCTACAGAGGCGGCTCCATCGGCAACACCAACGGCGGTTCCAACAGGAAGTCGAGCTGGGACATCTCCGCGGCGGCCTGGCGCACGGCTTCCTCGGTGGTGGGTTCGAGCGTGATCACGAATGGCAGATCCAGCTTGTTCTCGTGCGGCAGTTGAAGCACGGCCTCGATGCCGATGCGTTTCGCGGCGAGGATACCCGACAGCGCCGCGATGATGCCCGGCTGGTCGCGGACGCGGAACCGCACGTAGTAGGAGCGCGTCTGGAGCGTCACGGGGATGGGCTTGTATTCGCCCAGGCGCTGATGCGCGAACGGCGAGACGCGCGTGGGGCTGCCGCCCAGAATCTCGCGCGCCACCCTCATCAGGTCGCTCACCACGGCCACGCCGGTGGGTCTGGGACCAGCGCCGCGGCCGTAGTAGAACGTGTCCTCGCCGTAGGTCCCCTGCACCCAGATGGCGTTGTAGGAGCTGCGCACGCTCGCCAGAATGGCGGTCTGCGGAATCAGGGCCGGACGCACCGACAGGATCAACCCCTCGGGCGTCTGGCGCGCCGCGCACAGCAATCGAATGGTGTGGCCGAGGCGGTGCGCGTACTGGAAATCCATGGGCGAGAGGCGGCGAATCCCTTCGGTGAAAATGTCCCCCGGCGTGATCTTCTCGCCGAAGGCCAGCGCGGAGAGGATGGCCAGCTTCGAGCGCGCGTCGAAGCCATCGATATCGTTGCTGGGATTGGCCTCGGCGTATCCCAGCCGCTGCGCCTCCCCCAGCACGGCTTCGAACGGCGAGCCGTGCTGCTCCATCTCGGTGAGGATGTAGTTGCTGGTGCCGTTGAGGATGCCGTAGAGCGCCACCACGCGGTCGCCCGAGATGCCTTCTCGCAGCACGGTGTGAATGGGAATCCCGCCCGCCACGCTGGCCTCCATGGCGACATTGGTTCCGGCTTGGATGGCGCGCTCCCAGATTTCCGCGCCGCTCAACGCCATTAGTTCCTTATTCGCCGTGACCACCGACTTCTTCGCCGCGATGGCGGCATGGATGATCTCGGCGGCGACGGCCGTGCCGCCAACCAGTTCGACCACGATATCCAGGCCCGGATGTTCGATCAACCGCCGCCAGTCGTTGGTCTTGAAAACCGGTCCCAGCGATTCGGGAATCTGCTTGGCATCGATCAACAGATCGCAGACGGCCCCGACCCGCAGATGAAACCCCAGCTTGAGAGCGATATGATCGGCGTTCTCCGCCAGAATCTTCAGCGTGCCCGAGCCGATGTTGCCCAGACCCACTATCCCTACGTTCACGTCGCGCATAGACCCGCATCATAACACCCGTGGGCAATTGAGCTTGGCCCGGCAGCTTCTACGCCATCAGCTCTTTCTGGATCGCGACACCCAATCCCGGCCCCTGCGGCAGGTTCAGATACCCTTCTCTGTCCACCAGCGGCGGGTCTTCCATAATGGCGAAGCCGTTCATGTATGCCGCCGTCGGCGGGTCGTGCAAAAGCTCAATCCAGGGCGCGTGCGGCCAGCAAGCTATCGAGTGGAGTTGGGCAATCGTCCCCAGGTTCCCGCCGCCGTGATGCGGAATAATCCGCCTGTTGAACGCCGCTGCCAGCCCCGCGATCTGGCGGAATCCCGTGACTCCATCCGCCACCATCACGTCCGGCTGGAGAATGTCGAACACGCTTCTCTCCAGCATCCAGCGGTACTCGTGTACTCCGTGATTGTTCTCTCCTCCGGCGATCGGGATATCCACCAGCCGGTTCAGTTCGGCCAGCCCGTCGAAATCGTAGCGGCACAACGGCTCCTCCAGCCACAGCACTTTGAGGCGCTGCAACTCGCGCGCGGTCTCCGCGGCCCGGCGGAAATCCCACTGCACTCCGGGTTGCCACGTGCCCGCGGATTGCGCCTGGTTGGCGTCCGTCATGATCCCCATGTCTTCGCCAACCGCCTTCCTGACCGCCTCGACCAGCCCGATATCTTCCTTCATGGTCTGGTAATGCAGCCGCAGCTTGATGGCTTTCCAACCCTGGGCTTTGAGTTCGACCGCCATCCGCGCTCTTTCTTCGGGCGTCGAAAGCTGAATCATGCTGGCATACGCGGGCACGCGTTCCTTGGCCGCCCCCCAGAGCTTGTAGAGCGGCTGTTGGGCCGCCTTGCCGATGAGATCCCAGAGGGCGATCTCGAGACTCGCTACCGCGCGCGAGCTGGCGCCCAGGTAATACCGCAGCGGGCCGGCGCACTGTTCGATGTCGAAGGGATCCTTGCCCAGCAATTGGGCTTTGGCGGCGGGCACGGACGCGGCCTCCATGCCTGGCCCGATCCCCGTCAGCCCCTGGTCTGTCCGGATCTCCGTGAAGGAACCGCCGCCCATCCGATGGGTGGTCCGGGTACCCGGGTTCCAGGCCGCCTCCATGGTGCCGGTTTCCCGGATGGTCTTCAGCGAGACCACCCGGATGTCCGCGATCTTCATCCGCGGCGCCGATTGGACAGCCGGCAGCATCGCCGCCGCCGGAATGGTTTTGAGAAAACTTCGCCTTTGCATGGTAGACTTCCCGTGGCATAAGGTACCACATCCCGCCGAAGACGCGCCGCAACGCCGCCTCTGAAACACAGCCGGGAATGCCGCGCCGCGTGGCCGTGCGTGCGCCACTCTCCGAGTGCCCGGTCGCTCGGCCGGAACAAACAGTGACGGCCCGCTGGATCGTTAGCAAGGTTTGCCGGTTTTGGTCTCCTTGCGGCAGGGCGAAAGCGGCGCTGGGTGGAGCCGAAGACGGCTCCCGGAGGGAAAAATGCAGCTTGCAGGATCGAAGGATGGCGGCTGGAGGTAGACTGAATAGGGCCGGAAAGTCCAAGATGGAAATTCCGGTTGAGAGGAGGAACCATGGTGTTCCTATTCATCTCGTTGGCTTGTTTTGCCTTGTTTGCGGCCATATTTGCGGCCACTCTCGCAATTGACCACTTTGCCTCAATGTGGCAGACGGCGGACGCCGGCACCCGGCGAGGTCATTTCACTTATTGGGCGACAAACAGCAAGATGCTGGATGTCGTAAAAGGGTTGTCGGGCCTGGCGTCGGCCCTCGCGTGCCTGGTGGTTTTTGTCGCCATATTCTATGCTCTGATGTTTGTGGGCGTTGGCGGCGAAAGACGTTTCGCGGTCTACCTCACCGGCGGAGCCGGCACGGGCGGCGGTGAAACTCTCCGCGAGTTTTCCGCCACCAGCCGCGAGCTAGACCGAATGCCCATCTTTGAATATGTAGACAGCCACCGCATCGTGAAGGGACGCGTTTCCAGCATATTGCCGATCGGCGGCGGACTGACGCATATTTGCGTCGCCAATGGCGACTACTGCGGACTGGCTGATTCGTCGCTTGGACTGAAGCTCGGCGACACCGCCCATATTCGCATCGGCAGACCACCTACTGGCCAGAGACGTCCGCCCGGCTGGACGATCACCGCCGGCGAGGCAAAGTCCCTGGCGGCGACCACCAACTTCACGATTGAGGATAGGTGAGACCGCGCTCAGCGCCCCGCTGGAATTTCCCGGGCCACCAGCTCGATGCCTTCACTCTTGCCCAGATTGCGGGAGTATTTCTTCTCGGCTGCGTTGTTCCAGTGCTCGTGGACGCCCAGGCTCGAGAGCCGCCTGCCGTCGCCATCCGGATCGTAGACCGTCCCCGAGGGCGGTTTTCCCGCCAGCGCCGCTTCGTGCAGGTAGTTGTCCACGTGGCCGGTAACCGTGCCCTCCAGGTTGGGCTCGTTTCGCAGGAAGTCGACCGCCACGGAATCGATGGCCACCGGGTCCTGCGAGGCGAAAACGCTCGAGGCCCAGTGGTTGCCGAATGAGGCGAAGCGAATCACCCCGCCTTCGTTGTGCTTGGCCGGGTACAGCCCGTCCAGCATGTACAGCAGCGTCTTGCCCCCCAGTTGCTTGTGCCCCATCAGCTCCACCAGACAGTTGTACGACCCCTCCGGGTTCACCTTCATCCCGCATCCGTGCAACGGGCTGGGCGAGAAGGTCCCACTCTTCTTGAAATACACCGAGCCGAAGTGATTCTTGGCCGTGAGCGTGACCCCCAGCATGAAATGTGCCCGAAACAGCGCCAGGTTGATGAGGTACTTCGACTCCGTGACCGTCCGCGGCAAGTACGCCGGCTCCATCCCCGGCCCGGCAAAGTGGATGGCGGCGGTCAGGTCCGGGCTGGCTGCCGTTCGGCCGTCTCCTCCACGATCCGGGCCCACCACGAACTGCACCGCGCGCAGGCCCGGGTTGGCCCGCACCTTGTCGACAATCGGCGCGCCGATGCTCCTTCCTGCCGTGGCGTCATAAACCGTGATGTCTTGGGCAGGGACGCCCGCTGTGCTCACGAGCTGAGCCAGCACCGCGTAGACCACGTGGGGGCTGGGGAGTCCTTTTCCCGTACCCCATTTTGAATCGCGGTCCTGGTTGGCGTTGATCTTGATCGCAATCTTCTCACCAGGCTGGTAGCCGCTGTCGCCCAGGTTCCGGGTGCGGTTGAAATCGCGGAAGAGCATCTCCCAGGCCTGCCCGTCCGTCGCTTCGCCGGTGAGGTCTCGGAGAGAATCCGAAACCATCTGGTCGACCACGCGCTGATCCGTGTTGGCGTCGTCCCACCAATTGCCGGTCTTGCCGTCCCAGGTTGCCGCACCCGGCGCATGGACCCAGACGACCCGGCCCGGGTGAATGCCTTTACCGACCCCCATGGGCCGATTGGGCGGATCGGAGGGCGTGAAGTGCGCCTGACCGATCAAACCTATGCTGAGGGCCAAACGAAGGACCACGGCAGCCAACACCAGCACGATCAACCCCGCACTCGAGATGTAGGGGTGGCGCCGCAAGACGCCCCACGTCTTTGATTCGAACCACCGCCCGTGCCTCATTTCGCAAATCCTCCTCCGGATTCGACACTGACCGCTATCGTAGCGCGTTGTCTGCGCTAGCTTCGCGCTCGATCGGCGTGACCGGATCCAGAAACGCCCAAAACAGAATACCCATGGCGTAGACCGCGGCGGAAATGTAAAACGTCAGGTTCCAGTTGCCGTGGCTCCAGGCCAGCATGTAGCCGATGGCCACGGGCGCCAGCGCGCCCCCGATGTTTCCCACCATGTTCATGGTGCCGGAAACCGTTCCAGCGTACTTGCCGCCCACGTCCATGGCTGCGGTCCAGGCGCCCGGCATCACCAGGTCGTTCGAAAAGCTGGCCACCCCGATGGCCAGCATGGCCAGCAGCGGGTCGCGCAACGTGGTCGAGACCAGCACGAACGCCGAGGCGCCCGCGAATCCCAAGTAGCCCATCAGGCGGCGGGCCTGGGCCACGCTCCCCGTCCGGCGCGTCACCACGCGCGTCAGCAGCACGCAGGCCGGATTCCCCAAGCCCCCCGCAGAACAACGGCAGCACGCTTAACAGCGCCGCGGAGACGATCTCCACGTGGCGCGCCTCCCGCAGGTACGTGGGCAGCCACGTGACATAGAACCACCACCCGTAGTTGAGACAGAAGAACTGGCCGCACAGCATTCACACCTGCGGCGAGCGCGCCAGCCTGCCCCAGGGAACGTCGCCGTGGCCGGCTGCCATCTTCGAGCTCCCGCGCAGCAACTCGCGCTCGGCGGCGTTCAGCTTGGGGTTCTGCATGGGGTCGTCGCGGAACCACAGGAAGAACAGCGCGGCCCACACTACGCCTAGACAGCCGAAGATTCCAAAGGCGTGCCGCCAGCCCACCAGGCCCATAATCAGGGCCACCAGGGGCGGCGTGAACGCCCCCGCCCAGCGCGCGCTCAGCCACATGATGCCCTGCGCCCGCACGCCCTCCCGGTCCGGCAGCCAGGTGGTGAAGATCTTGGCCACGTTGGGGAAGCGCGTGCCCACGAGCGCGGGGAAGCTCCACGCCCACCCCGTGGCGGCCGTGAACGTGGACCACCAGAGCACGATGCGCATCAGCACTTTGCGCGGGCCGATCCAGTCGCCCAGGTATCCGCCCGGAATCTCGAACATGGCGTAGGCCCAGTTGAACGCCGCGAACACCCATCCCATCTGCACCGCGGTCAGGCCCAGCTCGTGGCGGATAGACGGGGCCGCGAACGAGATCACCACCCGGTCGATGTAGGTGACCGCCGCCAGGGTGACCGCGAAGACGATCACCCAATAGCGCACCCGCGTGGGGCGTTCGGCAAGAGTCTCGCTCGGGGACATGGATAAGTAGGCTCCTTAACTGGCTGGCACGGATCTCATTGGTAGCGGTACAGCTTGACGCGCAAGATACCATTCTCGTCGTGAGTGTCACGACGCTTGTAGCCACCCTGTAGCAGCACGGCGGGCGCGCAGTACCACCAGTCTTTGTCGACGGTAGTTACGCGGTGATCCAAGTGGCGCCCGGCAACCCATCGGCCATCCATAAGACTGCCATCCTCACAGATGCGCAGATGGTTGCGCCGGCCTTCCTGGACAATCCCGTCCACCAGGGTGAAGTCGTACTTGCCCTCCTCGGGTTCGAACAGCTCCCAGTAAACCACGGGAAGTATGGTGTTGAGATTCATCTTCACCAGCTCGGGCCACATCCACTTCATGTTGTCGAGACTGGTGGCATCGTCGCCCTCGATTTCTCCCGTCAGGGCTACGAACGGCTTGCCGTCAACCACGAACTGAGTGGCCGTTCCTTGTGTGCATCGACGAATCGGGATTATCCCGCTTCGTTGGAACTGAGGAAGATCTACCGATCGCGCGGCGGAGCTGGCGAGATACAGCCTGCGCCCATCGGGCGAGAAAGCCAACCCCACGGGGGCAACGACGCTGTCGTCCGCAACCGCCGGGAGCGAAGGCCACCAATACGCCATCTCCGGCATCCACCGTGCCCGCGAGCCATGCGCCGGGAATTCCCAGGATTGGGCGCAGCGCCCGCGCTGAGTGATCGAAGACGTATCCGGCTACGGGACCCCCGATGCCGCCCTGCTGCCCAACCAGCACGGGCGCCGCGAGCGAAACCAGACCGAGAATCCGCCAGGCGCGGGTGGTCATCTTCAGGTCGTAATTGTGGCAGAACCGGCTATCGCCGCAGAGGGTCTTCCACCCACGGCGGCGTGGCTTCCATCAGGCGGCCCAGTTCGGGCTCCGTCTGCTCCATCTGGCGCTTCATCGCCCACGCAATTTCGCGGTAGCTGAAGTGGCCCTTCACGCCGCTGCGCAGCCGCGCTATGTACTCGGCTTCCGCGAAATCCATCTTGAACAGAAAGCGCGCGCGCGCGCCGAACGGCAGCAGGTAGTGTGCTCCGGGCGCGCGGAGGCGGCGCATGGTCCCGAAAGCGCCGCGCATGGCGGAATCGTAGAGTTCCCCCGCTCCGCACTCCGCGACCAGCTTCGGCGTGTCGAAACCCAGGTTCCCGGAGTAGGCCTGGCGAAACTTCTGGCAGCGGCGGTGCCGGTGCAGATCGCGATAAGCGCCGATATCCATGACGAAATCGTAGGCGTAGAGGCCGCCGCGGAAGCCGGCCAGGATCTCATCGCGCTCGGTGCGCGAGCGAAGCGCCACGTCCATCACCTCGGCGCGCTCGGCGGCGCTCCATCCGCGGGCGATTTCGTACAACTCGCGGAAGGGGCGATCCGTGACCGGGTAGAGCAGCGTGGCGGCGATGTCCGCCGGCGTGTCGGTGGGGCGCACCAGGTCCACGCGCTCGGGCGCCGGCCCGCGGGGCGCCCCGCCTGGCAGGTTCTGTTCCGCCCAGCGCTTCAGGTCTTCCCGCGAACGCGCGGCGTGCTCGTCGGGTTCGGCGTGGCGCGCCAGGGTGGGCGCCGGCGGCTCGGCCGCCGCCTCGAGGTCCCAGCGGCAGTCCGGTTCCGCCGCGCATGCCTGTGCCATCTCCCCGCCTAGCTCGCGCACTTCCGCGTACTCCGAAGCCCTCAGGCGGCTGATCTGTTTTTCCAGCGTGCGGATGGTGGTCACCTGGCCCACGTTGGTGGGCACGCCCCAGAAGAGCAGGTACCGCGCCACGTCGAAGGCCCGCGCCGCGATACTGCGCCGCCACGCGTCCGCCTTCATGGCGTCGGGGCGCGGCAGGCGCTCCGAGAGCCGCGCAAACGCCAGCTCGTTCACCTTGCCGTAGGCCGCCAGCAGCGCCTCGCCCGCCGTCCGGTAGGCTTCGGCGTCGCCGGCTGAAAACTCCGGCGGCGCGACGAAGCCGGAGCGCGAAAAATCCTGGTAGCGCGACGATCTTGCCTGGCCGTCCCAGAGCGGCTCCTCTTCGATCTCGGTGGCGGCCAGCTCGGAAATGCCCTCGAAGCACATTACCGTATGGCCGAGGTCGGCGATGGAGGCGTGGCCATACTGGAAATAGAAACTCTCCAGAAATTTTTGCGAGTCGTGAGCGCGCACCCACTCGATGGAATCGCGAATGGAATCGGGCGAGCGGCTGTAGCGGGCCAGCGCGTAGGCGCTCTTCTCCGGCGGCATGGGCGCCACGGTGACGACACGTTTTGTGGGGCTCAAGACGCTATGATAACGGAAACAGATGCGCATCCGAATCCAACGAATTCATCCGGCCGCCACTCTTCCTTCTTATGCCCACGGACCGCTCGAGGACGCCGGCATGGACCTGCACGCGGTGGAGGACGTCACGCTCGAGCCAGGCGTCCCGCGGCTGGTCCCCACCGGCCTGGTCGTCGAGGCGCCCGCGGGCTGCGACGCGCAGGTGCGCCCGCGCAGCGGGCTGGCTCTGCACCATGCCATCACCATGCCCAATGCGCCGGGCACCATCGATCCGGGGTATCGCGGCGAGGTTCGCGTGATCCTGCTGAACCTGGGGCGCGAGCCGTACACGGTTCACGCCGGCGACCGCATCGCCCAGATGATTGTGGCGCGCTACGAGGCGGTCGAGTGGGTGGAAGGCGAGCCGGCCGATTCCCGCCGCGGGACGGGCGGGTTTGGTTCGTCGGGGAGGTGAGCCGGGATGCCGCCGAACCTTTACACTAACTCGATCGTCACCCGGCGTCCGACCATGGCCGCGGCCCGCTGCAGGCTTGACAGCGTGATGTCGTTCTTGGGGTCCAGCAGGCGGTCGATCTGAGTACGGCTCGTCTTAAGCAGCGCGGCCATCCGCGCCTTGGACATTTTCTTTTTCCTCATGGCCTCGGCAAGCTGCCACGCCACGACCTCCTTGATGGCCAGGGCTTGCGCCTCTTCGAAGATTCCTTCTTCTTTGAGGAAATCATCGATGCTGGAACCCATGTGTTTCTTGCTCATCGCTCCAACTCCTTCTGGCGCTTGCGCGCCAATGCCATATCCTCAGACGGCGTCGTCCGCGTTTTCTTGATAAATCCGTGCAGCGCGATCAGGCGCATGCGGTAAAGGCTGAGCAGCACGCGCGCCGTGCGCTTCGTCCGCAGCTCCGTCCGGACTTCCCATAGTCCGTCTCCCAACGGTCGGCACAACGGCATCCCGACCGGCCACCGCCACTGCGCCCGCAACAGGTCCTTCCCTATTGCCCGGCGCTCCACTTCAGCCAACCCCTTCAGCCACTCCCGCACGGGCTCGCTTCCCGCCCGCGTGCGAAAAAAGATCAACGGGATTTTATGGAGCTGCGGATCCTCCGCCATCCTGCACCTTATATAGTACATGTACCATAAAACGAGGAGGGCAATCATGAGTCTGGCCGAAAAGCATTGCGTGCCGTGCCGGGGTGGCGTCCCGCCACTCAAGGGCGAAGAATTGCAGAGAATGCAGGCGCTGGTCGCCGGCTGGCAGGTGGTGGATGAGCACCATCTGTCGAAGACGTATACATTCCCCGATTTTCGGACGGCCCTGGACTTTGTCAACCGCGTGGGCACCGTCGCCGAAGAGCAAGGGCATCATCCCGACCTGTACCTGGCGTGGGGAAAGGTCGAAGTCAAGACTTGGACCCACAAGATCGACGGCTTGACCGAGAGCGATTTTATTCTTGCGGCCAAAATCGATCGGCTGCATCCAAACTAAATGGAGAACCATACATGTTAGGAGTTGGCGAGCAGTTTCCGGCCTTTTCCCTTCAGGCGACAGTCGGCCTTGAAAAGGGTAAGGCCTTTCAGCCCATCACGGGCCAGGACTACCAGGGCAAGTGGAAGGTTTATTTCTTCTGGCCCAAGGATTTCACTTTCGTCTGCCCCACCGAGATCGCGGCCTTCGGCAAGCTCAATCGTGAGTTCCAGGATCGCGACGCGCAGGTTCTCGGCGGCAGCACCGATTCCGAGTTCGTGCACCTGGCCTGGCGCCAGCATCACGCGGACCTAAAGGACCTGCCGTTCCCCATGCTGGCGGACATCAAACGCGACCTGTGCGCGGCGCTGGGCATCCTCGACCCCAAGGAAGGCGTGGCGCAGCGCGCCACCTTTGTGGTAGATCCCGAGAACATCATCCGGTTCGTGTCGGTGAACGACCTCTCCGTGGGCCGCAATCCGCAGGAGGTGTTGCGCGTGCTCGATGCGCTCCAGACCGATGAGCTGTGCCCCTGCAACTGGCAGAAGGGCGATGCGGTCCTGAAAGTCTAGCCCACCCATCCATCCATGGAACTCGAACAATTACTAGAAACCTGTCCGGAGTACGCCAAGGACCTGAAGCTCAACATGGGCGCCGTGCTGCGGCAGACGGAACTGACCGAGCGGCAAACCTGGGGCGCCGCCGTGTGCTCCGCCATGGCGTCCCGCAACCGGCGGGTGCTCGATGCCGTACTGGCGGAAGCCGCCAGGCGCCTGGACGAACCAGCGCTCGACGCTGCCAGGGCCGCCGCCGCAGTCATGGGGATGAACAACATCTTCTACCGCTTTCGCCATCTCAGCACCAACGAGAAATACGGCTCCATGCCGGCGCGCCTGCGCATGCAGGTGATCCGCACTCACGGCAGCGACCCGGTGGATTTCGAGCTGTGGTGCCTGGCCGTTTCGGCGATTAACGGCTGCGGCGTGTGCGTCGATTCGCACGAGAAGGTGCTGCGCGAAAAAGGCGTTGGCGAGGAGACCATTCTGGCGGTGGTGCGGATTGCCTCTGTAATTCACGCCCTGGCCGCCGTGATGGACGCGGTTACTGCGTAACGCCGCCGGCCTTCTTCAAATCCCGGTCGATCTTGCCGACGTAGTTGATGGTCTCGCGGTAGGGCGGAACGCCCTGGTACTTGTCCACCGCGCCCGGGCCGGCGTTGTAAGCCGCCAGGGCATGCCACAGGCCGCCGTCGTACTTCTCCAGCAGGTCCCGCAGGTAGCGCGTGCCGGCATCCACATTCTGCGCGGAATCGCGCGGGTCGGCGCCCAGCGCTTCCGCCGTGGCGGGCGTCAGTTGCATCAGCCCGATGGCGCCCTTGGGAGAAACCGCCTGCGGCTGGAAGTCCGACTCGGTCGAGATCACGCTGCGCACCAACCGGCGCGGCAGGCCGTACTTGTCCGCTGCCGCATCCGCCAGTTTGGTGGGGCAGGCTTCAGCCTGCCGCCCTGCCGCATCCGTCAGTTGCGCTGGCGCGGGCGCCGGCGGCACGTATTCCTCCGCTTCGTAGCCCCGCACGGCCGCCGCATCCATCTCGATATAGCCGCCTGCGTTGTAAAGCCGGACCTTGTCGCCGGAGGTCTCGTGCCGGTCGACGTGCAGCCTGGAACCGCTTGCCAACACGGCATATTCGCCGGCGAACGCTACGCCGGTCACGGAACACAAGAATATTCCCAGAAGACGCCGCATCGAGCTTGTACCATTATAAATGACGCATCCGCACCTCCAGGCGTGGAGAGGTATGGTGAGGCCGGCTTCTCTCGCCGATCTGCTATCTTGGAGGTAGCTCCTCCTGTATGCCTTTTCATATTCAGCCAATCCGGGAGTTTCTGGTGCGCCCCACCTTGCCCGCGTCCCTGTCGCGCCTGATCGAACTGGCTCATAACCTCTTCTGGAGTTGGGAACCGATCGTGCGCGCGCTCTTCCGCCGCCTCGATCCAGCTCTCTGGCGGGAGTGCGGCTACAACCCGGTCTTGATGCTCGGCCGTGTTCCCCAAGCCACGCTGGCAAAGGCGGGCGCCGATCCGCGCTACCTGGTCCTGTACCGCACGGCCTGCGAAACCTACGATTCGCGGGTGCGCAAAGGCCCGCCGCCCGCCGACGGCAGGCTGATCGCCTACTTCTCCGCCGAGTACGGTCTCACGGAGTGCCTGCCGGTCTACTCGGGTGGCCTCGGAGTTCTGTCGGGCGATCATCTGAAGTCCTCGAGCGATCAGGATTATCCGCTCATCGGGCTTGGCCTGCTGTACCAGCAAGGCTTCTTCCGGCAATTCCTCAACCCCGACGGATGGCAGCAGGAGCGCTATCCCGTGAACGACTTCTATACCTTGCCGCTGGCGACCGTTAAGGACGCCAATGGCGGGGATCTGAAGGTCGTGGTCCATCTGCCCACCGGCGACGTCTACATCCAGGTATGGAGACTGGATGTGGGCCGCATCGCGCTCTATCTGCTGGATACCAACATCCCCGACAACGTCTTGCCGCAGGATCGCGGAATCGCGGATTCCCTCTACGGCGGCGATATCGATACCCGCATCCGCCAGGAAATCGTGCTGGGCATCGGCGGCCTGCGGGCGCTGGAGGCCATGGGGCTCAATCCCACCGTGTACCACATGAACGAAGGCCACTCCGCGTTTCTCGCGCTGGAGCAGGTGCGCGTGCTGATGCGCGGCCGGAAACTGACTTTCGAAGAAGCCCTGGAGGCCGCGCGCGCCAGCAATGTTTTCACCACTCACACGCCGGTTCCCGCCGGAATCGATCTGTTCGACCCCGGCCTGATGTACCACTACTTCTCGGAGTATTGCGCCGAAGTCGGGATCGACTTTCAGCAGTTGATGGCGCTCGGCCGGCGCAACGCTTTCGACCGTGACGAGCGGTTCTCCATGGCCGTTCTGGCGTTGAACACTTCGGCTTACCGAAACGCCGTGAGCCGCCTGCACCGGCAGGTCTCGCAGGAGATGTTCCACGACCTCTGGCCGCAGTTGCCGCTGTGGGAAGTGCCCATCACTTCGATCACCGACAGCGTGCACCTGCCGAGCTGGCTGAACGGCGACCTGGCGTCGCTGTACGATCGGTACCTGCAACCCGACTGGCGCGACCGCTTCAACGATCCCACCATCTGGGAACAGGTGGGTGAGATCCCGGACGAGGAGCTGTTCGAAGCTCATCGCCGGCGCAAGCGCCGCTTGGTCGGTTTCGTTCGGGAGCGCCAGGGCGCTTCGGCGGCGCGGCGGCAGGCCTCCGCCGCGGAGGTGCACCGCGCCGCTGGCGTGCTCGATCCCAACGCTCTCACCATCGGGTTCGCGCGCCGCTTCGCCACTTACAAGCGCGCCACGCTGCTGTTCCGCGACATCGAGCGGCTCAAGCGCATCTTGTTGAACAAGGACATGCCGGTGCAGATCGTCGTCGCCGGCAAGGCCCATCCCAAGGACCAGCCGGGGAAGACCTACATCCGCGAGATCGTGCAGCTCTCGCGCGATCCCGACCTCTGGAAACACCTGGTCTTCCTCGAAGACTACGACATGAAGGTGGCGCGGGAGATGGTGCAGGGCGTGGACTTGTGGCTCAACAACCCGCGGCGCGGCGAAGAGGCCTGCGGCACCAGCGGAATGAAGGCGGCCATCAACGGCGTTCTCAATTTGAGCATCCTGGACGGCTGGTTCGACGAAGCCTATGAGAATTCCGGCGGCTGGGCGATCGGCGACCGGGAGCCGTATTCCGAGGACCAGGACGCGCTGCATGCCAGCGCCATCTACTACCTGCTCGAAAGCGAGATCGCCCCCATGTTCTATGAGCGCCGCGAGCAGACCCCGCGCGAGTGGATGCGCCGCATGAAGCAGTCGCTCGCGTACATCAGCCCGCATTTCGATTGCCGCCGCATGGTGCGGGAGTACATGACCGAATTGTACGAGCCGGCCCACTCGTCGCACCTGCGCATCTTCCAAGCGGATTACAGCCTGGTGCGCGAAAGAGCGCGTTGGAACGCGCGCATTCGCGAGGTCTGGGATCGCGTGAAATTCCTGGAAGCGGGTCCCGGGCCGGCCGGTTCGGTGACCAGCGGCAAACCCGTTCCGGTGCGCGCGGCCATCGACCTGGCGGGCTTGAAACCCGGCGATGTGCGCGTGGAGGCCGTGATCGGGCGCGTGGATAGCGATGGCTACCTGGAAGAGACCGAGGTGCTGGTGCTGCCGGTTGTGGAGCAGCAGGGCTCGGTTGCCGTATTTGCCAGGGACATCGTTCCCGAACGCACGGGCCGCCTGGGCTACGCGCTGCGCGTCAGCCCCAACCATTTTGACGATCCCATTACGCGGCCCTGCACCAGCCTGCTAAAGTGGAGTTCCGTAGGGTAAGCGCCTTGGCCCTATCCAAGGAGAGTGAGAGGGGGGGTGCAAAAGACTTCAATCCGTGGTACATATGTATTTGAAGCATTGGCGGGCCGCGAACCTGTTTGTGTCAGGTGCCCCGGCGTTCCCGCAGAACCCCTCCGGTAAATCCACGCTAACCGCCGCCGTCGGGAGTGCCGCCCGGCCGCGTGGGGATCGATCGGTATCTTAAGCGCCGGTTTTTCGAGAATAAAACGTTCTTTCGTCCCCCGAGTTACGGAGCAACTTTTCCCCATGGACAGCGATCGCAAGTACAGACAACCAGGGTACATGGATATGGACCGCGATTCCAGAGGCTACCGCGAAGATCGGCCCAAGCCCAACGGGCCACGGCCTCCCATCGACGTGACCGGCCCCCGCCTGCCGCGTCTCGTCCAGCACGTCGCCGCGGCCCGGTGCTTCAACTGCGCGACAACCCTTCCGCCAGACGTTGATTTCCGCGGCAACTGCCCCAAGTGCAACGCCGAGCTGCACTGCTGCAAGCAGTGTTCCTACTTTGAGCCATCCATGCGTTTCCAGTGCCTCAAACCCATCCCGGTGCGCCTCGCCATGAAGGACAAGGCCAACGAGTGCAATTGGTTCATGCCGCGGGTGACCGTGGCCCGCGAAGGCACCAACAATGTGCCGGCGGCGGAGCCGATCGATGTGGGCCCTCCCGCGCCGCGCAACCCCGAAGACGCCCGCAACGCCTTCGACAAGCTCTTCAAGAAGCTGTAGGTGGGGCAGGCGGTGCTCGCCTGCCACTCCACCTCTCAAACGCCGGCAACCTCTCCGGCCTTCGTGATGCGCGCCACGAAAGGCCCTGATCGCGAGGCCAGAATCTTGCAGATCCGCGGCAGCGCCTTTATGAAGACGGCGGCGATTTCACTTCCACGGAGGTTGCCAGCGAGGTCAGGCGGCTTCCGAGCGAATGGCTTCTTCGACGGCACCGGTTTCCAACCTGAAATCCCTTGCTAGATCGGCGACAGAGTCACCCGCCTTGTAGCGCTCGTAGATGGCGGAAACGGGAATGCCGGTGCCGGCTACGACAGGGCGGCCGAACGAAATCGTAGGACTCATCACCACCACCCGCGGGTCCCGTTTCGGAGCCGTGGCCGACTCCGTATCCCGCGTGAACGGGTACAGCTTGACTGGAAGCCCCCTGGTATCCCGCTCAATCCGCTGAAGGTAGACGCTCAAAATCTCCTTCATGGCTTGCTGCCCTTCGCGCGAGGCGTTGATCATTTCGCCGTAACGCTCCACGAAGAGGTCCAGCCCGTCGGTCTGAAATGCCTCGTCAATCAACGGGCGCTCAACGTGAAACTGCTTCCGCACATAATCCAGCGCTGCTCGGACTTTGGGCAGTCTGACTCCATGACGGCGGCGGATCGCAGCCAGAACGTGCGCCTCCACCAGGTTGATAAAGGACAGGTATCTCCGTTGAGGATCGTCGAGGTGGACCAGAGGCCGAGACCGTTTAGAATGTCCGGAAACGGGGTACAGACGGCCAACTACCCAGCTCCGCAGGGTCTCCTCGGGCATTCGGAGGTAGTGCGCCGCCTCCGCCACCGGGTACGCCGGCAAGAGACGTGGATCGTCCGTTCCGTAAGACGCCGCTGTTTTTCTGAAGGCCATTCCTCCCCTGAAACATTATCGGCCACTCTTGTGGCGCAAAGAAGGCCGGGCCCTGACACAAGAGGCCGGCACGCACGGCCACCCCTACGCCCAACGCCGTTCACTGAGCCCCGTGAATGTCCCTGCCGCAAGCCAGTGGGCGCTCGGGGGCATGGCTCGCCGGGAGGCCGTCTTCCAGAACCGGACCTCGCGGGCTTGTTGCCGGAACGCATCAGTGGTTGGGCGTGTACGACCAAGTGGAAACGCCGATGCTTTGGAAGGGGGCCCCTTGCGGGACGGCATGGGGCGTTTTGCCTACGCTCGGAATTGAGGGGTCTATTGCCATTCCGAGCGCCGGAGAGCGGAAAGTGACATAATTATGGCATGAGCGTCCGAACCACGATCGATATTCCAGACGATCTCCATGCCGCGCTCCGGCAGCTTGCGGCGGCAGAGCGCACCTCGATTCGTTCGCTGATTACCGGAGCCATCGAGAGTAAATTCCGGCCGCAGCCATCGCGGCCCGTGACGGGACCACTGGTGGGAAAGAAAGGTAAGCCCGCCCCTGGTAGTCCCGACAGGGAGAATCCGTACGACGTCCTATTTGCCTGATCTCAACGTGTGGCTGGCCTTGAGTTGGGCCAACCACATGCACTCGGGGGCCGCCTGGACTTGGTTTTCCCAGCAGGAGGATGATCGCTTTTTCTTTTGCCGGCTCACGCAACTCGGGTTGTTGCGGCTGCTGGCAACATCCGCTGTGATGGGCAAGGATGTGCGGACCATCGGCGAAGCCTGGAAGGTGTACGACCGGTGGCTTGAGGATTCGCGAGTCGGAATCCGGCTGGAGTCGGTTGAACTCGATGGGGCCTTCCGTGCGGCAACCCGTTCGGTTTCCCGGCTGTCGTCGCCGAAAGCGCTTGGCGATTGCTATTTGCTTGCGGTCAGCCAGGTCACAGAAGCCACGCTCGTGACGTTTGATCGGGGTCTGGCATCCGCATGCCAGAAAGCGCGTCAACGCGTAGCGCTGCTGGAACCACGCACCTTGGCCGGAGGCTGAAGGCGTACGCTGGCAGGCGCACCCTTCCGTCTCAAAAAGGGTGAGTCTCGGGGCCGAGCAGCGCGCGGGGGAACAGGCTCGCCGCAGGTTATGAGCATCGCGACCCGGCAGGCACTTACAGGACTAGGATCGTCGCTTCAGCCAAAACAAGAACCAGATCAGCAGAATGGTGAAGATTGCCGGAAGCCAAAGCCCTGCATAGACGAACCAGCCGAGGACTGCTACCGCGCCGGAGCCGACGATGCATCCGGCAATCGGTAGCGGCGAAATAGTTCGACGCTCCCCCCGCTTGTTAGGATTGACCACCCTTGCTAGTCTCGCACTTTCGGGCCCATTTTTGAAGGCTTAAGCCGCTTGAAACCGCAAGGGCTCAGTTTGATGCTGCTAAGCAGTGGCCGCATGGGTCAAGCTGTTTGCCGTAGGTTTTGCTTGCCCAAGCACGCAGTTCTGCAATGTCAGAGGAACACACCTTACCGCTATCGTCACCTCTTCGGCCATAATTCACGTTTGCCTTAGCGATGTCTCGGCACGTAGCGCGATGCACGACCAAATGCTTTCCACCCTTCCAACGAAAGTTGACCACGAACCCACCCGAGTTTGCCCGCAACCAGGGGAGGTATCCGTCGATATTCGCGTGCGTAAACGTTTCCATAGCATTGCCCTCCGACCCATCATGCCAGAACGGTGGCGGATGGCGCCGGATGCGGACCTCGTTTGTCTCAAAAACGGTAAGTTTCGGGACAAACCCGGCGAGGCCTGAAATCAGGGATCTCAGCGTCTCAAAAGTCAGCCCCAAAATTGCGGCCAGATGGTGGTCGCCGCGGTCCTGGGGTTGCGGTCGGCACCGTCGCGAAATCCTGTCCCAAAACCAGCACCGTTTTTGCTCACTCCTCGGAGTCCTCCGGTTCTGCGTGTGAATTCACTCGGACGAGTTTTCGACTCGCGGAAGTGCCTGGCGCGAGTTCTCCGGGAACAGCGGTCGGGCCTACCCCCGCTTTTTCCGATAGCTCCGCGCCAGTTCCATGTAGACGCCCAGGTCGCGGTCGAGGTCCGACTGCGTTCCGTCGAAATAGAAGTTGCGGATGGGGATGCCGCCCAGGTCCCGGCTGACGCGCGGATAGATCGCCTCGCACACGATGCCGTTCATGCAAGTGAAGGGGCTGATGTCGATGATCCCGGCGGCGCCCTTCTTCGCCAGGTACACCGTCTTTCCGACGTTCAGCACCATCTCGCCAAATGCGCCCTCGCGCGGCAGGTAGGGGCGCGCACATTCCAGGATCTCGTAGATGTCGGGTTCCTCGCGGCCCGCGAAATCTTCGTGGAACGGCGCCACCAGGACGTGCTCGTCCTGCTTCTGCACGCGCTTCCGCACCCACGCGCCCAGGGCTTCGAGCGTCCAGATGCGTCCCTCCAGCTTGAGTTTCCGGAAGCGCTCGGAATCGGTGTACCAGATCCACTCGACCAGGTCCGAGATCCACGCTTCCGCGCCGTATTCCTCGAGACACTCGACCAGGTTCTCGTTCGAGAACGTGTTCAAGCGGCAGAAAATCTCTCCCACGATTCCGATCAGCGGGTGCCGGGGCCCAGCGGGCGCCCCGCTCCGCCGCCCCGCCAGCTTGCGGAAACGGTCGCGGCTTCGAACCATGGAATCGCGCAGCGAATGGAGCTGCACCCCCGGCTCGACCGGAGTCTCCTCGAGTGTGCGGCACAGGTCGGCCAGCGACTCCGCATAGACCGCTTCCGTGTCGCCGCGCCGCTCCTCATACGGGCGGTGCATGAGCAGCAGCTTCTGCAGCAGATCGGCGCACAGCAGCGCGCGCCACCCCGTGCGCACGAACGGTTTGGCGAGGCTGCCGAGGCCGCCATAGGCGTTCTGACTGCTCGGCGAGAGGATCTCCACGGACCGGTATCCGTTGGCGTCCAGAATGTGGCGCAGGTAGGGCGCGTACTGGCCGAAACGGCAGGGGCCCTGGGCGGTCGGCATGAACAACGCCACGCGCGCGGGGTCGGTTGCGGGCCGCTCCAGCACCTTCATGAAATCGCCCACCGTCACCTTGGCCGGATAGCATTCGTCGCCCGAAGTGTAGCGGGCGCCCAGTTCGCGCGTGCGGCCATCGGAGGGCGGAGTAGGCTCCGCCTCCAGGCCAATGGCGCGAAAGGCCGAGGCGAACGCCTGCGCGCTGCCGTAAGCCATCGGCGGAATGTAAATGCGCTTGCCGCTTAGTGGATGATCGCCCGCAGGGGCGGCGGCTCCGTCGACGGTTGGTAGCATCGCAGAATCCCTTTGCTATCGAGATAGGCTTCGCAGCGCGTCATGTAGCCGGCGTCGTTGCCGTGCCCGTCGAATTGCAGGACCAGCAGCGGCGCGCCGGCGGCTTCGCGGGCAAAATGCTTGATGTAGGAATCGGGCCCGCACTTGAAGTTGGTGATGTAGACCACGTGCAGGTTGCGCCGGGAGGCCGCCAGCCGCGCCGCGTCCAGAATCTTTCGCCCCGAGGCCCAGAACATGTTGGCGTGCCGGTCCGCGACCGGCTCGCGGCCGGTCACCAGGAAGTCCAGCGGAATGACGTTGGCGCCGTACCGGTGGCGCAGCTTGCGCGGGATGTCGCAGTTCACGCCCCGGTCGTAAATGTTGTAGCTGCGCCCCACCACCACCAGCCCGGGCTCGCCGGTCGATTCCAGGGTTGCCAGCGCCCGCCGGCCGGCCGCCAGCAGCTTATCCTGGAATTCGCGCTGCGCCGCGTAGGCCGCCTCCACCGCGCGGTCGCTCGCGCGCCGGGTAACCCCCATGCGCCGCATGGCCTCGGCGAGCGCCTTCTTCACTTGCGCCGGGCCAAGCTGGAAGTGCAGCGTCGGGATGAGAAACTTGTGCTGGTGCGGCGCCAGGGCCGGCGCGGACCGCAGCACCCACGGCAGCGTCTGGTTCCACGGGCAGTAGTGCGAGGGGCAGGATTGGTCTTCGCCCCCTTCGGCGTCCGCGATGTTGGGAATCAGGATGTAATCTACGCCCGCCTCCGCCAGCGCCTGCACGTGCCCGTGGGCCACTTGCACCGGATAGCACGGCTGCGCGACCGCCATATCGATGCCCGCCGCCGAAATGCGCGGATCGGTCACCGGTGATAGCACGGTCTCGATCCCCAGCTCCGCGAAATACCGCCTCCAGAACGGCAACTGATCCAGCAGCGACATAGCCCGCGGCAGCCCAACCTTCAGAGCCGCGAACGTAAGAGAGCGGTTGCCGCCTTCCAGCAACTGCTCCCGATACGCGAACAAATCCTCGATCACCGGCTTGCGCCCGCTCAACGAGGGCTTACGGAACTTATCCGAGCACTTATCGCCCCAGTAGCTCTTCTGCCCCTCGATGTCGAACTGCTTCATCTCGCACAGGTTCGAGCAGGCCTTGCACACAAAGTCGCGTGTCGCGAGCCGCAGCTTGTGCAGATCGTATCCGCGGAAACGGCTCGCGGCGCCGGTAGCCTGGTGCCACTGCCGCGCGATGAGAGCCATTCCAATGGCCCCCATCACGCCGTTGTACGGCGGCACCGTGATCCTCTCTCCCAGCAGGCTGGCGAACGCCGCGGTGACGGCGTCGTTATACGCCGTGCCGCCCTGGAAGTAAATCACCTTGCCGATCTTGCGGCCGCGCACCACGCGGTTCAAATAATTCAGCGCAATCGAGTACGACAGGCCCGCCACCAGGTTGGGCACGGTTTCGCCCTTGTGCAGCCAGCCGGTGACATCCCGCTCCATGAACACCGTGCAGCGCTCGCCCAGGCGCGTGGGGCTGGGCGCCGCCAGCGCCAGTTTCGCGAACTCGTCCTTGATGCTGATCCCCAGCTTCTCGGCCTGCTCTTCCAGAAACGAACCGGTGCCCGCGGCACAGGCTTCGTTCATCGCGAAATCCACCACCACGCCGTTTTCAATGGAGATGAACTTGGAATCCTGCCCGCCGATCTCGAAGATGGTGTCCACCGGCTCGCCGCCCAGCGTGTTGCTCACGTGGATGGCGCCGGTCTTGTGCGCGGTGATTTCGTCGTTCACCGCGTCCGCGCCCACGAACTCCGCGATCAGCTCGCGCCCCGAGCCGGTGGTGCCCACGCCGCACACCCGAAGCCGCTTGCCCCAGATGCTCTCCACTTCCGCCAGCCCTTGCTGCACGGCCTCGATGGGGCGCCCCGCGGTTCGCAGGTAGACATCGTGAATCACCGTGCCGGATTCATCGATCACCGCCACGTTGGTCGAAACCGACCCGATGTCGAGCCCCAGGTACGCCGGGATGGGTTCATCATTGGGCGGCGGCACGTACAAGCCCACGCGGTCGCGCAACTGCACGACATTCTCAGAGGAAAGCGGTTGGGTGTCCTGCACCTTCTCTTCGGAATCGTGCTGGCGCAGGCGATGGATCTCCAGAATGGACCGCTTGCGCTGCTCCTCGGCCTCCAGAATGGCCGTGCCGATGGCTCCGCACCAGGCGTATTCCCCGGGCGTCAGCAAGTCGGCGGCGGAAAGAGAGAAGGCTTCGCGCAGGGCCCCGGCGACGCCCGCGTTTTGCGAAACCGCGCCAATCAGCGCTACCGGCGCCTCCACCGGCCGCCCCTTCACGATGGAGCTCTTGAAATTGCGGGCCACGGCATCGCACAGCCCGCGCAGGATCTCCGCCGGCGAGTAACCCTTCTGCTGCGCGTGGATCATGTCGCTCTTGGCGAACACCGAGCAGCGTCCGGCGATGCGCGCCGAGCCCTTGGCCGTGCAGACGATCCCGCCGATCTCCTCCACCGAGTACTGCATCCGCAACGCCTGCTGATCGAGGAACGACCCCGTACCCGCCGCGCACTCGCCCGAGCGGTCATAGTCCACGATGCTGCCGCCCTCCAGCCGGATGTACTTCGAGCTTTCCCCGCCGATTTCGAACACGGTGCGCACCTGCGGGTAGACCGCCCCCATCATCCGCGCGATGGCTTTGAACTCATTTTCGAAGAACAAGCCCAACACTTTGGCTATGGTGCGGCTGCCCGAGCCGGTTACGCGTATGCCTTCCACCTGGGTCTCGGGGACGATCTCGTAGAACTCCTGCAACAGGTCGTAGGTGGACTGGATTGGGCTGCCGGCGATGCGCCGGTACTCGGAAAGGACCAGCGGCCGCGCCCCCATCTCCGTCATGCGGAACTGCGGGTGCGTGGCGCACAGGGCCTCGAGGATCGGCCGGTCCCCTGGACGGCCCAAGGCGGCCAGTTTGAGACTGATGGCCCCGATGTCCAGACCGATATTGATGCCCATTTCCATCCAGTTTGCAGCGTCGGCCGGCCAAATTCAAGTCAAGCAGACCTGAATGGTCTTTACATGCAGCGACAGGCGATCCGCGGGGTGCCAACGGGAGGGCGCGGGGGAGCGCAAGTCACTCAGCCGGCCTTGCGCGCCTGGAGCCAGCGCCGAAGGGACGCCTGAGTCTCGCCAGACCTCCGGCCCGCCAACAGGCTTTCCACGCTGATATCCTCGTCCAAGTCCGGCCAGTGGATCCCTATGCCGCCGCCAATGAGACGCCAAGTGGCTCGCTCCGCCGCTGTCCCGTGCGCCAGACGCGGGAACCAAGCCAGCGGAACTGTAATTGTCCTGCCATCGGCAAGATCGACGATCAGCGCCTCGTCGCTCGCGGTCACGCCCTGAGCAACTGCTTCCCCGGGTCGCTCAAGCGATCCGCGTCGCTCCTCATAGGGCGATGGCATCCCGGTAGACCGATTCCCGGATCGAGGGCTTCACCCAGCCGTCGCTGGCGATGTCGACTTTCCGGCCCAACAGCTTTTCGAGTTCCAGCATGAGAGCCGCCTGGTCAAGCAGGCTGGTGCCCTCGCTCCACGTCACCAGCAGATCGACGTCGCTGTCAGGACGAGCCTCGCCTCGCGCGACAGATCCGATCAACCGCACCTCGGTGGCGCCGTGGCTGCCCGCGATGCGGATGATCGCGTCGCGCTTTTCGCGGATTGTGTCGCCGACGGTCGGGTCCGCCACGCCTTGTCTCCTTCTGGAAGTATACCGCCGGCGTCCGAGACGTGGCCAGGCGTGGGATAATTGGTGAAGGCTGAAGAGGCCGTTATGACTGTCAGGCTGGAAATCAAACCGGAAATCGAAGCATCCCTGAATGCCCAGGCCGCGGCGAAGGGCATCCCCCTTGACGCGTACCTCCAGGACGCGATCGAAGATCTCGCCCGAGCGCCGGCGGCCCCAGCCGCCAACCTCGAGGAGTTTCGAGCTACGCTCGACACGTTAGCGGAGATGGGGAAGAGTCTGCCCCATGTGCCCTCGGCCGCCTTTAGCCGTGAGAGCATTTACCAGGACCACAACTGAGGCCAGGGGTGCCCTTCCTCGCCGACACGAATATCCTCTTGCGCCTCGCGGAGCCGTCCGATCCCGATTACACGATCGTTCGCACTGCCGTGGAAACACTGCTGGCCCGTGGCGGGCATTTGTGCTACGCGGCGCAGAATCTGGTCGAGTTCTGGAGCGTCTGCACCCGGCCAATCGACAGGAACGGCTTTGGTTTGTTGATTGCCGAGACCGATGCGCGAGCCAAGCTAATCGAGGCCAGATTCAGGTTTCTGCCCGACAGCGAACGCGTTCATGTCGAATGGCGGCGGTTGGTTGTCCGGTACTCGGTGGCTGGCGTCCAGGTACACGACGCAAGGCTCGTCGCGTCCATGTTGGTGCACGGCGTTCCCAACATCCTCACGCTGAATGGGCGGGATTTCGCACGCTACGCCGGGATAAGGGCCGTTCATCCGGGGATGGTTTCGGAGGCTGAATAGGCGGAATTATCGCTGGGGCAGCCCGGCCGCAAGTCCTGCCGACAGTCAGGTCCGCCACGCTTTGTCTCCTCTCAACGCTTCCGGCTCTTCTCCAATACCGGCTTTTCGACGATGGCGGTAGCCCACAGGAAGCCCGCAACGGCTTCCTTGGCATTGACCGTCTTCTTGTAGTTGATATACCGCCCGTAATTCTCTTGCACGCCCAGGCCGTCGCAGGCGTCGTAGATATCCACCAGCCCATCGCCGTCGATCTTGGCCTTCGCAATGATGCCGTGATAGCCTTTGTCGACCACGGCAGCGTAGTCGCTCGGTTTCAGCAGACCGAGCTCGATGCCGCGTTGAATGGCGTAGGTGAACATGGCGCTGCCGGAAGTGTCGGTCCAGTTGTCGGGCTGATCGCCTTTGTCAACCACCTGGAACCAGCGGCCGGTCTTGGGATCCTGCGTGCGTTTCAACCCGCCGGCCAGGCGCTGGAAAATATCCACCACCTCCGGCCGCCGTCCGTGGTCCGGCGGGAGCACCGCCAGCGTCTCGGCCAGGATCAAAGCGTACCAGCCCAGCCCTTCGCTCCACACCTCGCTCGAGAGGCCTGTCTTGGGGTCGGCCCAGCGAGTTTTTTCGGGCTGCTCGGCCCAGGCGTGGTAGTAGAGGCCGCTCTCACCCTTCAGCCCGTGTCTGGCAAAGATGGCGATCTGCCGGGTGGCCTCGTCGAAGCAGTACTCGCGGTCGCCGATCGACTTCCCGTAGCGGATGAGAAACATCTGGCCCATGAACACGCCGTCGATCCACATCTCGCCGGTCAATCTCGGGTTGTGCCAGAAGCCGCCATCGGAGTTCCGCGGGTAGGTGTCGAAGGCTTTGCGAATCTGGGTGGCGGCGGCGCGGTAGCGTTCGTCTCGAGTGTGTTCATAAAGCGCCACCATGAGATTGCCGGCCATGATGTTATCGAGACTGTTGAGCCGGACGTCCGCTGTGAGGTTGCCCTTTTCATCCACGAACGGATCCATCTGGCGCTTGATGAAGTCCCAGTACCGCTGGTCTCCGGTGGATCGCCAGAGCATCTCGAACCCGTAAAGCGTATATCCCTTCCAATACGACCACCTCGCCAGCCGGTCCGCCGGCGTGCCCGGGTTGCGCTTCATGATGGTCTCGGCGGTGGCGATGGCCCACGAATCCGGCGCGGCCCCAGCCACAGCCGAAGGCGCCATCAGAACTCCGGCGAGGAGAAACGGCGTGAGTTGAAATCTGGCCATACGAACTGTTCGATACTAGCACGGATTTAACGGTATTTCAGACCCGATGTGCATTACAATCGAAAGTTGCACCCTCCCTCGCCGCTCCGCTGGCGCATGATCTCGCTCGCCTTTTGGGCGACCGTCATCAACTATCTGGACCGCCAGACGCTCTCCGTCGCCGCGCCCGTGCTGCGCGATCAGTTCCACATGAGCAACGTGGATTACTCGCGCGTGGTCTTCGCGTTTATGCTGGCGTATACCATCATGAGCGGCGTCTCCGGCCCGGTGATCGACCGGCTGGGCACGCGCCTGGGCTATGGGCTGTGCGTGGCGTGGTGGTCCATCTCCGCCATGTTGCACGCATTCTCCCGAGGGGCTGTCAGTCTCGGCGTCTATCGGTTTCTGCTCGGCATGGGCGAAGCGGGGAACTGGCCCGGCGGTGTGAAAGTGGTGGCGGAGTGGTTCCCTGAACGCGAGCGCGCGCTGGCCGCCGGATTGTTCAATAGCGGTTCCGCCGTGGGAGCGATTCTGGCGCCGCCCATCGTGGCCTTCCTCTTGCTCAAGTGGGGCTGGCAGTCTGCCTTTTTGTTCGTCGGAGCGGCGGGCCTGGTCTGGCTGGCATTCTGGTCGCGGCTCTACCGGACGCCTGCCGCGCCCGCCGGCGGGGCGAGCGTGCCGCTGGTCCCGGTTGGGGTTCTGCTCCGGTCGCGCTTCGTCTGGATCTTCACCATCTCGAAGATCTTCATGGACCCGGTCTGGTATTTCTACATCTTCTGGTTCCCGGAGTACCTCAAGCGCGTGCGGAACTTCGACCTGGCCGCCATCGGCAAATTCGCCTGGATTCCATTCCTGGTCGCCGGTCTCGGCAACCTGTTGGGCGGGTGGCTCTCCAGCTTTCTCCTGAAGCGCGGCGTATCCGTAACCATCACGCGCAAGTCCGCCGTGACCTTCTTTGCGGTGCTCATGACCAGCGCCATCCCGGCGGTGCTGGTGCGGGAGGCCTGGCTCTCGATCGCTTTTGTCTCGGTGGCGATGCTCGGTTATACGGGCAGCCTGGCCAACATGCTCACCTTTCCCGCGGATGTGTTTCCCGGCAACGCCGTCGCCTCGGTATTCGGATTGGCCAGCATGGGCGCCGGCTTCGGAGGCATGGTCTTCACCCTCATTACGGGATGGGTGGTGGACCACTATTCCTATACGCCGGCCTTCATCGGGTTTGGCATCCTGCCGCTGGTGTGCGCTGCCATCCTGTGGGTATTCCTCGGTCCGCTGCGCCCGCAAAAACTGGCGTGAGGAACCACGAAGGAATCACTTCACATCGGCTGCGTACCCCATGTGGCGCAGGCACTCGTGCCTAATGCCACATACTTTTTGATTCTGGTGACCATTCTGCACAAATCGTGGGGCAGCCAATCCTGGCTGCAGCCGGCTTTCAGCCGGCGACTGCGGCTCCGAAAGCGCGCGCACCGCGCGAAAGAGCCGCCTAAAAGGCGGCTGCGGGCAAGATTGCCCGCCCCACAACAAGTGCAGAATGCCGCAATCCGGAAAAGTATGTGGCATTGGGCACTCGTGCCTGCCGCGTCCCGACGAGTCGGGGGTGCCCTCTGGGCCCGGCAGACTGAGAGTCTGCGCCACGCTCTCAGCCTCTCAGCGCCCCGCCCTTGCGCTCCACCGCTCTGGGACCCCAGGCGCCGGGTACGAAGAAATCCTGCCACCCCAGTTTGCACTCGTTCACCATGCGCAGCCCGTACTCGCAGCGCCCCAGGTCGGCTGGGCCTGTATTATTCGTTCCGAAGCTGAACTTGCACCCGGCTTCCTTTGCCATCCGGACGAACCCCAGGCTGGGCAGGCGATAGCGATTGTTGAGCTCGATGGCCACTCCGTTGCGCGCGGCCGCGCCGATGACCTGCATCATCCGTTTCTCGGTCCAGAGCCGGTCGTAATCTTTCGCGATCAGATCCGGCAGGAAGGTCGGGTTGGCGTAAATATCGATGGGCTCCCGCTCCAGAATTCCGACCGCCCGCTCGACCAGCGTATCCATGAACTCCTGGGCATCCGCGATGCTCCCTACTTCCTCGGGAATCCACAGGCGCATGCGCCGTCCACGGTTGTCGGTCCACGTCATCGAGTCGGTAAAGGTATAGTCGAACAGCGCCACCGCCCGCCGCGAGAACATCTGCGTCCATTCGCGGCCCTCGCCCTGCATCGCTATGAACACGGGTTGTCCCTTGAGACTATCCACGAAAGTTCGGACGCCCTCGTCGTTTTCGGTGGGGAAACCCTTTCCGCAGTTCACCGCGATTCCGTACTGGATGCCGTCTTTCCGCGATTTCCCCAGCGCCTGCTCCAGCGTCAGCCCGCCTTTCAAATGGACGTGATAGTCCACCATGGGGATGTTGTGCGTGCCCATGGTGACAATTTGCCGGAAGACGTCGTCCACCACGGGGGCGGGGCCGGCCGTGAGAAGCTCGTCCGGCAGCGGCCGGACGCGCACGCTCCGAAACCGCGCCTTCGACCCGTCATTGTGGCATTGCAGCGCAAAGGCGCCGCGGTCGAGGAAACGCTGGTGTTGATCGCCCTCCGCTATGACGGGCGGCGCCGGCTCGGTGTAATCCACCAGCAACATGCCGTCGAGCCGCACCTGGATGTTCTTGCCTCGCACCGCGACATAGATCTTGAACCACTGGTCGTCGGGGATGAGTTGCTTGTAGATGTTGCGGAGGCCGTAGAGCGAACCGGTCAACTTTCTCTCGCGGTATGTGCCCTCGCTCGCCGCCGTGTTGTCGATCTGAACCTCAAAGCCTTTCAGCGGGAAGCCCGTCTCCTGGTACGCGGTGTGGAAGAAGACTCCCGAGTTGCAGCCGGGGCGCGCCAGCGCCTCGACTTCGAGCTCGAAGTTCCGGAAGCTGGCGCCGCGCACCGGACCGGTGTAGAACAGGTGCGACCGCGGCCCGTCGGCCGCCAACTCGCCGTTTACGACCTTCCAGGAGCCATGGTTCTCGCTCGGGCGCCATCCGTCCAGGTCGCGCTTGTTGAACAGCTCCACCCAACCCTCGTCCGCGGCCATGAGCCCCGCCGCCGCTACCGCTCCCACGAACGTGCGCCGTGTCAAATCGGAATTCTGCATGAATGCTCCTTAGATCCTGCCGAACTTCGCCACCGCCTCTTTGAGGGAGCGGAACTTCTCGATAAACGGGATCATGCTGTGCTCCGTGTTGTCCAGGTCCTGAGCTTTCTTGAGGACCTCGGCGGCGCGCGCGCGCGGCACCACGGCCACGCCATCTTCGTCGGCCGTGATAATATCTCCCGCGCTCACCCGTACACCGGCGCAAGTCACCGGTATGTTCGCGCCGGCGAAACGGTAGTGACCGATGGTGGTGGAAGGCGCCACCCCGCGGCTGAAAACCGGGAACTGCAGCTTGCCGATCTGCGGCGTGTCGCGTATGGAGGCATCCACTACCGCTCCGGCCAGGCCGCGGAACTTCATGGCGGTGGTCATCAGGCCGCCAATCGCTCCGTAGTCCAACCCGTCCTCGAGCACCATGACGTACACCGAGCCGGCCGGAGCGGCGTCGATGGCGTCCAACATTCCCTGGGAAGCCGCCGAACCCTCCTTGTGCTCCTCCTTCTTCATGAGGACGGTTACGGCGGGGCCCGCAAACTTGGTCTTGAACAGCGGCCGCATGTCGTGCGACATATACGAGCGCTGCCCGTACAATTGCTCCGTGGCATCCGCCACGGAGGCCACTTCCACCCCGCGAAAGCCCTCGATGAGAGGATCGCCGGAAGGCTGTGCCATCACCCAACCGGCGAGGACAAGTACAGGGAGGCCTGCGAGATAAGTTTTTCGACTCATGTTTCAGATCCTTTCCACGGACTTCCCAAGCAGTGTCCGCTCGGGATTCACCACCAGCCAGGCCAGAGATCCCAGCACGCCCAGGCCCGCGGCTACCAGGAACGACGCCGGCCAGCCAAAGTGCGCTGCGACCAGCGGAGTGAGAGAAGCGGTCGTGACACCGCCAAACTGCCCGACCATATTCATTACGCCGGAGACGGTTCCGGCGGAAGGGCCGGCGATGTCGGCCGTCACCGACCAGAAGGAACTCTGGGAAAGATACAAGGCGCCGGCGCCTCCCGCGAGCACGATGCTTGCCACGCGCGCGTCCGCCGCCAGCGTCCCCAGCGCGATGAACAGCGCCGACAGCCCCATGCCGGCCACCGCAATCCCGCAGCGGCCCGTGCGTTTCCCATGGCGCTTCGTCAGGCCGTCGCTGATCCAGCCGCCCAGGGGTGAGCACGTGGCCATCGCCACAAACGGAAGCATCCCGAAGAAGGAGCTCGACTTGAGGTCCAGGCCGCGCACCGTGTTGAGGTAAATGAAGAACCAGGTGAAGAAAATGTAGGCGGAATAGCCATAACAGAAATAGCTCAACGAAACCGCCAGCACCTCTTTGCTCCTCAGAATCGTTCCCCACGGCACTGCCTTTGCCGCCGAGGCTCCGGCCGGCTGGTCCGGCAATCCGGACCGGATGTGGGCGGCCTCCTGCGGGGTCACCCAGGGGTGTTCCTCGGGCCGGTCCCGCGCCAGCAGATACCAGACCGCGCCCGCCGCCAGCCCGATCACCGCGCTGATCCAGAAGGACCAGCGCCAGCCCCAGTGCAGCAGAATATAGGTGATGAGGGGCGGCGTAATTCCGGCGCCCGCGCCTACCCCGGCGAAGATCAATCCGTTAGCCACCCCGCGCTCTTGGGAAGGAATCCAGCTTGCCACCAGCCGATTGGAAGCGGGATAAACCACGGCCTCCCCCACTCCCAACGAAAAGCGCACGGCCAGCAGAATGATCAGCACGCCGGTGATGCCCGTAGGCGCCAGCGCCGTCAGGGCCGTGAACACGGCCCACCAGAGGGTTCCCAGCGCGACAATCTTCCGCGGCCCGAAACGATCGGCCAGGCGGCCTCCCGGCGCTTGGAACAGGGCATACCCCAGCACGAAGGCGCTGAAGACCCAGCCGAGCTGGATATGGCTAAGCTGGAATTCCTGTTCGATGGAACTGCCGGCGATGGAAATGTTCACGCGATCCAGGTAGGCGATGGCGCTGATCGTAAACATCCATATGATCAGGATCCACCTGATCCGGCCGCGCGCCGGGTTGGTCATAGACCTAATATGATACTCGCGTTCTCAAGACCTCTCACTGCTTGATCACGGTGCCGTCGCGGCGCCGGACCTCTCCCCAGCCGCCGTTCAGGTTGTTTCTCCCCGCGGTGAAGGGGAACTTGGAAGCCGCCTTCTCATCCACCTCGATGCCCCAGCCGGGTTTCTCGCTCACCCACAGGTAGCCGTCTTTCATCACCGGGCAGCCCTGGAAAACCTCCTGGGTGCGGTCGTTGAACGGCGAGTACTCCTGAATGCCGAAGTTGTGGCAGGCCACGTCGAGCGTGACATTCGCCATGTGGCCCACCGGAGACACGTCGCCCGGCCCGTGCCACGCGGTCTTGACGCCGTACATCTCGGCCAGGACCGCAATCTTGCGCGCCGGCGTGAATCCGCCCGTTTGGGAAAGGTGCACGCGGATGTAGTCGATCAAGCGTTCCGCAATCAGCGGAATCCACTCATGCGGGCTGTTGAAGAGTTCGCCCATGGCGATGGGCGTGGCGCAATTCTGCCGGATCTGCCGGAAATAGCCGAGGTCCTCCGGCGAGAGCGGGTCCTCGATGAAGAACAGCTTGAACTTCTCGACGTCCTTGCAGAACTGAACGGCCTGGTTGGGCGACACGCGCTCATGCATGTCGTGAAGCAGCTCGACCTCTTCGCCCAGCTCCTGCCGGCAGACTTCCAGGAGTTTCAACGCGCGCCGGATGTAGACCGCCGGTTCGAAGACCGGCGTGTCGTGCAGGGCCTTAACCGCCGCAGCGCCGCTGCGCCCGGCGCCGTAGCCGGCCATTCCGGGAATGCCCACCTGAACGCGCACATTGCGAAACCCCTGCGCCAGATAGCGTTTCGCCGCTTCCACCACGTCTTTATACTCGGGGCCATCCGCATGGCCGTAGGTATCGGCGGCCTCCCGGCATTTGCCCCCCACCAACTGATAAACCGGCATGCCCGCTTGCCGGCCCTTGATGTCCCAAAGCGCCATGTCGATGCCGCTGATGGCGTTGTTCAGCACCGGACCGTTCTTCCAGTACGAGCTGTCGTAGCAGGATTGCCAGATATCTTCGATCCGATCCGTGGTCTTGCCGAGCAGGAACGGCTTCAGGTACTTCTCCACCGCGGGCTTGACCAGGTCGGCCCGCTGCGTGAACGTGGCGCACCCGTATCCGTAGAGGCCATCCTGGTCGGTGGTGATTTTGACTACCGTGAGCCGCACCCCGGCGGGTTGGGATTCAATCACGCCGATGTCTTTGATGCGAGGCGCGCCCATGCCGCCCGTGGCGCGCGCCACCGCCTCCTGCGCCTGTTGTTCGTGGGGGCTGACGAGGCCTAGCAGCCCGGCGGCCCCCAGGGATTGAAGCAGATTGCGACGTCGCAAGCTCATTACCGTCTCCTATTGATCTCAGGTTATTCGAAGAGCCAGTCCAGGTGCTGGGCCGGAATCTGGATCCGATTTGGATCATAGCTCTAAAGTGCTACCTGTTAATGGCTCGATAGGGCCGTGCGAAAGCACACGCAATCGGTAACTTCAGCAGTAGCCGAATCATCGAAGCAGATGGAGGCAAACATGCTTAAGGGAGTGTCCCAAGGTGGGATTTTGGCAAGCCTGGTCAACGTACTTGCGCTTTCCATGCTCTGGCAGTTGGCTGCCAGCGCGCAGGTGGCTGCCAGCGCGCCGACGGCTGCCGGTGCGCAGGATCGAAAAAGTTGCTGGTTGCGGGACGGCGTTTCGCCGGCTCCATCGCTGGTTTACCTGCTCTGCGAACAAGGCGGCTTGATGGTCACCACCGACGGTGGGACGACGTGGTCCAACCGCGATACTGGCGCGAAAGGGCATCTACGGAATATCGAGTTCTCCGATGCGAACCACGGTTTTGCGGTCGGCGATGAGGGGCTGTTGGTGGCCACGGCCGACGGCGGCAAGACCTGGGAGCCTCGGAAAACGGGTGTTACCGAGAACCTGACGGCCATTCAATTCGTCGGCCAGTCGGGCTGGGTGACCGGGTACGACGGAGTCATTCTTCATTCGGCGGACGGGGGCCTCACCTGGTCCCCACAAACCACCGGCACCAAGGAGTCGCTCGAAAACGTCTTCTTCCTGGACGCGGACCACGGCTGGGTTGTCGGCTGGGCCGGCATGATTCTTCGCACGACGGACGGCGGCAAGACCTGGCAGCAGGTGCGAACCGATGCGGCGTCGTGGTCGCTAACCTCGGTGTACTTCCGCGATGCCAACAACGGCTGGATCGTGGGATTCAGCGGGCAGATCTTGCGCAGCCGCGACGGCGGCGTCACATGGACGGCGCAAACCAGCCCGGTGAAATCGTCGCTCACCTCCATTCTTTTCGATAGCTCGAATCGCGGCTGGATCACGGCGGATGACAGTCTTCTGGTGAGCGAAGACGGCGAAAGCTGGAAGACCATCGGAGTCGACGGCCAGCTTTTTCTGTGCCAGCTTATCACCGTGAACGGGGCGCCCTGGGCCATCGGTCAACTCGGTGTACTGAGGCAGACCGGTCCCGGCTCGGCATGGAAGAAGATCGAAAGCCTGGTTCCGGACGATCCTCTGAAAGATAACTATACGAGCAGCATCTCGGCGTCCAGCAAGCTGGATTGACGGCGCTTCCCGTTCGAGACGGATGACTCAGAAGCTTGTTACGTTCAGGGTGTAGTCGCGGGCGAGTGCATACGACAGCCGCTCCATCCACGTGTCCCGGTTACCCTGATGCTCGGCGTGGCCGCGGTACATGGCGGGTGGGGCCTTGAAGATGGCGGGGTCGAATGCGTTGTCTTGCGCCAGGAGCGCTGCCACCGGCAAAACGAACATCGCCAACCGCCGTACGGCACGGGCGGACTGCTGTAACATTGGATTTACCTTCTCGTTGATCGTAAATCTTCTCGGCATGGGTGATGTTATGAACTGCTCGCGCTGTTTCCGGGTTGCCGCCTTGCTTGGCGTCGCCCTTTCCGCCGCTTCCCAACCGAAGCCGCTTTCCTCTTTCGACCCTCAGGTGAAGCCGCTGCTGGCGCGGATGACGCTGGCGGAAAAAATCGGGCAGATGACCCAACCCGATCAGGAGTACATCAAGGACCTGGCCGATATCGAAAACTATTTCGTCGGCTCCATTCTGAGCGGCGGCTCCTCCGACCCCAAGGAGGGCAACAGCCTTCAGGCGTGGACCGATCTCTATGACCGGCTCCAGCGGCACACCGCGAACACGCGGCTCAAGATCCCGATCCTCTACGGCATCGACGCGGTGCACGGGCACAACAACGTGCTCGGCGCGGTCGTCTTCCCGCACGAGATCGGGCTGGGCGCGACGCGCAACGCCGCGCTGGTGGAAAAGGTTGAGCGCGTCACGGCCGAGGAAGTCCGCGCCACCGGCATCCAGTGGGCGTTTGCGCCGTGCGTCACCGTGCCGCGGGATGTGCGTTGGGGCCGCACCTACGAAGGTTTCTCCGAAGACCCGCAACTGGTGCGGGAAATGGCGGGGGCGGCGGTGCGCGGTTTTCAGGGCGCGGACCTGGCCAACCCGCTTGCCATCCTGGCCTGCGCCAAACACTTTGCCGGCGATGGCGGCACCGCCTTCGGCTCCGCGCACGGGGGCAGGGGCCTGGATCAGGGCGATACGCGCGTCGACGAAGCCACCCTGCGCCGCATTCACCTGCAAGGCTACATCGCGGCGGTCCAGGCCGGCGTAGGGTCCATCATGCCCTCCTACAGCAGTTGGAACGGCGTGAAGGTCTCCGGCAACAGGCGCCTTCTCACGGAGATTCTGAAACAGGAACTGGGCTTCCAGGGATTTCTGATCTCCGACTACAACGCCATCGACCAGGTGGACCGAGACTACAAGAAAGCCATCGGAATCTCGATCAACGCCGGCATGGACATGGCCATGGTGCCGAGCAGATACAAGGAATTCATCGCCAGCCTGAAGCAACTGGTGGACGAGGGCGCGGTGCCGATCGCGCGCATCGACGACGCCGTGACGCGCATTCTCCGCGTGAAGTTCGCCATGGGCCTGATGGACCCGAACCGGTCGCAACTGGCCGACCGCGGCCTCCACAAGACGTTCGGCTCGGCCGAGCATCGCCAGGTGGCGCGCGAAGCCGTGCGCCAGTCGCTGGTGCTGCTGAAGAACCAGAACAAGCTTCTGCCGCTGAAGAAGACCGCGGCCCGCATCCACGTGGGCGGCAAGAGCGCGGACGACCTCGGCAACCAATGCGGCGGCTGGACCATCGACTGGCAGGGTAAGAGCGGAGACGTCACCCCGGGCGGCACCACCGTGCTGGCCGCCATCCGGCAGGCGGTCGCCAAGGGCACGCAAGTCACCTTTTCGAAGGACGGCACGGGCGCCGCCGGCGCCACCGTCGGGGTAGTGGTGATCGGCGAATTACCCTACGCCGAAGGGAACGGCGACCGCGCCGATCTGTCACTGGCTCAAGAGGACGTGGACGCCGTTGCCAACATGAAGGCGGCGGGGATTCCGGTGGTGGTGATCCTGTTCTCCGGCCGCCCCATGATCCTCGGCGGCGTGCTGGACCGAGCCGATGCCGTGGTGGCCGCCTGGCTGCCGGGCACCGAGGGCGAAGGAATCGCGGACGTGCTCTTTGGCGATTTCCGGCCTACGGGGAAACTCTCGTTCGCCTGGCCGCGCTCCATGGCGCAGGTGGCCAGGCACCCCGGCGACAAGGAGTACGATCCGCTGTTTGCGTTCGGGTACGGCCTGAGTTGGTAGGACATGCTTCAGCTTGTCCTCCCCGCTCAATGGGATGCGTCATAATACGATCTAGCTGTTTCCCGATGAAACCGTACTACCTCGCCGTCTTCGCATGCTTTGCCGCAGCTCCTTTGTGCCAACCGGCTTCCGATCTGGAGACGTTCGAGCGCAATGCGGCGCGTGCCAGGCAACTGGGCGCCACCCACGTCGTGATTACGGAGGACCTTCCTCCCGCGCTGTGGGAGATGGATGTGCCCGGCGACCCGTACCCGGCTTGGTACATGTATCACCCGGGTTTACTGAAGATCTTTCCGCCGGCCGCGCTCGAGAAGTACCTCGACCAGGACTACGCGGAAAGAGTGGCGGACCTCTTCCGGGCGCGCTGTGAAGTGCTGCGGCGCCTTGGTTTGAAGGCCGCCTACACGGCCAACGAACCGCACGTGTTGCCGGAGGCGTTCTTTGCCGATCACCCCGATTTGCGCGGCCCGCGCGTGGATCATGCCAATCGCTCGCGCACCCCTCGCTTTGCGCCGTGCGTCGACCAGCCCGCCACACTGGCGCTGTATCGGGAGGCCTTGCAGAAGCTTCTGAAGCGGCTGCCCGAAGTGGAGGTCTTTTCCTTCACCACCACCGACGCGGGTTCGGGCCTGTGCTGGACGCCGGCCCTTTATCCAGGCTTGAACGGGCCGACCTTCTGCCAGCGCCGCCCCATGGAAGATCGCGTGGCGGGCTTCCTCACCGCGCTGCACGATGCCGCCGGCCAACTGGGCCGGCAGATCACCGTGGACCTGGTCGAGATTGCGCCCCGCCAGTGGATGATTCCGACCTTCGACCATCCCGAGCTGATCGCGCGCAAGCTGCCCGCTGGGATGGCCGTAAATCATCTCGAAGGTCCCGATGGTCACCGCGTGGCGATACGGCGTTTCGGCGGAGGAGCGGGCGAATTCGCGCCGGTGGTCGGGGTCCCGCGGCCGATTGCGACGATGCGCGCGTTGATGGCCGGCGGGCGCGCGCCCAGCAACAAGCTGGTGGTTTCCGTGGCCGATGCCGTGGGCGCCGATTTCAATTTCAAGGTGCTCGAAGCATTCCGCAGGGCCGGACCGCGCAACGAAGTGGACCTGTGGACGGCGCTTCACGAGCTCGCCAGCCAGACCGCCGGCAAGGATGGGGCCGACGACCTGCTCTCCCTGTGGATAGCCACCGACGAAGCCGAACGCTATCTGGGAACGTTGAACTTCGGTCCCGTGCTGACCATGGGCGGTATTCTGGGGCGGTGGGTGAACCGCCCGCTGGTGCCGTTCCCGGAGAACCTGACGAACGAAGAGAAGAGCTATTACCGCCCATTCCTCTTCCAGGCCAAGGGCGAAGAGCAGGCTGACGACCTGATCGATATTCAGGCCATGCGCATGTACGAAGGATGGGGCGCGCGCCTGCTGGTGCAGAACATCATCGAAAAGGTGACCGGCAGCCTGAGCCGCGCCGAGGCGCTGGCCCTGCGCCTGCGCGCGGGTTCCAGTTCGCCGGGCGAGTGGGAGTTGCTAGGCCAGCGGCTGGCCGCGCTCCAGTGCCTGGTGCGCGGCGCCGACGATATTATCGAGTATCAGGCTCAACTCGATCGCGTGAAAGCCTTGGGAGTGAAGCCCGATCCGAACCCGGTGCTGGGCGCGCAGAGCGGCTGGGACCGCACCGACCTGATGCGCCTGGCGCGCAATGAAATCGACAACGCCATGCGCTTGCGGCAGTTGTTGCTGTCGGCCAAGGGGCCGTTGCTCGATTTGGCGCCCACTCCCGCCGAGGAGACCATTCGCCGGCTGGGGCCAGATCTTCCAGCGCAGCTCAAGCGCAAGATGGACATCATGAACGCGCACTGGGAAGATTACAAGCGGCTGTTCACCACACCCAATCCGTAGGAAGGTTGGGCATAACGCCCGGCGTCGGCCAGCGGCTGCATCTCGTGAACGGCCTTATGATAAAAGAGAGGGAAAGTGGATGCGGATCGACTATACGGTGCAGATTTGGCGGGAAGGGGCGCGCAGTATGTCGCGCAGGCGATGCCCGTTGATGTGGTCAGTGCCGGAAGCACCCCGGACCAGGCGCGCGCCGCTCTAGAGGAAGCGGTTGGCCTCTTCCTTTCGACGGCACAGGAGATGGGTACGCTCCGCGAGGTTTTGGAAGAGTGCGCCTACGAATACCATGAGGGCTGCTGGCGGGCGCCGAAGTGGATTTCCGTTGAACGCCACTTCGCCCAGTTGAGCGCCTGAAGATGGCCCGGCTGGCTCCGATTCACTGGAAGCGCTTGGAAAACGTGTTCTTTGCCGTTGGGGGTGCGAGGGTGCGCGACTGCCGCAATAGCCTTTTTGCTTTACCTCCATGACGATCACAGTGAAAAACAAGGCCAGTTTGGTGGTGCCGCCCAGCGTGCGCCGTCGGGCGGGCATCAAACCCGGTGATCGGCTGGAGTTCAAAGTGTCCGGCGGAATCATCAACATCATCCCGAAACTCCCCACTGCCGATGATGAATACACCTCCGAACAACGCCGGATCATTGACGCGGGAATGGCCGAAGGCATGGAAGATTTCCGCAAAGGTCGCTCGCATGGCCCTTTCACCGCGGATGAAGCCGTGAACTTCTTGAAATCCCAGATGAAGCGCCCGCCCGCCAAATCAGTCAAGCGCGCCAGATGAGAGTTTCCTTCTCTGAGCGCTGTTAGAAGGCAACCAGGGTTGCTCCCCTGGACATTCAGCGCGCCATTTTGAAGCAGACGCGCCTTCTGGTCCGGAACCTCCATCACCCCTTACTGCGTGCCAAGAAGTACAGCGAATCGGAGGACCTCTGACAAGCTCGTGCCAGCAAGGATTGGCGGCTCTATTTCACGATCAAAGGCGACACCTACCACATTCAAAGCATCACCCCGCACCCGAAATAGCGGTGCCATCCCTCATCCAGGGGGTTCAATTTTCTCGGCCGGTTATCCCCCGCCCGACCGTGGTGTAATTGGAGAGATAGGTGAGCGAATGACGGAACGGGATCTCAAGCCATTCAAGGACTACCGCTGGATCGTGGCCGACCCCGAGTTGCTGGGCGGCAAACTCGCTATCCGCGGGACCCGGTTCTCAGTATCCTTCATCTTGTCGTGCATGGCAGAGGGCATGGCCGTCGAAGAGATCGAGGAGACCTACGGCACTTTTCCCCATGAAGCCATCCCGGAGATTATGAAGGTCGCTTCCGAGGTGTTGGACGCTCCGAATGTGGCTGCTTGACGTAAACATGCCGAAGAGAATCGCCGAGGTTCTTGGCGAGTTCGGCATCCAGGCCCGGGCGGCCGATGCCCAGGGATGGAAGGGCCTCACCAACGGAGCACTGGTGGAAGTCGCGGTTCAAGCCGGCTTCTCCTGTGTGCTCACACGCGACCGGCTTTTTGGCGAGTCCGCCGCACGGGCATTGAAGCGCTTTCCGCAGTTCAGCGTGGTGTTTGTCACCATCCCCCAATTACGGGGACCGGAGTTCCTGGAGCGATTCCGCGCGGCATGGAACCGCAACCCGATTCAACCGGTCGCAGGGGAATTGTCTCGCTGGCCGTCCCCCTGATCGCCTCCGGAATGCGTCGCCTACTCGTGCTTGAGCGCCACCGCCGGGTCGACGCGCAACGCGCGGGCGGTGGGCGCCACCGTCGCCAGGCCCGCGACTAGCGCCAGCGCGCAGGCCACGGCCACGAAGTTCATCGGATCTGCCGGACGCACCTCCGGAACCAGGAACATCGATAGCGGGCGCACCGCGGCCGCGGCCACCGCGAGGCCGATTACCATCCCGGCCGTCACCAGCCTGAGGCTCTGGCCCACAACCATCGCCAGAACGTCGCCTGGCGTGGCGCCCAGCGCGACACGAATACCGATCTCGCGAATCCGCTGCTGGGTGGCGTACAGCAAGACTCCATAGAGTCCGATGGAAGCGAGCATCAATCCGAACAGCGCCATCGATCCCAGGATGGCGGCGCCCAGACGGCTCGGCAGCAACGCCCCCGCGAAGATCTCACCCATGGCGCGGGTTTCCACCGCGGCCCCCGCGTCCAGGCCGGCAAGCGTCTCGTCCACTTTTCGGACCATGGTTTCCGGCGCGCTCCGGGTGCGCACGAAGAAGTGCGCAAACGCCGAATGATCTTGCTGGAAATAGGGATCATACAGCGCCATGGCGTTTTCTTCTCCCAGGGTGACGTACTTACAGTTGCGCGCTATGCCCACGACCGTCGCGTCGCGATTGTCCGGAAATCGAAGGATGTGACCCACCGCGTTGGTGTTTCCGAACAATCGGCGAGCCATGGTCTCATTCAGAATCGCGACCGGCGGCGTCCCGAGACGGTCCGAATCCGCGAAAGCGCGGCCTTGCAGAATGGGAATCCCCATGATGCGGAAATAATCCGGCCCCACGGCGTTGAAGTTGTACTGCACGCGCACGGTGCGGCTGCCCGCGTCCGGCCGGAACTGGCCGCCGGGCCGATTGAATGCCAGGAATGGGTTCAGGGGCACGGCGGAGGCAGGCGAGGCCGCCTCAACCCCCGGCAGCGCCCGCAGGCGTTCCAGCGCGGTGTCCACCAGTCCCGCGAACCTCTGTGGCGTGTACGTGCCCCACACAGTCTGAAACGTTGCCACCACCGCATGGCTGGTGTCGAACCCCGCGTTGAACGATGTGGCGTACATCAGGTTGCGGAGAAACAGCAGCCCCGCGCTGAGCAGTAGGATGGATACCGCCAGTTGCCCGACAACCAGCGCGTTCCGCAGCGAATAGCCCGCCGGTCCGTTCTGCCGGCCGCCCTCCTTGAGCGCGCCGCCGATTCCCGCGCGCGTGCCCTTCAGCGCCGGTACAAGTCCAGTCGCCAGCGTCACCACGAAGGTCAGCGCCACCGAGTAGGCCAGCAGCATCCGGTCCGGTTGGATCAGCAGCTCGATGGGCAGCGGCGTGGGAATGTGCACACCGCTCAGTAATCTCGTGAGCCAAAGGTTGAGCAGCAGGCCGGCGCCCGTTCCGAGCAGCGCCAACAACAGGCTCTCGGCGAGCAACTGCCGAACCAACCGTCCCCGGCTGCCGCCGAGCGACATACGGATGGCGAACTCGCGCGACCGGGTGAAGGCTCGCGCCAGCAGCAGGCTGGAAACGTTGGCGCACGCGATCAGCACCACGATCGCCGTCACGACCACCAGCATGCCGAAGAACGCCGCCAACGGAATCGCCTCTTGGCCGTCCTCTTGAAGCCGTTCCACCCCGCCCACCGCGGAAAGCCGCACCTCTTTCGCCCATTTGCGATTGACGTCCGGGTACACGCGGTCCAGCTCGCGGCAGATCGGCTTGAGTGCGGCATAGGCCGCCTGGCGCGTCATCCCCCGCGGCAGCCGCGCATACATTATGACCTCGATGGGATCCTTGGTCAGGTACAGGTCGGGCGTGAAACCGAACCCGGCCAGCATGCGGTGGTCGCGAGGCAATACTCCGACCACCGTGTACGGCTTGCCGTCCAGCGCCAGTGTGCGGCCGACTACCTTCGGATCGCCGCCCAGGTGCTTGGTCCAGAACCCGTGCGTAACCACTGCCACATCGGATTCGCCGCGCTCGATGGGCCGGCCCATGGCGACTGGTATTCCCGTCACCTCGAAGAAGTTGCCGGTGACGCGGGTTCCAGCCAGGCGATAGGTACGGTTGCCGTCGCGCCAGTTCACCACCATCTGGATGTTCATCCCGGCGAGCCCGTCGAATGCGTGTGTCGCCTCCAGGAAACGATATTGCGACATGGGGATCCAGGTGTTGCCGCTCACTGAAATCTCGACCAGCGACTTTGAATCGCGGCAGGAGGGCTCGCTGAAGAGCGCTTCTTTCGCGATGCTGAATATGGTGGTGTTGGCGCCGATTCCCAGGGCCAGCGAGCCCACTGCCGCCAGCGCCAGCGCACGATTGCGCCGCAACGCGCGCGCCGCATAGCGGAGATCGGAGCCAAGATCCTCCAGCCAGCGCATTTGCCACGCCGAGCGCGTCTCTTCCCGGCTCCGCAGCGTGGAACCGAACTCTCGCCGTGCGCGCCGCAGGGCATCGGCGCTGGACACGCCTGCCTGTTCCAGTTCGTCCGCGCGGGCCTGGATGTGGAACCGCATCTCTTCCTCGAGTTCCCGATCGAACCGCGAACGCCGGAACAGCCAGGCGACGCGGTTGCCGATTTCGTTCCAAAAGGCCATGGGGGTCTCCGTTCAGGCGGTGCGCATCACCATCTGGATGGCGCGCACCAGGCGGTCGAATTCACCCGCTTCCTGGTTGAGCTGTTTGCGGCCCTCCGGTGTCAGCCGGTAGAAGCGGGCCTTGCGATTATTCTCGGAAACGCCCCACTCCGACGTCAGCCAGCCCTTGACCAGCATGCGGTTGAGCGCGGGATACAACGAGCCGTCTTCGATCCGGAGACCCTCGCGGGAAGCGTCCTTGATTCGCTTGACGATGGCGTATCCGTGAAGCGGGCCGCGGCTCAGGGTCCGCAGGATCAGCAAGTAGAGCGTGCCGGGGAGCAGCTCCGGGACGGTGTTCGATTCCATTTTTCCCTGTCCAGACTAGGTATAAATCAGATGGCGAGGAATGTCAAGGGAAGCGGCTGCGAAGAAAATAACTTTCGGGCCTATGGCATCGGCAAACGCGCCCGGTTGGGCGCCCATATCGTCTCGGCGGTGAACCAACCGAGTTAAGCTGGAGTTTGTTCCCCACGATCCTTCCCGAAAACCAAGGGCTTTGGTGGTCGCGCTGGCGGCCCACTCTCCACTACCTGGCGCAAACCGAGGCGCACGTTTACGCCCTCGCGATTGCCGCCAGCGTGTTGCTGTCAACCTATCCATTCCTCATCGTCATCACGTCGTTCTGCCGCGATGTCCTCCACTGGCGCGCGGCCGAGCAGGCCATCTACCTGGCCATCGGCGATTCTTTTGCCGGCGAGCCGGGCCAGTTCATGTTGAAGAACCTCCAGGCATGGTTCAAGGTAAACGGCAAGATCCATCTCACTTCCATGTTTCTGCTCCTGATTACCGCCAACGGTATTTTTGAGCCGCTCGAGGTGGCGCTCAACCGCGCGTGGGGAGTCGCCAGGAACCGCTCCTATATCAAGAACCAGCTCGTCAGCCTGGGCCTCATCTTTGTGTGCGGCGGCCTGGCGCTGCTCTCCTTGATGCTGACGGCCTTGAACAGCCGGTGGCTGCCGGCGGCGGGCAGCCTCAACACCGGATTCGGGGTCTGGATCAACCTGCTGATGTTCAAACTGGCTGCCGTGCCGATCTCGATTCTGGCGCTGTTTCTGATCTATTGGCTGCTGCCCAACCGGAAGGTCGAGCCGGCCCGCGTGGCCCCCGTAGCCATTCTGGTGGGGTTGGCGCTGGAAGCGCTCAAGTATGTCAACCTGGTGGTCGCTCCTCTGTTGCAGGCCAAGCTCCACCGCGAGTACCTCATCTTCGAGCACTCCGTCACCATCCTGCTCTGGAGCTTCGCGGCTGCCATGATCGTGCTGGCCGGGGCGCACTGGACCGCGCGCCAGGACCGGGAAGATCCGCTGTCGTTGGAGGCTGCGTGAAAGATTGGAGAGCCATCGCCAAAGCCAGCGGCCTCGAGGTCGATCCCGCCGAGCTTAATCGCATCGCCGAGCCGCTCGAGGCGCTGGAAGCGGCTTTCCGTCCGCTGGTGAAAGACCTCACGCCCGACGTGGAACCGTTTACGGGGCCGTGCCTCGAGGAGAACGGCGAGTGACCATTCGGGAAGCCGCCGATGCGCTGCGGGCGCGCCGGGTCTCCGCCGTCGAGCTGGCGGCCGCGGCCAACGCGCGCATCGGCCGCCTCAATTCCAAGCTCAATGCGTTCATCACCGTCACCGCCGAACAGGCTCGTGAAGAGGCGCGGCAGGCGGATGCCGAGCTGGCCGCCGGGCGCGACCGCGGGCCCCTGCACGGAATCCCCGTCGCGGTAAAAGACCTCTTCGCTACGCGCGGCGTGCGCACCACCTGCGGATCTAAGGTCTATGAAGATTTTGTTCCCGCCATCGACGCGGCCGTGGTGGAACGGCTGAGGGCGGCCGGCGCCGTGATGCTCGGCAAGCTCAACATGCACGAGATGGCCTACGGCATCACCTCGGCCAATCCACACTTCGGGCCGGTGCGCAATCCGTGGAACCTCGAGCACAGCCCCGGCGGGTCGAGCGGCGGCTCGGGCGCGGCCGTGGCCGCCCAGATGGTCTACGCCGCCATGGGCAGCGATACGGGAGGCTCCATCCGCATCCCCGCCGCGTTTTGCGGGACCGTGGGACTCAAGCCCACCTATGGCCGCGTGAGCCGTTACGGCGCCCTGCCCCTGGCCTACAGCCTCGATCACATGGGCCCGCTCGCCCGCTCGGTCCGCGATGCCGCCATGGTGCTGAATGCCATCGCCGGGCACGACCGCCGCGATCCAACCTCGTCGCGCCACCCGGTGGTCGACTACATTCCCGACGACGGCTGCTCCATTCGCCGCCTGCGCATCGGTTTCCCCGGGAATTTCTATTTCGACCACCTGGACCCCGGCGTCGAATCGTCGGTTCGCGGAGTCTTCGCGCGCGCCCAATCGCTGGGCGCGGTGGTCAAGTCGGTGCGAGTTCCGGATGTCGCGGCGCTGAATGCCGTCGGCCGCGTCATTCTGCTGGCGGAAGCCGCCGCGGTGGCCGAGCCGTTCCTCGAACGCCGGGAGAAATTCGGCCCGGATGTGCTCTCCCTGCTCGACCAGGGCCGCCTGGTGCCCGCCACCGACTACATCAACGCGCAGCGGCTGCGCCGCAAGCTGAGCCGCGAATTCGATCAGCTCTGGTCTGAAGTGGATTGCCTCATCGCTCCCACCACCCCCAACACCGCCCCGCGCATCGGCGATGCCGCCGTCCGGTTGGGCGGCCGGGACGAGGACGTGCGCCTGGCCACCACCCGCCTGGTTCGCGGCATCAACGTGCTGGGCCTGCCGGCGCTTTCGATCCCCTGCGGACTGGCGTCGAACGGCTTGCCCATCGGGATTCAGATCATCGGTCCGGCGTGGGACGAGGCGCTCATCCTGAGGATCGGCGCGGCGCTGGAGGATGGCGGAGTAGGGATTCCCGCGTGCCCGCCTGCGTAAGCCCCGCGCCACCCTGCGCCACGCGCTATCCTGAACGGTGAGCAGGCGTACCGCAGGCGTACGAACCCGCGATGGCCAGGTGTCCCCACAGTGCGCGACTCGTTCTGGGTCTTCTGCTTGCCTGCGCCGGCCTTCAGGCGCAGGTCTCCATCTCGGGACGCGTGGTGGATGAAAACGGCGCCGGCATCGCCGGAGCCCGCGTGGAGCTGCGCGCGGCCGCGGGAGGCGCCGCCGTGGTGGCCTCTTCCGACCTCGCCGGCAACTTCCGCTTGAACCTGCCCGCCGCCGGGGAATACGCCATTCGCGCCGAGCGTTTGGGCTTCTACCTCTACCAGGGACGCGGGCAGCGGTTTGACGCCGCCGCCACTCAGCTCACCATCGCGCTCAACCACGTGCAGGAATTCTCGGAACGGATCGATGTCACCTATTCGCCTCCGGCCATCGATTTGCAGCAGCCCTCCGATCACAAAGAGCTCGCCAACGCCGAAATCCAGGCCATCCCGTACCCCGCGCCGCAGGATTACCGCAACGCGCTGCCGATGATGGACGGCGTGGTGCAGGACAACGCCGGCCGGTCCCACTTCAACGGAGGCGACACCAGCCAGACCAACTACACGCTCGATGGCTTCAACATTTCCGACCCCGTGACCGGCCGCCTGGAGGCGCGCGTCAACATCGAAACCATCCAATCCATGGACGTGGAGAACAGCCGCTTCTCGGCCGACAATGGCAGAGGCTCCGCCGGCGTCCTCAACCTGACCACCAAGATGGGTGACGACCGCTGGCGTTTCGGCGTCACGAATTTTTTCCCCGGACTTTCCTCCGAGGGCGGCGTTCATGTGAATAAATGGACGCCGCGGCTGGAGTTCTCCGGGCCGCTGGCCAAGGGGCGCGCCTGGTTTCACAACGGGTTCGACGCCTTCTACAGCGTGGACACCATCCACGGGCTGCCCAACGGGCAGAACCGGACTACCGGGCTTACCGCCAGCGATCTCTCGCGGTTCCAGGTCAACCTGACGCACGCCAATACCCTCACCGGCAGCTTCCTGTTTAACCTCTCCGACACCGCCCGCTCCGGCCTCAGCATTCTGAATCCCGTCGAGACCACTACCAATCATCGCCAGACGCTCTTCATGAGCGCCATCCGCGACCAGCATTACTTCGGCCGCGGGGCCCTGCTCGATCTCGGCTTCGCCGACGACCGCACGCTGCTGCGCGACTCGCCGCAAGGCAGCCAGTTATTCGAAATCACGCCCTTCGGGGACCTGGGAAACTATTTTGTCGGCACCGACCGCCACTCGTACCGGCAGCAATGGATCGCCAACCTGTTCCTGCCCACGCTGCACCTCCTCGGCACCCACCAGTTGAAGTTCGGGATCGACTTCGAGCGGGAGGCGTTTCACCAGCATGTCGTCCGCCACGACTACGAAGTCCTGCGGGACGACGGTTCCGTGGCCCGCTACGTTTCCTTCGAGGGCAGTCCCTTTCAGGTGCGCAAGAATTTCGAGGCCGCGCAGTACATTCAGGACCACTGGACGCCGCGCGAAGGACTGGTGCTGGAAGCCGGCGTCCGCGCGGAATGGAACGAGATCGTCCGCGACCTCGAGGTGGCGCCGCGCTTTTCGGTGTCATGGGCGCCGCGCGGCCTGCGCGATACCAAATTCTCCGCCGGTTGGGGCGTCTACTACGATGCCATCAGCATGGGCGCCATCACGCGCCAGCAGGACCAGGTGAGCCTCTCGACGTTTTTCCTGCCGGGAGGAATTGTGAACGGCCCCGTGCCGACCGCCTTCCAGGTGAACGAGCAGGCCCTCGAGGTGCCCTATTACCGCACCGCCAGCCTCACCGTCGAGCGCAAGCTGCCGCACGAGTTCTATGCCAAGGCCGGGTACACGCGGCGCACGGGGAGCCGCGGGTTCGTGTTCGTGACGCCCGCCGCGGAGCTGAATCCCGCCCTCTTCACCGGCGCCGCCTACCAGTTGCAGAACACCCGCCGCGACCGGTACGACGCTGTCGATTTCAGCCTGAGGCGCACGTTCGCGGGCCAGTTCGAATGGTTCGTCGGGTACACGCGATCCGCTTCGCGCACCAACGCGGTGGTGGATTACAGCCTCGAGAACCCCACGTTCGGCCCGCAGGCCCCGGGACCGTTCTCCTGGGACACGCCCAATCGCTTTCACATGTGGGGTGTGGCCCCTCTGCCCAAACGCTTCTTTCCGGGGAAGCTCGAATTCCTGGTGCGCAACACCACGGCGGCGTACCTGGTGGAATACCGCACGGGTTTTCCGTTCGGAGTGGTGGACGAGGATGGCTTCATGGTGGGTCCGCCGAACTCCCGCCGTTTTCCCGATTATTTCAATATCAACCTGCACCTCGAGCGCAAGTTTCGCGCCTTGCATTACTTGTGGGCCTGGCGTTTTGGGTACAACAATCTGACTGGCACCCTGAACGCCAACGTGGTCAACAACGTTCAGGGGACGTCCCAATTCCTGAAGTACGGAGGAGGCCAGGCCCGCGCATTCAGTGTGCGGCTGCGCCTGGTGGGACGCAAGTAGGTATACTAAGGGACAGGCTACGAATTTCGCGGCCTTTGCGAAATTCGCTGCCTGTCCTCGAATTCCCATGGCCTCCCCGCCCATTCCGCCGTCGCTCAACCACTTGACCTCCCGGCCATTCTCGTTCTATCCCCCCATCCTCAACATCGAGCACAACGAGTGGCTCTTCCGGAAGGCCACCTGGTCGGAGATCCTGGTGGTCAATTGCAAGAGCGGTGCGGAGATCTGGATCTCGCGGCGGCTCGTCGGTGAAGTGTCGCGCATCGACGACCCGGTCCTCATAGTCGGCTTGAACCGGGAGCTGGAATACAAGGGCGGCACGGTGTGGCCGTACCAGCGGCGCGTGATCCAGATGCCCGTTGCGGTGGGCGGCTCTCCTCCGGCATCCGGGGCCGTTCCGGACCGCGGCGCGCCCGCGCCCGTGGTGGGCATCCGGCTGGAATCCAACGACCGCCGCATCTTCAAGCTGATCGCCGCCGCGCTGCCCGTGGCCGTTCTCCTCTGCCTGGCGGCCCTCCGCCTGACCCAAGTGGGCGAGGTCAGGCAGAGCGTGGTCTTCACCACTAAGGACCAGCAGTACCTCACCCTGACCAGCCGCGACGACTACCTCGCCGCGGTGCAGAAACTGGGCCGGCCCGCCTCCGACCGCTGGCAGAGCGAGTCGGGCGAACTCCAGTGCCGCGCCCTCGGCTACCCGGACCGCAAGTACACCGTCATCCTGATGGGCGGCAGCCGCCAGGCCGCCCTCTACATTGGGACCATGGACGAGAATTGGAAACCCGTTCACTCGGTGGAGCTGCATTCCGGCGGCACCACCGCCTCCCTGCTGCGCGCGCTGAAACGGTTCTAGAACTGCGAAATCCGGGGACAGGCCTGGACTGTCAAACATAAATGACCGCTTATGTCCGGCTATTTCCTTGATCGAGTTATGCGGATGGAGTAGGGTGAAAGAGCATGGAACTGACCGTCCGGATTCCCGATGAGCTGGCCAGTCGCATGAGCGCATCCGGCGTCGACCTCTCGCGCCGCGCCCTCGAAGCCCTGGCGCTCGAAGAATTCAAGAGCGGTCGCATCACCAAGCCTGAGCTGCGGCGGCTGCTCGGTTTTGGAACCAGGTACCGGCTCGATGGGTTCCTAAAATCCCATGACGTGTATGAAGACTACACCATGGAAGATTTTGAGCGGGATCGTGACGCTCTGAAACAATTGGGATTCTAACCGGTGCGGCTCATCATCGCCGATACCGGGCCGATCGACCATCTGGTACTGATCGAAAACGTCGACCTCCTTCCAGTTCTATTTGAGAAAGTGATCCTGCCATCCGCCGTGCGAGCCGAGTTGACCGACCCGGACGTTCCGTCTTTGGTGCGGAACTGGATTGCCGATCCTCCGGATTGGCTTGACGTCCACGAAACGCCAAGCCGTCAATTCGACCAGGCTTCCGTGGAAGAACTCGATAACGGGGAGGCAGCCGCAATCGCCCTGGCCATTTCGCTCGACGCCGATCTGCCGCTCATGGACGATCGGAAGGGCGCAATTGTAGCTCGCGGCAAGGGACTCCGTGTGACTGGCACGCTGGGGGTTCTCGATCTTGCCGCCCAGCGCGGCCTGGTTAACCTTGCTCAGACGGTCAACCGTCTTCGGCGGACAACTTTTAGAATCCCGGAAGCGCTTCTCGATTCGCTGATGAAAAAGCACCCGCAGCAGGGCGGCTAAAAAGGCCGCTTCCAGAGCCAATGGAAGACTGGGGGGGCAGGCATAGAAAAGCGGTTGAACGATAACGTCGGGGTCAGCCTCCGGGATGGCGACTTCTCGTCCACATGGCTTCTGTGGCCCTCCGACTAATTGCATTCTGGTGTTGCACTCACAGCCGATGATCGCGGCTGACCAGATGCGGAATAGAGGGCTCCGCCTGCACCTGGCGATTTCCGGAGCCGCACGGCAGGGTAGTGCGCTAAATATGTGTCCCTATCCTGGTGGCGATCTCCGATCCCGCGAAGATTTGCACGTCCCATGTGGAGCGCCAGAACCTCACGATCAGGATGCAGATGGGCCGCATGACGCGGCTGATGAGCGCCTTTAGCAAGAAGTGGGACAACCTGTGGGCTGCATACTGCGTTCATTTTGCCTGGTACAACTCCATCCGCCGCCACCAGACTCTGCGCATGACGCCCGCGATGGCCGTCGGCATCACGAAGGCCATGTGGACCACGGGAACTGCCGGAGACCGCGTGATCAGGAGGCCTGAGCGCCCAGCAGGCTTTAACTAATTGATACTAAACCAGTTTCCCTTGTAGATGACTGGCGGAAAAATATGCTATACTCAAAATGGATTTGTGTCGGCATTCTATCTGAAGGAATCATGAACGCTGTTAGCGAACGAAAATTCGTAGCCCCCGGACGCGGCGCTGTCGCCCAATCGAAGGGACCTGTTCGCCTCCGCTTCATTGAAGATGGAAGAGGAACATTCATCGAACTCGGTGTTGACTATGAGCGTGCGGAGGTTCCTGATCGCCGGTACTTTGCCGACTATTGCAGAGTGGTTGAGGCGAGAGCGGGAATTGGTCTCGTCTTTGGTCGGCTGGCACCCGGCAACGCGGCACTTCGTACGAAGGTCGAAATATCGTATCCAGAAACACTTTTTGTTCGAGGGCTTTGGAATAGCTCTAGGGCGTTTCACGAGAGCCTACAAAACGACTTTAGCACCAAACGGTTGGCACCGATTCCAGAACCTCAAGACACAGAAAAGGTGCAGGGCTTTCGTGCGAACAACGTTTTCATGGCCGCAATCGGCGATGACTCCATTATGGACTTCTATTACATAGCCCCGCCCGATATCCACTTCGTTCGTATAGGCAGGAGAGCGGACGTATACCTGGAGCCTATCATACGGATTGCGCTGCCAACTGCTCTGATGCTTGAATTTCTAGAGCAGTGTAAGCCGCACGCAGAGCGGTTGCATCATTTCGCAGAAGAGGTCAGACAATCATGAAAAATGAGCAGTGGGATATAGTGGACGTATTCTCTTTGGAAGAGGATCTGACCGAACGGCAAACGAACCCTCGCCAACACGCAAAAGGACCATCTCCATTTTCGGCCGCGGTGTTGATAATCGGTTTTGCTATTGCACCAGTAGGAACTGTTATTCTGCCCTTCAGTAATCACACGTCTGATGTGATTTTGGTAGTCCATCGCGCGCCAAAACCGCCTCGCAGTCCTGCGAGGCCCCCCGAAAGCGTCGCCAAACCTGGGATAGACTTCGCGCGTGCGCGATCCGGAGAAAGTTTGTCGCTGGCCTTTGACGCTTACTTCAGGCCTCCGTCCGAAGCCGAGCAAGAAGTCGAGCCAGATGATAGTTGTTTCTTCTAAAAGGTAATTCTTGCTTGGAAGCTTTTACTGCGAACCTGCGGCTCAACTGAGCCAGGGCGATTTATTGGAGTTTGCGCCGCACGTCTACATCAACGTGCGCGGTAACCAGAACCACGGACTTACTGTAGAGACTATGATCGCATTGCCAAAGGACGAAGAGGTACCGGTGTCCGTGGCGTGCCAAAGCGTGCGATCTCTAGTGGTCACCCCCGACTGCGAGATATCTCATCCTGAACGTGCCCAGAATCGAGTTGTAGTATGTCCCGTACGGCCGTTATCGACGCTCAGTAGAGAAAAGCAGGGTGACGCTAAGCGTCACCGTATCGCTCATCTTTTTTTTCTTCCGCGCCACGGAGCCAAGCTGGAAGACAGTATCGCTTTTCTTAATCAACTGACGACGGTCGATATAGATCTGATTCGGAGTGTTCCCAAGATCGCAACGCTTCACGTCGCGGGCCGGAGAGCGCTCGATGCGCAGTTTCTGCGATGGCTCAGTCGGTGGGTCTTAGCCGAGTTATCGTGCCCTCAATGTGAAATGGTTTTCGATCCATCTATGCTTCTGCCGACCAGGGCTCCCGACGATCCCTGATTTTCTACTTGGACCGATTCGCTTCGTGCGTCTTCGGCCAATCCCCGTGCATTTGGCGCACCATTGGGCTGACGAAACGGGGGCGCAAGAACTGCTAGGGACACAGATTTAGCGCACCACCCACGGCAGGGCGTGTGGCAGAGGATAATTAAGTGTGGCCCTCTGGACTAAAACGGGCGAGCCCTGTGTGATCTTGCTCAAGCTCGGCCGTAGGGCCCATCTGGAAATGGTCCAGAAAGGTCTCCTATACATGAGCCCTCTGGCTTTTTTCAAGTCGCTGGAGGGGGACCCAGCCCGAAGCGACAAACGTGAAGGCACAGATTACATCCTTCAGCCAGAGCACTGCAATCTCGTTTTCGACCCGGGAATCCGTGGCCTGGATCAGATCCGGGCCGCGCCTGGGGACCTTGCCGGTCCAATCAAAATTGCTCGCCAGCAAACTTCTTTCTGCAATCTCTTCTGCATGTTCGCGATAACGAGGCCAGTCGAGGGCCCAATCTTTCCAAGATGCCATAAGTGGCCTGGCGAGTCTTTCGTTCTCTTCACTCATACGCAGGAGTTTCTTTCGAGAGTAGCCGCCGCAGCAAAGCACCGAGGACTGAAGGTCGAGGGCCGCCTCGTTGAGTACTACGATGAATCGAACTATTCCGGAGAAGTCGGGCGATTCCGAAAGCCGGCGAGCTTTTCTTACCAATCCGAGTATCGCATTGCATTGGCGCCTGGAGCTCAGGAGGCGTTTCCGTTTCAAGTTGGCGATCTTAGTGATATCACTTCGGAGGTTTTTCCTTTGGCCGTTGCCGACGGTGTCCTGAAGTTTCGGCCAGAACACCTTGAAGCAGCGGGCCTACGCTGGGATTGACGGGAGCGGCTCCATTGGTGGGACAAAACACTTGGCCGAAGAACGCCCATGGCTGACATGTGACGGGCCAAACGGTCAACCGATCAATCTCACCTGACCCCGTAGGGTTTAGAAGGGCCGACAGCCGCTACGGCCCCCAGGAATCGGTCCACCAACCCCTTAACTCAACTTAACGCCTATGGGGCCAGAGGCCCCGGGGTGTCTGCCTCTATACTCAAGGAATGGCCGGCCTGCTCTATCTGGTGGCGACGCCCATCGGGAACCTGGAAGATATCACCTACCGCGCGGTGCGGGTGCTGAGGGAGGCGGATCTGATCGCGTGCGAGGACACGCGGCGGACACGCACGCTGCTGGATCACTATGACATCCGGACCCCCACCATCAGCTACCACGAGCACAACGAAATGGAGCGGGCCGCGGAGTTGGCGGCGCGGCTGCGCGCCGGGGCGGCGATTGCGCTGGTGTCCGACGCGGGGATGCCGCTGGTATCCGACCCGGGGTACCGGCTGGTGAGGGCGGCCATCGAAAGCGGCATCCCGGTGCAGCCGGTGCCGGGAGCTTCGGCGGCGCTGGCGGCGCTGGCGGCTTCGGGGCTGCCGGCGGAGACGTTCCGTTTCTGCGGGTTTCTGCCGCCCAAACCGGGCCAGCGGGCCAAGACGTTGGAGGCGCTGGCGGAAGAGCACGCCACGCTCGTCTTCTACGAGGCGCCGCATCGCATTCTGGAAGCATTGGAGGCGATAGCGAAGGCCCTGGGGCCGCGGCCCGTGGTGGTGGCGCGCGAACTGACCAAGATCCACGAAGAGTTTCTGCGCGGCACGGCGGCCCAGATTCGCGCGCAACTGGCGGAGCGCGACGCGGTGAAGGGCGAGATGACGGTGCTCATTGGGCGGGCTGCGGGGCCGGCTCCGGACGACACGCCGGTGGATGAAGCCGTGGACGCACTGTTGCGGGCGGGAACGCCGCGCATGGACGCCATCAAACAAGTGGCGCGGCGGCGCGGGATGTCAAAGAGGGAGGTCTATGAGAAGTTGTTGCGTGACAGGTAATGCGGGGTTGACAGGCGGAAGCGCCTGTCCCACCTTGGCCCGCAAGGGCTCACCTCTTTGTGGGGCAGGCGCTTCCGCCTGCCAACCGCTTCGTGTTCTGATTGGGCTGCTCGTGGCCGCGGCGGTTTGCCCGGCGCAGGATTACGTCGACCGGGTGGTGGAACGCGCCCGAAAAGAGTTCGACGTTCCGGGGATCGCCGTGGCGATTGTCAAGGACGGCAACGTGGTCCTCGCCAAAGGGTACGGAGTGCGGAAACTGGGCGAGCCGGCGCCGGTGACGCCCCACTCGCTCTTCCGCATCGCCTCCAATACCAAGGCCTTCACGGCGGCGGCGCTGGCCATGCTGGTGGACGAGGGCAAGCTCCGGTGGGACGACGCCGTGATCCAACACATGCCCGGTTTCCAGATGTACGACCCGTACGTCACCCGCGAGCTCACCGTGAGGGACCTGCTGGTGCATCGCAGCGGGCTGGGGCTGGGCGCGGGCGACCTGATGTTCTTCCCGCCCACCGACCTCAGCCGCGAAGAGATCATCCGGCGGCTGCGGTTCGTCAAGCCGGCCACCAGTTTCCGCAGCCGGTACGCCTATGACAACCTGCTGTACCTGGTGGCGGGCCAGATCATTCCGGCGGTCACCGGAAAGAGCTGGGACAATTTCGTGAAGGAGCGCATCTTCATTCCGCTGGGCATGACCTCGACGAATGCCAGCACGCAGGCGCTCAAGGCCGCGAGCGACGTGGCGATACCGCACTCCAAGGCCGGCGGCAAACTGGAGCCGCTGCCGCACGAGGACGTCGACAACAACGCCCCGGCGGGCGCCATCAATTCGTGTGTCGCGGACCTGGCGAAGTGGGTGACGGTCCAACTCAATCGCGGCGGCATGGGAAGCTCGCGGCTGTTCAGCGAGGCGCAGTCCAAAGAGATGTGGTCGCCTCAGACCATCATGCCGATCAGCGACCCGCCGGACGGCGCGCCGGCGGCCCTGGCCGCGCTGCGCCCCAATTTCAGCGCCTACGGATTGGGCTGGGGGTTGAACGACTACCGGGGGAAAAAGATCGTGTCTCACACGGGCGGCCTTGCGGGATACGTCTCGCGTGTGACCATGGTCCCGGACTTGAAGCTGGGAGTCGTCGTGCTCACCAACCAGGAAGCCACCGGAGCTTTCCAAGCCGTGACCTACACCATTCTGGATCATTACCTGGGCGCGCCCGAGACCGATTGGGTGGCCCCATTTCTGGCCCAGGCCAAGATGGGAGAAACCGGCGCGGAGGAAGCCGTGAAACAAGCCGCCGCCAAACGGAACGCGACCTCGCGGCCCTCGCTGCCGCTGGCGGGTTATGCCGGGCGCTATCGCGATGCGTGGTACGGGGACGTGGCGATTGAGGAGCACAGCGGCAAGCTGACGATTTCCTTCACCCACACCCGTCAACTCACGGGCGACCTGGAGCATTGGCAGTACGACACATTTGTGGCCCGCTGGCGCGACCGCACGCTGGCGGCCGACGCGTATGTGACGTTCTCGTTGAAACCGGATGGCTCGGTTGACGAGGTGAAGATGGCGCCGGTTTCGCCGCTCACCGATTTCAGCTTCGATTTTCAGGATTTGCTGCTCAGACCGGTAGCGGCGGACGCGCCACCGCGGTAGCCTCAGGAGCGGAACCCCATGTCGTGCGCGTCCAGGAAATCGACCTTGGGCGGCTGCGCCCCCAGTTGCCGCAACAGGGCCGTCACCTGGCCGCGATGGTAGCTCTGGTGCTGGAGCAGGTGCAGGATCATGCGCCACAACGGGTAGGTCCACGTTTGCCCTCTGGTATTGACATAGGTCGCAGGGCACTCGAGCGCTTCGTCACTCAGACCGGCCACGTGCTCTCTCATCTCGCGCTCCACCGTCCGCCAACGCTGGGACAAAGCAGTCAGCGTGGGGAACTCCTCGGGGGCCAGCAAGGTTCGGGGCGACTGTCCCCGCCAGCGTTCCAGCCACAACCACTCGACGGCGAGCAGATGCGTCAGAGTGTCCCGCAGCGAAGGGAAGCTGTTTCCCAGCGGACGCAGGAACTGCTCCTCCGTGAGGCCCGCGCAGGCTTGAAGCTGGCGGTCCCGCGCCCAGTAGTTGTAGTCGAACAGCTCGTTCAGGGTCGTCAAAGATATCGTCGCGCTCACGGCAGTTTCCTTAGAATCGTACGTTGCCGGGATTGGCGGCGCTACAGAATGGGCAAACCATAATTCCCGGCTACTGCACGGCCATGGTCACGCCCGATTGGCTCTGCCAAGTCCCGATCGTCACAATCACGGGCACCTTCGTCCCCGGAGTCACGCCGGCTGGAACCTGCGCGTTGATCTGAGTCAGCCCGGCAATCTGGGACGGCGCCGCGCCGCTGTAGGAGACCGTCGCCGCGACGCCGCCAATGGTGACGGACACGGGGTTCGTTGGGCTGAGGTTATACAGGGGTGGAGGCGCAGGCGTGATGGTCGCGTCCAAGCTGGCGGGAATGGTAACGCCTCCGCCGGTGCAGTAGATCATCACCCAGGAGCCCCGCGCCGCGGAGTGGAGACCGCTATTGACGGAATAATCCTGGTTGAGGATGGCGCCGCCGCCGAGCCCCGAAGAATCCACCGTGAAGAGGCCGGGGTGCGCGGCCTGCACGGGAACGGACATGGCGTTGGAAAGCACGCCCTGATATTCCACTTGCACCTGGGTTGTGGACTTGCCGGCGAGGCCGTACGGCGCCACGGCATTCACCTGGGATGCGGAGGCGTAGATCACGCCGGCGGGAACGCCGTCAAACAGCACCCGCGTGCCGCCGAGCGATTTCGCGTAGGTGCCGTCGGCGTTGACCTGGAAGCCGGCGGCGGTTGCGGGGCCGATGTTGGCGCCGTAGAGCGTCACGATCTCCCCCGGCGACACGGCGCTTCCCACGTTGCTGGCGGCGTTCACCACCGCGTTCAACTGCATGACGGGAGGCGGCAAAGCCTGCTGGGTGACCGTGACCACCCACGGCCCCGGCAGGCCGGTGATGTGACCGGCGCGCTGCGGGCCCGTATTGGCCGGCACGCTATAGCCGAAGCCGCCGGGGCCCGCGCCCGATCTACCCGAAAGAAGCGTGATCCAGCTCACGTCCACGGTGGCGCTCCAGGGGCAACCGTCTCCGGTGGCCACGTTGAGGATCCCCCCGGCCACGCCCGCCGGCGGAATCGTGACACTGGCGGGGGAGACCGCGAAGTTGCCTGGTGAGCCGTCCTGGTTGATTTGAAACTGCTGGCTGGCGGTGTAGCTCGTGACCGGGATGGCGCCGCTGCGCGCGGTGGCGCAGCCGCTCGCCGCCACGGTGTAGTTGACGGTGCCATTGCCTGTGCCGCCGGTATTAGGGGGCACCGTGATCCACCCCGAGCTGGAGGCGGCGCTCCAGTTGCAGTTGGCGTGCACCTGAAAAGTGCCGCTGCCGCCGCTCACACCGATACTGGCGGAAGGAGGCTGCGGCAGGGTGATGGCGCAAACGGCTCCAGTCTGATTGATGGTCAAAGTCAGGGCGTTGCCGGCCGCGCCAGCGCCGGTCACCTTGATGTTGGCTTGGCGCGAGTAGGGGGTCACGTTGGCGGACGCACTCCAACCAAGCGTGCTAGATCCGGTAGTTACGCTCGGGGGCGCGAACGTGATCCACGGAGAATCCGTGCTGTAGGTCCACGTGCAGTCGGAACCAGCAGAGACATAGATCTGGCTTGTGTAAGAAACCGCCGGAATGGTAAATGGCTGCGAAGGCGCAATCCCGTAAGGGCAGAGATTCTGCGCGAACAGCGGAGCGGCAGCGGCGACAACCAGCAACAGCCTCATTACTGGTATAGTAACGCCTCGCGGCAGGCTTTCAGGATGTCCACGGCGCCGGGCGTATCGCCGTGCACGCAGATGGTCTGGGCCTTGCCCTCGCGCGCGAAGCGCAGCGCTTGTCGGGCGGCCTCGCGCGGGTCGGTGATGAGGGCATCGGCGAACTGGCGCGAGCGCAGCGTGCCATCGGGCTCGTAACGCCGGTCGGCGAAGGCCTCCGCCGCCACCTGGAAGCCCATTTGACGCCAGACGTCCAGCATGGCGGAGCCGGCCAGGCCGAAGAGCGTGACGCGCGGGTCCCAGGCCGCCACCCCGCCGGCGATGGCCCGCGCCACTTCCGTATTCCGCACGGCCGCGTTGTAGAGCGCGCCGTGGGGCTTGACGTGAACGATCCGGCCGCCGAGGCTGCGCACCACGGCGTCGAGCCGCTCGATTTGCCGGCGCACCGTGCGCTCGATTTCGGCGGCGGGCATGGGGATCGCAATGCGCCCGAAATTGGCGCGATCGGGATAGCCGGGATGCGCTCCGATGCGCACGCCCCGGGCGAGGGCCAGGCGCGCGGTGCGCTCCATGGCGGCCTCGTCGCCGGCGTGGCCGCCGCAGGCGATGTTGGCGGAAGTGACGTACTCCATCAGCGCGGCTTCATGCCCGGCGTCTTCCAACTCGCCCATGTCGCAGTTGAGATCGAGAATCATGCGTCACACCAGAGCATACAGCCATTGCTCCTGCTGGCGCAGCAGATCCAGCGCCTGCTCGAGGGTGACGCGCTCGAAGCGCACTTCGTCGCGCGGCCGCAATTCGCCGAGACGCCAAAAGTCCGCCGAGATCACGTTGGCGGGCTTGGGATACCCTCCGGTGGTCTGGTGCTCGACGAACAGAATAATGGGCTGGCCGTCCGGCGGGATTTGGATGGCGCCCAGCGGCACGCCCTCGGTGAGCATGTGGCCCGCCGGGCTGGGAATGGCCGGCCCGCGCAGGCGGATTCCCATGCGGTTGGATTCCTCGGCCACCCGATACGCGGCGGCGTAGAGTTCGCCGGAGAACCAGTGCGCCTGCGGTCCCGGGGTGACCCGCAGCGGGCCGGCGCGGGGGAACTCCGGCGCGTGGCGCAGGCCGGCGCGCGGCCGGCGGATGGCCGCATCGCCGATGGAAAGCGCGTCGCCGGCGCGCAACGGACGGCCGCCCACCCCCGTCATGACGTGGACGGAAGCGCTGCCCATGGCTTTGGGCACGCCGATGCCGCCGCGCACCGCCAGGTAGCACCTCGCCCCGGAACGAGTCGCGCCGCAACGCACGGTTTGCCCGGCTTTAATCTCGAGGGCGGTCCACAGAGGCAGGCCGGCGCCGAAATCGGAGCCGGTGAGCGCGATGACGGCGTCCGTTTCGAACTCGAAAGAGCCGCCTACCAGCGTCATTTCAAGCGCCGCGGCGTTTTCGGCATTGCCCACCAGGAGGTTGCCGGCGCGCAGGGCCAGGGGGTCGGCGGCGCCGGACGCGGAAACGCCGAAGTGCGCGTAGCCGAAGCGGCCGAGGTCCTGGACCGTGGTTTGGAGGCCGGGTGAGAGGACGCGAATGTTTTCAGGAAGCGGGTTGGCAGGCCTGTGGGGCAGGTTTGCAGGGGTACCCTCTGGGTCCGGCGGGTTGGTAACCCGCCCGGATCGCTGGTAAACAGGCCGACCAGCACCGGTTGAAAACCGGTGCGCAGGATACAATCCTGCCCCACATGTCGGGGTGAAGCACACGCGGTCGCCCATGCGCAGCAAAGGTGGGGGCGAAGATTGGGGGTCGAATAGGGCCAGCGGCGTGCGGCCGACGATGCGCCAGCCGCCGGGCGAGGGCAGAGGGTAGATGCCGGCCTGGCTGCCGCCGATGGCTACGCTGCCGGCGGGAACATTTTTGCGCGGCGCGGAAAGGCGCGGCGTGGCAAGCTCGGGCGGAAGGCCGCCCAGGTATGGGAAGCAGGTGGCGAAGCCCACGAAGTAGACCAGGTAATCCGCCGCGGCGTGCAACTCGACCACGCGCTCGGGCGCCAGGCCAGCGTGGCGCGCCACGAACTCCAGATCGGGGCCGAATTCACCTCCGTAGCAGACCGGGATCTCGACCACGCGGGCGGGGCGGGATTCGTCGCGGACGGTCTCCATGCGCTCGTGCACGAGAGCTTCGATATCCGCGTGGCTGTGGAACCGGGGGTCGAAATCGATGAGGACGGATGCGAACGCGGGGTGCAGATTCAGGACGCCGCGCTGACCCTCGAGGGCGTGGGTGAGACGAGCCACCTGGCGGTGCGCGTCGATCGAGATTTCGTCGCCGAACGAGACCAAGAGCGAACGGTCGCTCGCCGGCTGGATGGTCACGCCGCTCAATCCAACTTAGCGGGCGCCAGCTTGGGCGACAGGGTATGAATAACCAACAGCGCCATCACGTAGGCCAAGCCCGCCATGATGAAGAGTGGCACATAGCTGTTGGTCAACTGCACAATGTAGCCGGCAGAGAGCTGGAAACCCGCGCCGACAATGGCCCCGGCCATGCCGCCGAACCCCGTCACGCTTCCCACGGCCGCCTTGGGAAACAGGTCGGAGGCCAGCGTGAACAGGTTGGCGGACCAACCCTGGTGCGCCGCCGCCGCCAGACCAATCAGCCCCACCACCACCCAAAGGCTCTTGGCGTACGGCGCGTACAGGACCGGCAGGACCATCAGGGCGCAAATCAGCAGGGCGGTTTTGCGCGCGGCATTGAGACTCCTTCCGCCCCCGAGCATGGCGGTAGAGAGCCATCCACCACCGACGCTGCCTACGCAGGAGATGAGGTAAACCGCGATGACGGGAGCCCGGTTGGTGGTGATGCTCGTGTGGAAGGTTTCCTGCAGGTAGCGGGGTAGCCAGAAGAGGTAAAACCACCAGATGGGGTCGGTGAGCATCTTGGCCACCGTGAACGCCCAGGTCTCCTTCACGGGAAGTATGCGGGCCCAGGGAACCTTCTCGGTCTTCTCCGGCGGGTCGCTCTGGATGTGCGCCAACTCCTCCGCCGATACCCTGGGATGAACCTCGGGCGTGCGGTAAAGCCAGAGCCAGAAGACGAGCCAGACGAGACCCGAGGCGCCCGCCACGACGAAAGCGCCGCGCCACCCGACGGCGAAGACCAGAGCCGGCACCAGCACCGGAACGGCGATGTTGCCGACATTGGCCCCGCTGTTGAATATCCCGAAGGCCAGGGCGCGTTCCTTTTTCGGAAACCACTCCGCCACCGTCTTGTTGCATGCCGGGAAGTTGGCGGCTTCGCCGATCCCGAGGAAGAACATCGCAAAGCAGAATGTCCAGACACCCGTGGCCGCGCCGGGCGTCATGGCGGCAAGGCTCCAAAGCGTGATGGCCAGCGCGAGGCCCTTGCGGGTGCCCAAGCGGTCCGTGAGCCATCCCGCGGCCACCATCCCGATGGCATAGGCTACCTGGAAAGCCGTGGTCATGTAGCTGTACTGAACGCTGTCGAAATGAAAAATGCCTTCCAGGTACTTTTCCAGATAACCCAGCACGCCGCGATCCACGTAAGAGATCACGGTGGCGAAGAACAGCAGGGCGCAGATGATCCAGCGATATTGCGAGGTGGCGGGCCGGGCGATGGCGGGTGTCATGAAATGTCAGCAGCCTTTGCGGAGAAATTTGTCCGATACCACAAATACCACAAGATTATAGCGAGTGTTGCCGGCCTTGGGGCGGGCGCGGTACAATCTTCTCTCGCTTGGCCGCGCCGCCGGCCGGAACGGGAGATTATGAGTTTTCTTGAAGCCAGCGCGCCCGACTACCTGCCGCTCCCGCAAATGCGCCAGTTGCAGCTTGCGCGATTGCGCGCGGTAGCAGCGCGCGCTTATCAGAATGTTCACCTCTACCGGACGCGCATGGACGAGCGCGGTCTCGGTCCGGAGTCGCTTTGCGACCCGAGCGACCTGGGACGGTTTCCCTTCACCACCAAGGCCGATCTGCGGGACACGTATCCATTCGGGTTGTTCGCCAGCCCCATGAGCGAGGTGGTGCGGCTGCACGCTTCCAGCGGCACCACCGGAAAGCCGATCGTGGTGGCGTACACGCGCGAGGACCTGAACGTGTGGACCAACTCGATGGTCCGAGCCTTCGCGGCGTGCGGGTTGACGCACGGCGACGTGGTGCAAAACGCCTATGGGTACGGCCTGTTCACGGGCGGGCTGGGAGCGCATTACGGGGCGGAAGCGCTGGGGGCCACGGTGATTCCGATTTCGGGCGGCAATACCGACCGCCAGATCATGGTGCTGCGCGATTTCAAAGTGACGGCCATCTGCTGCACGCCCAGCTATTTCATTCACCTGGTGGAGCGCGCGGGGGAACTGGGCGTGGACATCCGCGACCTGCCGCTGCGCGCGGGTATTTTCGGCGCGGAGCCGTGGACCGATTCCATGCGCCGGCGCATCGAGGCCGAAGCCGGCATCCGGGCTTTCGACATCTACGGGCTATCGGAAATCGTGGGGCCGGGAGTGGCCATCGAGTGCTCCTGCCAGGATGGCCTGCACATTTTCGAGGACCACTTCTACCCCGAGATCGTCGATCCCGAAAGCGGCGAGCGGCTGCCGGACGGCGCGGAGGGCGAGTTGGTGCTGACCACGCTCAGCAAGCAGGCCATGCCGATGATCCGCTACCGCACGCGCGACATCACGCGCCTGATCGCCTCGCCCTGCGGTTGCGGCCGCACGCTACGGCGGATGGCGCGCATTTCGCGCCGCAGCGACGATATGTTCATCATCCGCGGGGTGAACGTATTCCCGTCCCAGATTGAAGCCGCGCTGCTGGCGGTGGAAGGCACGCTGCCGCACTATCAGATCATCCTCACGCGGCAGAAGGGGCTGGACGCGATGGAGGTCCAGGTAGAGGTGACGCCGGAATTCTTCAGCGACAAAGTGGGCGCGCTGGAGGGGTTGCAGGAGCGGCTGGCGGATGCGCTGGACCACATCCTGGGGCTGCGCGTCGCCGTGCGCCTGGTGGAGTCCCACACCATCCAGCGCAGCGAAGGCAAAGCCAAAAGAGTGATCGACCGGAGGGAATCATGAAAATCCATCAGCTTTCCCTATTCCTGGAAAACAGTCCGGGCAAGACGGTGGAACCGTGCCGCCTGCTGGCCCGCGCGGGGGTCAACATCCGCACCCTGACGCTGGCGGATACGCAGCAGTTCGGAATCCTGCGGCTGATCGTTTCCGATTGGGAGAAGGGCCGGGAACTGTTGCAGAAGGCCGGGTACGTGGTCAACGAGACCGAGGTGGTGGCGGTGGAGGTCGAGGACCGTCCCGGCGGCCTGGCCGGCTTGCTGGAAACGATCGAGCCGAGCGGCGTGAATATCGAGTATATGTACGCGTTTACGTTCGGGCGGGAAGACCGGGCGATCATGATCTTCCGGTTCGACCGTCCCGACGTGGCCATCGAGCATCTGCGCGCGGCCGGCGTCAACGTGCTGCCGGACGTCGACCTGTGAGCATCTCGCGGGCCATCGCGGAGCAGATGGAGCGCTCTTCGTGGATCCGCCGGATGTTTGAGATCGGCATCCAGCTTCGCCGGGAGCGCGGCGCGGAGAACGTCTTCGACTTCACGCTGGGCAATCCCGACGTAGAGCCTCCCGAGGCGGTGATCGCAGCGTTGCGGCGCGTGGTGGGGGAGAACCGTCCGCGCAGCCACGGCTACATGCCCAACGCCGGGTTCCCCGAGGTCCGCGCGGCCATCGCCAAACGGCTGGCGGAGCGCACCGGAGTGGCCTTCGCGGGCGGAGACGTAATCATGACGGTGGGCGCCGCCGGGGCCATCAACACGGTGCTCAAATCGATCCTCGATCCCGGCGACGAAGTCATTGTCCTGAACCCCTACTTTCCCGAGTACCGTTTCTATATCGAGAATCACGGCGGCCGGGTGGTGGCGGTGGAAACCGGCGAGAGCTTCCAGCCCGACATCGGGCGCATCGCAGCCGCGCTGACGCCGCGCACCAAGGCGCTCATTCTGAATTCCCCGAATAACCCGACCGGCGCGGTGTACAGCGCGGAGGTGCTGCGCGAGCTGAACGGGATCATCCGCGAGCCGGTGCTGGTGATCAGCGACGAACCTTACCGTCCGCTGATCTTCGACGGCGCCGCGCCGCCCGAGACCCTGAGCATCATCGGCCGCGCGGTGCTGGCGTGGTCCTGGTCCAAGGCGATGGCGGTGGCGGGGGAGCGCATCGGCTATCTGGCGATTCCGCCGCACCTGGGGGAAGCCGCGGCGCTGGTCAACGCGTGCACGTTCGCCAACCGCATCCTGGGCTACATCAACGCGCCGGCGATCTGGCAATGGGTGGTGGCCGAAGTCCCCGACGCGGCCGTGGACGTGAGCCAATACCAGGCCAAGCGCGACCTGCTATGCGACGCTCTGAACTCGATGGGCTACGATGCGCCGCGCCCGCAAGGGTCGTTCTACGTGTTCCCCAAGACGCCGATTCCCGACGACCTGGCGTTCATCCGCCTGCTGCAAGCCGAGGGGATACTGGCGGTGCCGGGATCCGGGTTCGGACGCGGGGGGTACATGCGGCTGTCGCTTACGATCCCGCGCGGCGAGATTGAGCGCGCGCTGCCGGGGTTCGAGAGGGCGATTCGCAGGGCGAAGGCAGGTTTACCGCAGAGCAGGTGACTGGGGGCCCCAGTCTGGCGGGGGAAGAAACAAGGTGATACGCTGGGCGCACCCGTTGTGGCGGCAGTCAAGGCCGATAGCGCAGTGGTGTTTTCAAGCCCGTCGC
>JBEKSR010000002.1:0-115743 GCA_049516835.1 Bryobacteraceae bacterium | reverse complement strand
GCGTTATCCGGAAACAGGGTCTTCTCGTCCCCGATTACCTCCAGCTTGATCCAGTGGGACAGGCCCACCTCGCGCGCCAGCATGGCGGTGCGCACGGCGTCGTCGGCGGTGTAGCAGCCGGCCGTGTTGGGAAGGATGAAGATCCGGGAGCGGTCGATGTAATCGAGGAGCGATTCCTGGGAGCGGTCGGTGAGGTTCACACGGCGCACGGCAACGGTCACCATCTCCGCGCCCGAGGCCTCGTGGCACCGCTGCATCTCCAGGAAACTGCGGTACTTCCCGGTTCCTACGATAAGGCGCGAACGGAATTCGCGACCGGCAATGGTGAGAGTTTCGGACATAATCTCATGGTACCGCGGGGTGGACTATGGGACGCTTCTGCCCCCACGAGCTACAGATAATGCAGCAGCAGCAAACCGCCGGTGGTGACCAGGAACGAAGAAACCAGCGGAACCCGCCAGAGCGAAGTGGCCTTCTTGAGCTGCTCGAAGGCCGGCGCCGGAGATTCAAAGGACGGGTCCATCGGGACTCCAGGCTCCTCCGGGGCTGCGCCCAGTGAATCGCCGGTTCCATTGAGCGGCGGCTCGGTATGGAAGAGTGCCGGCGCGCTCCCGGGCGGCAGCGGCGCGGGCTCGGCGATTCGCTCGGCGGCCTGCCGGCACATCTGGCCAATGGCCAGGATGACCTCCAGGACGGTGCGATCGCTCTCCGCCAGCCGTTGCCTCATTTCGGTGACTTCCACGCGCAGGGGCGCGAGCTTCATCTCGATGGCGGCTTCCGCCGCCGAGGCATCGAAGCTGGATGAGCGGTCAGCCATAAGCCGTATCTCCTCGCGTAGTTGCTGTTCCGACTCCGCAAAACCCTGCATCTCCCCTTCCACGCGATTGTGAACGGCGGCCATCTCGGCGATGGTGCGATCGCTCTCCGCCAGCCGTTGCCGCATTTCGGCGGTTTCCACGCGCAGGGGCGCGAGCTTCATCTCGATGGCGGCCTCCGCCGCCGAGGCATCCAGGCCCGGTGGGCGGTCAGCCGCGAGCCGTATCTCTTCGCGCAGTTGCCGCTCCGACTCCGCAAAACCATGCATATCCCCTTCCAGGCGATTGTGGACGGCGACGATCTCGTCCACGAACTGGCTTCGGACTTCGGCGATCCGGGCTTCGAGTTCGGCCAGGCGGCGTTCCAATTGTTTGGCGTGTTCGTTGAGGCGCTCGTCGACGGCCTGGACCACGGCCTCGATCACCTTTCGTGCGAAACCCACGGGCCCCGGCCCAGGGGCCGCCTCCGGACCGGCGATGGGGGTGTGCTCGAGACGTTCGATACGGTGCTCGAGGCGTTCGAAACGGTCGGCCAAAGCGGTGGCGCCGGAATGCGGCGTGCCGGGTTGGCGGGCCGCGTTTTGCGTGAGTTTCATCCCCACGCCAAATGCCAGGCCGTCCCCAAAAGCGACGGCGAGGCTCCGCCAGATAGACGAATCGCGGGCGTTCTCCATACAACATAATCTACCGCAAATGTTTTGGGTTTGAAAGAGAAATCGGCGGAGCCGGACCCGGCAAATCGCCGTGACAAGGTTGTTGGGAGGCTGGCGCGGCCTGAAACTACAGGGCGGCCAGCATGGCCCGGAGCGCCTGGCCGCGATGGCTGAGGGAGAACTTCTGGCCGGCGGAGGCTTCTCCGAAAGTGAGGCCGAGCGCCGGACAGTAGAACAGCGGATCGTATCCGAAGCCGGCGGAGCCGCGCGGCTCGTCGAGGATGACGCCCGCCGCCGCGCCGCGAAAGACGCCACGGAGACGCTCGCCTTCGACCAGCGCGATTACGCAGACGAAACGCGCCGTCCGGTTGGCCACGCCGCGCAGCTTCTCGAGCAGCAGGCGGTTGTTGGCCTCGTCGGTGGAGTGCGGGCCGGAGAAGCGGGCGGAATGAACGCCGGGCGCGCCGCCCAGCGCGTCCACTTCCAGACCTGAATCGTCCGCGAAGAGCAAGCCGGATGCGTAGGGGGCGTAGTGGCGCGCTTTGACGACGGCGTTCTCTTCGAAGGTGTCGCCGTCCTCGACGCAGGGCGGAATCCGCCGGAAGTCGGGGAGGGTCTCGATGGAGATGGGGCTGTGGCTTTGGAATTCGCGCAGCTTTCCGGGATTGCCGGTGGCGCAGAAGAGCCTGATCAAATCCGCGCCACCTTCTTCTGAATTTCGATGATCTGGGCGATGCCGGCGCGCGCCAGGGTCACAAGCTGCGCCATCTGCTGGTCGTCGAAGAGGGTGTGCTCGGCGGTGGCCTGCACCTCGACGAACCTGCCGGCGCCGGTCATGACCACGTTCATATCCACCCCCGCGCGGGAATCTTCGTCGTAGCAGAGATCCAGCATGGGGACGCCGTCCACCAGGCCCACGCTGGTGGCGGCGACGAAATCCAGGACCGGCATGGTTTTGAGCCGGCCGAAATCGACGAACTGGCGGAGCGCCAGCGCCAGAGCCACGAACGCCCCGGTGATGGAGGCGGTGCGCGTGCCGCCGTCCGCCTGGAGCACGTCGCAATCGAGCACCACGGTTCGTTCGCCCAGAGCCGCCATATCGACCACCGAGCGCATGGAGCGGCCAATCAGCCGCTGGATTTCGTGAGTTCTTCCGGAGGGCCGGCCCTTGGTGACCTCGCGCGGCGTGCGCTTGGCCGTGGCCCTGGGCAGCATCGAGTATTCCGCCGTCACCCACCCTTTGCCGCTGTTGCGGAGGAAGTGCGGCACGGTGTCTTCCACGGTGGCGGCGCACAGCACGTGCGTGTTTCCGACTTTGATCAGCGCGGATCCCTCCGCGGTCATGAGGCATCCGGTGACGATCTCGACCGGGCGTATTTCGGCGGGCTGGCGGTTATCGGTACGCATTTTTCATCACGTAGTAGAGGAAAAGCATGACCAGCAACATGCCGGAAATGACCAGAATGACGCAGGGGACACCGCCCTGCGGAGCGCGAGTCTTCCTGGCTTTCCCTTTTGCCGGCTTAAACTTCGCCATAACTGCGATGGTATCACCGCGACCGTTAGCGCCATGCAAGAATTGAAGCTGATGTCGCGCCGCAACTGGATGTGGCTGGCACTCGCGCTCGGCGCCTGCGGGAGAAACGCGCCGCCGCCGGCGGACCTTTTCCCGGAAACGGTTGCCAACGTCTGGCGGCGCGCGGCCGTGCGGAACCTGGCGGTTTCGGAAGCGCCGGACCCGGTGCCGCGCACCAGCGTCGAGCGTCTCCAGGTAGCGGCCTACGAAGGCCCCGGAAAGCTCGAGGCGCGCGTTTACGAGCTGAGCTCGTTTGGCGTGGGGCTCGATCTGGCGCAGCGCTGGCGGCCGGCGGCGGATACGGTGTTCTTCAATCGGGGGCGGTATTTCGTGGTGGTGAAATGGCAGCAGGCCGACCGCAGAGCGCTCCAGCAGTTCGTGCGGGAGTTGGAGAAGCGGCTAGCGGCGGCTAAGCCGCGATGACCGCCGGCGAGCGGGCCTCTATAATAGGAAGACACCATGTCTTCTTCCCCCCCCGCCGTGGCCACTCCCGAAGCGATTGCGCGCTACGAGCCGGTCATCGGCCTCGAAGTGCACGTGCAGCTTGCCACCGCGACCAAGATTTTTTGCGGATGCCCCACGAGTTTCGGCGCGCCGCCGAATACCAACGTCTGCCCCGTGTGCCTGGGGCTGCCGGGGGCGTTGCCGGTGCTCAGCCGCGAGGCGGTGGAACTGGCCATCAAGGGCGCGCTGGCGCTGGACTGCCGGATCAACCCCAAATCGCGTTTCGCGCGCAAGAACTACTTTTATCCGGACCTGCCCAAGGGCTACCAGATCTCGCAATATGACGAGCCGCTGGGGGAGCACGGCTACGTCGATATCGTGGTGAATGGCGCCGCCCGGCGCATCGGCGTGACGCGCGTCCACATGGAGGACGACGCGGGCAAGAGCATCCATGACGGCTTCCGGGATTCGGACCGGTACTCCTATGTGGACCTCAACCGTTCCGGCACGCCGCTGGCCGAAATCGTCACCGAGCCCGATATGCGCAGCTCCGACGAGGCTTTCGCCTTCCTCACCGAATTGAAGCAGGTGCTGCAGTTCGTCGAGGTTTCCACCTGCGACATGGAGAAGGGGCACTTGCGCTGCGACGCCAACGTCTCGGTGCGGATCAAGGGCGCGGAGAAGTTGGGCATCAAGGCGGAAGTCAAGAACCTCAATTCATTCCGCTTTCTGAAGCAAGCGCTGGATTACGAAATCGCGCGGCAGGTCGGGGTGATCGAGGGCGGCGGCAAAGTGGAGCAGGAAACGCGGCTCTACAATCCGGACTTGGGCGAGACGGCCGGCATGCGCAGCAAGGAGCAGGCGCACGACTACCGTTACTTCCCCGAGCCGGACCTGGTTCCGTTGCGCATCGGCGAGAAGTGGCTGGCGGAGGTGCGGGCCAAGATGCCCGAGTTGCCCGCCCGCAAGCGCGCGCGGTTCATCGGGGAGTACGGGCTGCGCGAGTACGACGCCGAAGTCCTGACGGCCACGCGGGCGGTGAGCGAGTATTACGAAACGGCGGCCAAGGTCTCGGGCGACCCGAAGACCGCGGCCAACTGGGTGATGGGCGACCTGATGGGCCTGCTCAAGGCCGAGGGGAAGGAGATCGCGGAATCGCCCGTCGGTCCCGAGAACCTGGGCGAACTGGTGAAGCTGATCGCCCAGGGCGAACTTTCCGGAAAGCTCGCCAAGGAAGTGTTCCCGAAAATGTTCTCCACCGGCGAGCGGGCCGGCGTCATCGTGGAACGCGAAGGGCTGCGGCAGATCAGCGACACGGGGGCGCTGGAGAAGATCATCGCGGACGTGATCGCCGGCAACCCCAGGCAGGTGGAGCAGTACAAAGGCGGGAAGACCACGGTGATCAACTTCCTGGTGGGCCAGGCGATGAGGGCCACGCGCGGACAGGCAAACGTGGCGCTGGTGACCGATTTGTTCAGGCAAAAACTGGGGTGATGCATGTTGAAGGTTGGCGACAAAGCTCCCGATATTCGCCTTCACACGGACACGGGCGGCGATTTCCGGCTGTCGGGCCTGAAAGGAAAGCGCGTGGTGCTGTACTTTTACCCGAGGGCCAACACGCCGGGCTGCACCACGGAGGCCTGCGAGTTTCGCGACGGCATCCAGGCGTTTGCGAAGAAGGGCGCGGCGGTGGTGGGCGTTTCGCCCGACAAGCCGGCGGCGCAGGCCGGTTTCAAAGCCAAGTTCGATCTGCCGTTCACGCTGCTGGCGGATGAAGACAGGGCCGCGGCCCAAGCCTACGGCGCATGGAAAGAGAAGAACATGTACGGCAAGAAGGCGATGGGCATCGAGCGCACCACCTTCGTCATTGGGCCGGACGGAAAAATCGAGAAGATCTACGCCCAGGTCAAGGCCAAAGGGCACGCGGCGGAAGTGCTGGCTAACCTGTGACCGGCGCCGCGCCCCCTGGGGACGCGCCGCCGCCGAAGGACTGAAGGGCCAGATAGCTCGGGCCGAAACGCTGGATGTTGTCGCGCTGCTTCTCGAACTGGTCGAAGTGGCGTTCCTCGTCGTTCACCAGTTGCTCAAAGAGCTGCTTGGAGGCGGAATCGGCATTGGCCGCGCACTTGAGCGCCGCCGCGTTGTAATCCCGGGCGCTCCCGTCTTCCATGGCCATGGCCTTGACCACGATGGCCTCCGGTTCGACGATCTTCTCCACCGGGCCCGCCGCAACCATCTCCACGTCGCCCTTCAGGAACAGAATCCGTTCGGCCAGCAACTCGACGTGGCCCATTTCCTGGATGGCGGTCTGCTTGAGCAGCATCGCCAGCGGCCCGAAGCCCTGGTCCGCCAGGTGAAAGTGGAAATACATGTACTGGTGCACCGCTTGCAGTTCGTCGGCAACCGCTTTGTTCAGTAATTGAATGCTTTTGGCTCGATTCATACCTTCGCCTCCGAATTCATTATCGCGCGAATCAGAGGCGGGGTTACGAACGGGCAAGCGAAGCTGTGCGGCATCGTCTTACGCCCCGGTTCCGGGGCTACGCAGACTGCGTACTGGCTTCCCGACGGCTTGCGCCGTGGGCTATGGTCTTGCGCCCTTCGGGCTTAAGAACCCGGCCCGGTCACGCAACACCACCTCAGGCTGCTTCATAGATCACGCGACCATACTTGTGAGCCGGATAGGCGATCCCGCCAAAAATGTTCTTCGATTCTTCGAATTTCTCGGTTGCGATGATGAACACGTTGAAAGGGAAACCCAGACCGCGCAAAGATCGACGCAATTTGACGTGTTCCTCGATCGTGTTGGCTGGCGCAGGCGACACTATCAGAAGGTCGATGTCACTGTCCCGCGTCATCGCCCCGGCCGCGGCCGACCCGAAGAGAATAATCCTATCCGCCTTGGTGACACCCAGCAGGCGGTGGACAATCTCCCGGGTCAGGCTGTCGTCAATGCCCATTCCGAATCCATCATCGCGCGAATCGGCGGCCGTGCACGCCCGGCCCCTACTCTTTCAGCTCGACGATGGTGGCGCCGGCGCCGCCTTCCTGCTGGGGAGCCGGGTAGAATTTGGCCACGTGCGGGTGGCCGCCGAGCAACTCGGCAATGACCTTCTTGAGGACCCCCATGCCGTGGCCGTGCACGATGCGGACGCGGCTGGCGGTGGCCATTACGGCGCGGTCGAGGAATTCATCCACCGCGTCGCGCGCTTCCTCGGCGCGCTGGCCGATTACGTTGATCTCCTGGTGCACGGGCGCCAGCTCCGGCGCGGGCTTGTAGCTCACACCCTGGGGTAACCTGCCGGGCCCAGAGGGCGCCCCGGCGCCGGCCTCGGGCAGGACTTCGATTACGTCGTCGATGGAGACCTGCATCTTCATGAAGCCGGCCTCCACTTCAATGCGGTCCGCGCCCAGCTTGCGGCGCACGCGCGCCGGCTCGCGCACGTCCTTCAATCGCACGCGCGCGCCTTCTTCGATGCGTAGCGGCCGGATGCGGTCCTGCCGGGAATCGTCCTGGGTGGCGAGCACGGTGGTCTGGAAATCTTCCCGCATCTCGCGTTTGACCTTGGAGACGCGGCGCTGCGCCTCCTGCCCGGCCTTGCGGCGGTCGGCGGTTTGCGCCATCTTGGCGATGGTCTCCTGGGCCTGCTCCTCGAAGCGGGCCAGCGCCTGCTCGGTGCGGCGCTCGAGCTCCTTGAGCTTGGCGGTTTCGCGTTTCTCCCATTCGCGCGCCAGCTCCCGCTCGCGCTTCTCGAGCTCCGCCAGCTTTTCGCGCAGGCTCCGCTCGAGCGCCTGGGTCTCTTCGACGCGGCGGTGCAGTTCAGCCAGGAATCGGGCGACGTCGCGCTCGCGGCCGCTCATGGACTGGCGGGCGCGACGCATGATGTCCTCGGGCATGCCGAGCCGCGTGGCGATTTCCAGGCCGGCCGATTTGCCCGGCAGGCCCAGACTCAGGCGAAACGTGGGATCGAGGGTCTCTTCATCGAAGCCCATGGAGCCGTTGACCACGCCTTCGGTTCCGGCGCCGTAGATCTTGAGCGCCAACAGGTGCGTGGATACCAGGGTGTAAGCGCCGGCCGCGCGGAAATGCTCGACGATGGCCACACCCAGCGCGCCGCCTTCTTCAGGATCGGTGGCGGCGCCCAGCTCGTCCAAAAGCACCAGCGAATCGGGGGTGACGTCGAGCGCCATCTCGCGGATGTTGGAGACGTGCGCGGAAAACGTGCTGAGGTTTTCCTGAATCGATTGATAGTCGCCGATGTCGGCCAGCACCTGGTCGAAGAGGGGGAACTCGGCCTCGGCGGCGGGCACGGGCAGGGCCGATTGCGCCATAAGGCTGAGCAGGCCCACGGTCTTGAGCGTGACGGTCTTGCCGCCGGTGTTGGGGCCGCTGATCAGCAGGGTGCGGCGGTCGCGGGTGAGCTCGAGCGAGACCGGCACGGCCGTCTTATGGCGGCGGCGCAGCACGTCCTCGAGCAGCGGATGGCGGGCGTCGTCGAGGCGGAGGCGGTCGCCGAACCTGGGGATGGCGCAATCGAACTCGGCGGCAAAGCGCGCCTTGGCGAAGATCAGCTCCAACTCCGCCATGGCGGCGAGCGTCTGGCGAATCGAGCCGGCGTAGGCGCGCAGGCGGTCGGTCATTTCGAGCAGAATGCGGTGAACCTCGCGCGCCTCTTCCTCGTTGAGCCGCACCAGCTCGTTGTTGAGGTCGATGGTTTCGAGCGGCTCGACGAACAGGGTGTGCCCGCTGGAGCTGGCGGCGTGGATCACGCCATCGAGCTTGCGCCGCTGCCCGGCGATGACCGGCACCACGAAGCGCTCGTTGCGGATGGTGACGAACTCCTCCTGGAGCACGCCTTCTTCGCGGTGGGCGCGCAGGAAGCGCTCGAGCGATTCCTGAATGGCCTTCTTCTGGCGTTCGATGTCGCGGCGCAGGCGGGCGAGCGCCACGCTGGCATGATCGGCCACCGTGCCATCCGGCAGGATTTTGCCCTCGAGGTCCTTCAGGAGGGCGCGGAAATCGCCGATGGTTTGCGCGCGGCGGCCGAGGCGGGGGAAACGCTCGGCGGCCGAGGCGATCAGCGATTTGGCGTCGGCGGCGCGATCGAGCAGAAGGAAGAGATCGAAGATTTCCTTGGGGTCGAGGCTGGCGCCTTCGATGCGCAGCTTGTGGACGGCCGGCTCGACGTCGGGCAGGCCGGAGAAATCGATGCGAATCGCGGCGCCGGGGCACCCTCTGGGCCCGGCGGGCTGCGGGCGCGTGGCCGCGCGCAGGTATTCCACGGCCTCGCCGGCTTCCGCGAGGTCATCGGCCAGGCGCGCGCGATCGGCGTGCGGAGCGACTCTTTCCAGCTCGCGGCGGCCGAGCGGGCTGGAGATGTAACGGCCCAACAACTGGCGGAGGGCTTCGAATTCTAGAACGGCGGCGCTGGTTTTCAAGGGCTTATCTCAATATGCTCATTTTAGGATGGCATGACGGGACGGGCGCTTGGCGGGGGGATCCCAACCCGCCAGAACGGGGTTCCTGGCGAAGCAACTTCGACTTCATGAGATAATCCTTGAGTGGAGCGCCAGTTCGAGCATCACTTCGAGTGGGACCCGGCGAAGGCCCTTCGCAATGCGAGGGAACACGGCATTTCGTTTGAGCGGGCCGCTACAGTTTTCCTCGATCCTAGAGCCATGTCGATATTCGATGATGAACACAGCGAGCAAGAGGAGCGTTGGATCACTCTCGGATTGGATCGCGCTGGGGTGCTGCTGGTGGTGTGCCACACGTTCCGGGAGGAGATGGATGCCGGCCAGAAAGCGAGCGCGAGGATACGCCTGGTCTCCGCGCGCCGGGCAGACCGCAGAGAACCAGCACAGTATCAAGGATTTTGAGATATGAAGCCACACTACGATTTTTCCAAAGCAGAGCGAGGTAAGTTCTACCGCAAGGGAGCGCGCTTGCGGTTGCCTATCTACCTTGACGGCCGGTTGCAGAAGCGTTTGGAGCGCATCGCGGAAAGGAAGGGCCGCGATCTTGCCGACGTCGTGAGCGATCTCTTGCTCAAGGATCTCGACCTGCTGGAAGAATTAACCTGATTGGCCTGGGTCGCCATGGCCTAACAGCTTCCCAAGGCCCGTTGGTGGTCAGGGTGTTTCAGCCGCAACGTAACCCCAACCCCCCATTCGCGTTTGCGGGTTTCGTTGCCGTCCCCGAAACGCTCAAGACGGGACTCCACGGAATTTCCGATGCGCCAGACAATTTTTTGAAACGGCACCTTCCGGCCAGTAAGCAGCACAGTGACTCCAGGCAGTTCTTCCGGTTGGACTCCGCCGGTGAACCAAATCGCTACCGCACCATTCGACGGAAATTGTCTGCGATGACTTCAACAAGTTCTTGTCTTTCAGAAAGTGTCCTCATTGGTGCGATGCATTATGTACACCAATCAGCCGCCATCCATCATCATACAATTGGAAATCAGCGGTGCCATGGCCTGTACCTTGTAATTCCTCAGCAAGGTTTTGACCAACATCGTTTGGAGCGCACTTCCATGTGTATTCTACACGAGCCATCTTTCCTTCTGTCATAATCCCGGTAACTTCTATGAGTTCTCTCGTCGCAACCGGAACCGTCCAATGTACTTCGGTAGGGACCGTTGAATCGCCTGACATGCCTTCCTCTTTCTTCCATTCTCTGCTCTTCTGTTGTCCCTTCTCTGTCAGGGAGATCACAAACGCACGAGAACCTTCTACCAATCCTGACGCAGCACAGCCTTGAGGATCGTGAGAGTCTGCTATCACAACGTATCCCGATGATTCAAGAATATGTTCAGCCGATCTACTTGCGAAAAACCAACGATTGCGGCCGTCCGCGTTGGGAAATGAACGAACGCATCCTGAACTGAACTGTGTAGTAATCGGCGGGTCTTGAAAATCCTTAGACTTCTGTATAACCTCTGCCGCGTATGAACGGGTTAACTCTCCCTTTTGTGGACGAGGAGGCGATTGGCTGCTCTCTGTCGCCTTCTGGTTGTTCTCTGCCTTTTTGGAAAACTGTGGGGCAAATTTAGACAAGTCGCCAGTGCCGTATTTTACGATGCTATAAGCCACTACCCCAACGATGCCAAGAACGGCGCAGGTCAGGATGGTCCACACTACTGCTCGGCTCCTCTTCGGCAACGGTGGTACCATCTCTGATGCCGGCATGACGCCGCCCAGGTCTGGGAGCGCAGCCGTCGCTGGCGTGACGTCTGCTGATCCTGGTACCGGCTGCGCTACCGCCGTCACAGGATTATCTGGCTGAACCGCCGCAACGGCAGCTCCACAGTACCCACAGAACCTCGTGTCAGGGTTCAGCGACTTCCCACAACTTTCACAGAAGGTTTTACTCGGCGAGGACACTTTGGGTCCATCCTTTCTGGCAACAGCCATGTCGGACGGAGCACCCGGTTGGCCGAAAAGATGTTGAGGCGACTCCGTTCGGCTGGTGGCAAAAGCCGGTTTCAGAATAGCACGTCCTGGAGCGTTACGCCAATCCGTCGTGCGAGAGGCGGTAGGGCCGCTGTGGAAGAGGCGACACCCCCAACTGAAGCTGGTTGAAATGCCATGAGACGGTACGCCGGCCGGGCACGGCTATCTAGTGGCCCCTGCATCGCCAATCGTCCTTCCCTCCCGGTGCAGGAGTTGCGAGAAAGGGGCTGAAGCCGGGCCCAAACTGGTCTTTGCACAACTGTTGGACATCAATACCAACGCCGCCGGGCATGCACTGCCACCCGTACCCGGTTCCATCGGTATTCGTGACATGGCTGAAGCCACGACTCTGGCAGTAACGCTTAAGGTCCAGTCCATTGCGGACCTGCTCGGCTGGGCCGCTTACTTCCGGCGCGGGTACCGCACCCGGAATCGGGGATTCCTTCGGTCCCACCTCTGAGGAATGCGCTTGTGGAGTCTCGGCTCCTGGTAGCGGCTCTTCCTTCCGATTCTGAAGCTCCAGGTAGTAGAGACCGTAGAAAAGAGTCAAGACGCCCGCGCCTGCTAGGGCGATGATGACCGCCGCTCTACCCCCTCTGGGCATCCGTCCAGGAACCTCTGCGTTCGGCGGGAGCGGTGTGCTTGTCTCGACGCCGCTTGGAGGTCCTTGGGCGAATGAGCCTTCATGAACCTGATACGTCACTGTGTCGTCTGGACCAACGCAAAAGGGCCGTTCGGGCGGATTTCGCATCTGTGGGCTACAAAAAGGATAGTGATAGACGTAGCCACCTTTCTTCCATGATGCCTCACAGTAATTATGCGATCGACGGTAAATGGGAAGTCCGCACCTCATACATGCGGAGATACCCCCAAGGACATTCGGGTAGCCGCACGATGGGCACTTCGGAAAGAGGTACATCAACTTGAAAAGCTCCTGATAGCCATATGTACCGGGGTCGACCTCCTCAAAATCTGGCGTCTGCGACCGGGGCATTAACAATTGATCACGAGTCAACAGAGCTGACAGATCCTGCCCACACTCCGCGCAGCACGGACAACCTGCCAAAATGTTGGCGCAGAATTGGTCTAAACACGTCGGATGGTACTCCCAGACCATGATCTTTACGGCCTTCGACTGCAATGTTATTGCTTCACAAGCCCAGCACTTAACACCGTGTTGATTCTTGCCGCAATGAGGACAGGGATACGCCTCGCTACTAACCTGATTCCCGCACTCGATACACGCCATCATGGCCATTAGCTAGGTACCTCAACATCCTCGGTAATACTGTCGCTCCCGAAGCTTGATCTCTTCTATAGCAGGTTGTTGAAAAGTAGGGAAGAGACTGACGGCAGGCGATTCGCCTGCCCCATCGACAAAGGGTCAAGGGCTCGCAGCCTGCGGCGTGGCATGCACTCAGACTGCCCAGGCCTTTTCCGCTTCCTTCTAGTCTAGCGGTAATGCAGGTAAGCGTGTGCTTTGGCAAGGGCTTCCTCAGCCGTCTTTGCCCGTTCATCGAGGTACTTAAAACTACCCGAGAAAAAGCCCGGCCATGTAATAGAGACCTTGCCGCTGTCCCTATCCCACTCTACCTTAACCTGTTTCCCTTGCCGATCCCTTATCTGCCCGCATTCCATCCAAGCCATACTTAACTCCCTTGCCCAATCACTGCACGCACAAACTCCTCGCTGGGATTCCCAGTGTGTCTTTTGAGCACCAATCTGGAACTCCTCATTTTGGAGTCCAGGCTCCTGTTCAGTATACACCCGGCCTGCATCCGTTGATCCTGCAGCTCCGATGGCCGCCGACGTGAGCTCTTCAACTCCGCTCCGCGCCACCTTCGCCTTGCAGCAAAACATTTAAGCCCGGCAGGTCCCGCCTTTCCAGCGAGTTTCGCGACAACCTGCCAAGGCGCAGTACCACGAACTCTCCAACCGCAGCATCGAGGCCCGTGACCGCGAGGAGGGACCATGCGTGGGAGCACCTGCAAAGGCTTCCCGCGCTGGTTGCTTTCGCCTTCGGCCGGCCCGTACCCCGGAGCGACGATACAGCGGCCGGGCCACGTCCGACTGGACGATTCGGAAGTTGGGTGCATACAAGCGCGAAACCGTGCGGCACTCGCCGGCTCGGAGTGCCGTTCCTTGAGCATACGACCGCAAGGCGAGAGATCATCGCCAAACAGTTCGTGCGTTTGCTACAGAACCGCTGTACGGTTTGGCAACTCCGTTACTGGAAATGAGTAACCCCTTCTTCGCAATGCATCACCGACGCTCTTCTTGGCGTCAGCAGCGCAACCCGGTCCTGCGATCATTGAACACAAAGGGAGCAATCCACCTTGGTGTGGCACTAGAACGGCATACCTTCGCTCCTCGCCCTCCAGAAGGCGTGTCCTTATCCAGCCCATCGGGCGTCGGAAATCGTCCTCAAGAACTCCCGGCCTTGGCGCAACAATGACGCGCCACTCGCGTTCGTGCTTATAACCGGGCGCCTTAATGGAAACGACAACTCGGCTAGCGAAATCCTTGAAATTCTCCACAAACTGTTTCGTCAAATATGCCGGGAGCGAGTCGCTGGCGGTCGCACCGGCTCGCCACGGTGAGATTGAGAACACTCCCAGAAAGGTATCCAGAACATCGTCAAGCATTCGCCGCTGCAAGCTGGGGTCATAAACAACCCTGCGAATGACCGCGTCGGCCTCTAACCGTGTATCCTTATCCGTTGGCACAGACAATCCGAGCGTCCATGGTGTTCCGAATCGGAAGCCGAGGGCGTAGCCCTCATTGGACGCATACTCTTGCCAGTGCCTCTCGGCGCCTATGTTCTCGGTCAAGCAGAAGACAAACACGGCGGGATAGCAGTCCCTGGGACTTGCTAAGGTCTTTTCAAGCACTGCGCACAGGTCCGCAAAGAGGTGCTCGCCTCGCCTTAGGAAATAGGCATGGCGACCCCTTATTTGCTCCATTAGCAGACCGCAGGCGTAGTTGACCTCCTGAGTATCCTTCAGTTCGTAGGCGTCGAAGGCCCAGAGCGAGGTTGTTCGAATGACGTTCTTTGCAGTCTTCTCGACGGTGTAATGAAGGAGCAGGGGAGGAGCGTCATCGTGTCTAAAGATTAAGTCGCAAAGGTGTTCGAGTTTCGGATTTGGCGGAAGGTCCTTGGCTATCTCCCGCTCAAGCCGCTCAGTACTCCACTCTGAAATGCCGCCATTTCTGGGCACTTTCCCGGAGCTTGAGTTTCGCTTCCTCGCTGACATTGTGCGGCCTCGGGCTTATCTATATTCTCGGCGTTTGCGGAAGGCCTTTTCAATGACCGCCAGGGTGCCCTCCGTGATCTGGAGCTTGGGCAGATCGCGGCGGCGCACCCATTCCACCGCGCAGACGTCGTCGCCAGGCGCGAGCGTTCCACCAATCGCCCGGCACATGTAATCGATGAGCACGTAGTGATACTCGGGCGCGCCGGAGGCATCGCGCATGATGCGCTCGAAGATTTCCAGCACGCCGAGCGGGCGGATGTCGAGGCCGGTCTCCTCGCGCACCTCGCGGCGGACGGCGTCCGCCAGAGTCTCGCCCGTTTCCAACGCGCCACCGGGCAGGGACCACCAGCCAATCAGCGGCTGCTTGCCGCGCTGCGCCATGAGGATGCGGTCGCGTTTCAGAATGAGCGCGGCCACGCCGATGAACGGGCGCTGGGGATAGCGGCGGTCGTCGAGTAACGCCATGCCACAGTCTAGCGCAACACCGCCGGCGGCAAAGACCCGCATCGGGCGTTCCGCCGCCGGCGCTACTTTACGTAATAGAGATCGATGGACTTGCCGACCCGGGTCACCGGGATCTCCCAATCCAGCCAGGAAAAGGGAGACATGTTTGTGCGCTGAGCCTTCTCGATCGCGGCGGCCTCGATCATCATGATGTGGAGACTCACGGCCACCCATCCGGTCGTTCGCCGGTAGGCAGACAATCTCTTGATGGCGGGAAGTCCGTGCCGGGTGAGATCGGCTGTTCCGAAGTAAGCCAGGGAAACTTCCTTGACACCCAGTTCTTTCAGCTTGTTGCTCAGGCGCTGCAAGTCCTGCCCCCAATCGAGGTCGGATTCGGCCAGAACCCACTCGGGTTTGCCGCCGGCCAATTCATTGAAGTACGCCAGATAATCGGGATGGGACCACATGGAGGACACCACCAGCCAGAGCGCCAGAACCAGGCCCCAGGCGGCCGCAGCCTTTCTGGCACGGCCGGCCTCAAAGAGACGGGTTAGCCCGAGGCCCGCAACCATCGCCAGCAGCGGGTAAATCGGCAAGATGTGCCGCACCCCCAGATCGATCCTGCTCGTCATGCATATCAGCAGGATCACGAGGACACACACTCCAGGAACCCACTCTTGCCAGCGAATCTTCGCGACGGATTGGCGCGCCAGGCAGAAAAAGCCGATGAAGCAGAGGAGCAGAAACGCGATAGGTGTCTTGACGGCGACGACCACGGGGAAGAAGTACCACCAGCCATTCGTGCGGTATTCGCCCAGAAGCCAGGAATCGTGGCCTATGGTATTGTGATACTCCACTTGGCCGATTCCATCGAAGAATTCATAGGCTGGCAGGCGGGATTCGGGCAGAAATCGGTCGATGGTTTCATGGGGCCGGCTCGCTGTCGTCACACGGCCCACCGAGAAACGATAGCCGGCCCAGATCACCATGAAAAGAACCGCCGCCGCGAAGATCAGCGAGACCGTCCTGCGAAGAGCCTCTCGCCGGAAGGCCGCCAGCGGCGGGCGCTCGATGAACCAGTACAGGAGCAGGACGGCCAACATGCAGGCGGGCAGAAAGGCCAGCGACGAGAATTTGGAAAGCGCCGCCAGGGCTGCGCTACCGCCCAGAAGAAGACTCTGCCGCCAGGCGGGACGCTCCAGCCAGCGGCTGAAGGCGTAAGTGGAAGCGAACACAAACGTGGCGCACGCCATGTCCGTGGTGGCCAGCCCGGAATGGGCCAGGATGGGGGGAAGCATGGTGAAGAGCAGGGTGGATACCAGCGCCGCGCCGGTTCCGAAAAGGCGGCGGCTCCACGACCATACCAAGGGGCAGGCGATCACAAAGAACGGCAGAATTCCCATCCTGGCCAGCGCCAGGGTTCGAAAGTAGTGCGTTCCGGTGTAGAGAATCCCATTGCCTTCGTTATAGACCGATGTCAGCCCTGAAGAGCGGATTCCCGCTAAGTAAGGGCCTAGGGCGGCAGCGACGCGGGCCAGCGGCGGATGCTGATGTTCGTAGCGATACTGTCCTAGATCCAGCCACTCGATTCCGCAGGCGATGTGGGCCGGCTCGTCAAAAGTCTGGTTGAAAACCCGGTACGTGGCAACGATCCGGGCCAGCGCGAAGGCCACCAGCAGCATGGCACAGAGGGCCAACGGATTCAGGTGTTTCCGAAGGAGCAAAGCCATTCCATTGTCGGATAGCCTCGACCGGCAGTCAATTGGAACAGTACCGGAAAGTGTTGGGCGGTGATCCAGGTTTGCCTTTTCACGACCCCCCATGTCATGGTATAGAAATCATGGCCGCCGATCTGAGAGGTTGGGCATACGCTTATACTCAGTTCATCGCCGGGCATTCCAGCGTCCTGGGGGGAATCGACGGCTATCAGAACGTGCTGACGGTCCTGCTGGTATGTGTGTGTCTGGGGCTGGCCCTGGCTCCTCTGCGTTCCTGGCCTTCCGCGTTCCTCCGCGGAATTTATTCGGCGCCGGCATACTGCGGCGTGCTCCTGGTTTCCGCGGTTCTCAGCAGGCTGCCCTTGTTCCTGCCGTTGCTGCCGAACCCGGATGAAGGGAATCTCATCGTCGGTGCTCGGAGCCTGTTGCACGACCCTATTTTCTGGCGCGCGATGGACGGGGGATCCAACGGGCCAATCACATTTTACTATCTCGCGATTCTGAGATTGGTAGGAGTGCCGCTCGATTATGCCGGCGCCCGCCTGGCGAACGTCTTGGCTTTCTGGGGCGTCATGGTCTTCCTCTACCTGACGGCGCGACTTCTCATGCCCGAGTGGGCCGCCCGTCTCAGTGTTCTGCCGCTGTTCGCGGCCATATTGCAGTTTCGCATGTTCGACCTGGTGCAATGCTGCACGGAGTGCGTGTGCAGCGTGCTGATCGCCGCCTCCGTGTGGCTTCTGGCGCGGCTCTATTTTAGGGCTGCGGATGGCGGTCGTCCATGGTTCCTTCTTGGATTGGTGCTGGGATTGCTGCCATTTGCGAAGCTTCAAACCGTGCCGATGGGCGCGGTGATCGGGGGGGCGGCTTTGGCAACGATCTGGCGCTATCCCAGGCAGCACCGATGGAGGGCCGCTGGATGGTTGATTGCCGGGCCGATGGCGGTGTTGCTGGCGATTCTGATTCCCCTCGCATGTTGTGGTGTGCTCACGGATTTCTACCAGTCTTATGTGGTCGGCAACTTCTTGTATGCAGGAAGACCCCAGGTAAGCTGGACGCCCAGTTCGTTTTTTCAATTCGCGACAGGAGTGGCGGAGATCCAGCGATACTTTTTGTGGATTCCGCTGTTTGTCGCCCTAGTGGCGCTGGCGGGGCTCGGGAATGGGAAATGGAGGCCATCTCCGGCGGACGTACTGGCCATCGGCCTGTTTGTGGCGAGCCTGTACGCGATTTGCACTCCTGGCCGCGCGGTTGAGCACTATCTGATATTCCTCTTCTTGCCAGCGAGCCTGGCTGCCGCCGCTGCTTTGGCGTTCCTGCTGCCGCGCTGGAGCGTCTGGAAATGCACATGGACCTTCGTCGCGCTTACGGTGGTAGCGCCCATTATCCAAGGCGCCGCCGACAATGGGCAGTCACTCGACCGTCTGGCCACCTATCCGAGAGATCCCGTGACTATCGGAGCTCTGTGCTTACGTCAACTGGTGAAACCCGGCGACCTTATGGCCGTCTGGGGTTGGTCGCCCGAGCTTTATGTCTTGACGGGAACGCGAAGTGCGACCCGTGAACCTTCGCCAGGTGGGGTGATCGAGGACAACCCGCTTCAAGAGTACGGCGTCGCGCGATATATGAGGGATCTGCGAGCCAACCCTCCGAAAGTATTTGTGGACGACATAGGTCCGGGCCGCATGTTTTTCAAGGACCGGTGGCGCCTGGGCTATGAGAACACCCCGGAACTGCGGCGCTATGTGGATGCGAACTTCGATTTGCTGCACGACGTGGACAGCAATCGTATCTTTCTCCGCCGGGGGGAGACGGCAGGGTTGCGGCCGCCGGTGAGACTCCCTCTTCGACTGCGAAGCGGCGCGGCAAGCGTGGCCGATCTGCCGGAGACCGGCTGGCAGCCGGACGACTATTTTTACGGTGGGTGGGGAGCGGCGCTTGACCCACGGGCGCCGCTACCAGGGGTGTCCGCCCTGTATTACTTCGAACGGGACTGTCAGTTGTCTTGCGAGTATTCGATCCCGGTAAACACCGGCACATACATGGTCCGGCTGCATTTCATCGAGCTTTCCTATGGAGGTCCGAACGCCCGGGTCTTCGACGTCTTGGTCAACCATACCACGGTATTCCAGGATTTCGATATTTTTCGGGAGGCTGGCGGGGCGGCCAAGCCGCTCATCAAGGAGATTCGGGCCGAAGCCCGCAACGGGCTGATTACGATCGGGCTGTGGCCGAAACTTCGTTTGGCCAAAATCAACGCATTGGAGATCTGGCCAGTGCCGGCCGCAACCGGGTCGCGATCCGGCCGAATCTCACAGTGAGTCCGTCCATGCTGATCGCAAGAGTGCTCCTGCTGCTGATCCTGCTGCCTCTCTGTGCTTTCGCGCCGGGATTCTTCTTCGTACGGAAGTTTCCGTGGAGCCCGTTGGAGAAGCTCTGCGGGTCGGTGGGGCTGTCGCTGATTCTTCTATACCTGGCTTGTTTCGTGTTTTACTGGGCAGGCTTGCCGATGAAAGATGCGGCCACTCCGGAAGGCACCGGCCTGTTCTGGTCGGTGTCGGTGGTATGCCTCCTGTTGGGGGGCCTGGCCTTTTCCGATGCGGCCCGGCTGGCGGCGTCCGTGCAGTTTCGCAAGACTGTCTTTGGCTTCGTGTTTCTGCTGGTTTGGACGCTGGCAATCCTCTGCATGATCCGGCACTACTCGGGAGGCCGATGGTGGGGCGACTGGCTGGAGCATTTTCAAAGGTCGCTCTTCTTCCTGCACCACCTTGCGAGAGGCACCCGGTTCCTGGGCCTGTTCCCGCTGCCGTCCCGGCCACCAATGATGAACCTGCTGGGCACGTTCTTCCTGGCGCAGGCTGGCGACCGGTTCGAACTTTTTCAGATTACGTTCACATTCCTGAACCTGCTGGTATTTCTGCCGTGCTGTCTGCTCATGCCCGCCCTCACGGGACGGCGGCGGCGAATCCTGCCGCTACTGGCTCTGTTGGCGTTGAACCCCCTGGTCATGCAGAACGCCACTTACACCTGGACCAAGCTATTAGCGGCATTCTACGTGGTGCTGGCGATCGCCTTCTACCTGGCCGGGCTGCGAAAGCACGACAGGCTGCGAATCGTGGCGGCATTTACGGCCCTCTCCGCGGCGACGCTGGTGCACTATTCGGCGGGGCCTTATGTTGTCTTCATGGCGCTCGACTACCTGGTCTTCGCATTTCGCAAGCGCCCGAACAGGTGGCGCGAGCTGGCGGTCATAGTCGCGGTCAGTGGCGCCTTGCTGGCGACCTGGTTCGGCTGGTCCATCGCGGTTTACGGCGCCAAGACGACGTTCACCTCTAACACCTCGGTCCAGCCTTTGGGCAACGCCGACCACGGCCTTGCGAAGATCGCCGGGAATTTCGCCGATACCGTGGTGCCGCACCCATTGCGGAGCAATGCAAGGCTAGAGCTTTTCGATCAACCCACGGCCGCGGGATGGGTGCGCGACTACTTCTTCTTGATTTACCAGACCAACCTGATCTTCGCCATGGGCGCGGCCGGAGGCTTTACCGTGCTCTATCTGCTTTGCTGGGCCTGGTGGCGAGGCGATCGCGGGCGGGTTGCTCCCGAGAGGAAGTTTTGGTCGATGCTGGTCCCGTTCTGCCTGGTGCTGGGGGTTGTCGTGATCGGGGAAAGGGACCCCCTCGGCCAAGCGCACGTCACCTTGCAGCCGTTAATCCTTCTTGGCGTGACGCTGCTGGCGGGCTACTTCGCGTCTCTGCCCCGGGGCGTGTCGTGTCTGGTCATCGCGGGTTGCGCGCTGGATTTCGGGTTAGGAATCTTCTTGCAGGCGCGGATGGAAAGCGCCGAGAACACTCTCACCGATACGGTCTTCGCCGGCTTTGAGGTGGTGAAAGGGAAAGCCACCCTGGGTTTGCCGCAGGCACATTCCCTCTCCAAGTTCGCGTGGGGCAATTGGCTTCTAAAACACCAATACGCCGTTTCGGATGAATGGCTCGCGGAGTTGCGCAGACTTAAACCTGCCGACGCCGCCGGACAGCAGACCGTAGCCACGCTCCAGGCGCAGTTCCAACGGTGGCGCCAGGAGGACGCGCTGAACTGGGGCGGCTGGTATGAGCGGCACGGTGGCTCGCTGGTTTTCCTGGGAGACCACACCTCCACCTCGCTGGCAGGCGGCCTTGGTCCACCGGAGGTATTGACGGCGGTGATGTTTCTGGTCTTGATCGCCGCCCTGGCGCGCGAAGCGCTGGGGACAGGGCCACGCCTGGTGAAAGAGCGAGCGGCCAGAGATTCCTTGGCCGCCTGAGAAGCTCGGCGCCTTACGCGGCGGTGGGCTGGAATCCGGGTAGGTCGACTCTCTCGTACAAATCGACGAGAGCGAGCCGGTAGCCGACGGATTCGAGGTCGAGGGAGTCTTCCAAGCGGCCGGCTGACGTGAGCATCCACCGGCCGTCGGGCTGACGGGTGTACAGGTCGGCGTGAACGCGGTCGGAGGCGACCAGGAGATATTCGCCGAACGACTCGATCGAACGGTAGTGCTCGAACTTTCGTCCGCGATCATAGGCTTCCGTGGAGGGAGAAAGCACCTCAACCAACAGGCTGGGATTGAGCAGGGTGTCCCGTTGCTCGTCCAGGAATTGGGGCTCGCCGCAGACCACCACTACGTCGGGATATGTATACAACCCGGTTGCGGGAACCCGCACACGCATATCGCTCGGGTACAGTTGGCAGGGGCGTGACCGGAGTTGATGGTGAAGCCCGGCTACCAGGTTCGCTACCAGCAGGTTGTGTGCCTGGCCGGCACCGGCCATCGCGAACATCTCGCCCTGGAAGTACTCGCTCTTGTATTCAGCTTCGCGCTCGATTTCCAGGTATTCTTCGGGGGTGAGGAATGTTTTCGGCTGTGTGGACACCGGGGGCCTCTCATGACCACCTTATCACGGGCCCCCCGGGCCGGGGACCGAGCCCCGGCCTTGATGGTTTGCGGGCGGTCTACGCCGTCCGCTGGGTTTCCGACTTATCGCCCGAAATGGCTGCCTGGGCAGCCGCCAGGCGGGCGATGGGCACGCGGTACGGGGAGCAGGAAACGTAATCCATGCCCACGCGGTAGCAGAACTCGACCGAGCTGGGTTCGCCGCCGTGCTCGCCGCAGATGCCGATTTCCAACTTGGGATTGGTTTTGCGGCCCCGCTCGACGGCCATCTTCACCAGTTGGCCAACGCCTTCCTGGTCCAGAACGGCGAAGGGATCGTTGGGGAAGATCTTGCGGTCTTCGTAGTCCTTCTGGAACTTGGTGTAGTCGTCGCGGGAGAGGCCCATACAGGTCTGGGTCAGGTCGTTGGTGCCGAAGCTGAAGAAGTCGGCCTCCCTGGCTACGTCGCAAGCGGTGAGGGCGGCGCGCGGGATCTCGATCATGGTGCCGACCATGTACTTCAGATCCTTGCGGCCGGCCTTGCCGAGAACTTCCTCGGCTACCTGGACCACGATCTTCTTCTGGTTGTCGAACTCCTTGACGCCGCCAATGAGCGGGATCATGACTTCGGGAATCACCTTCACGCCCTTCCTGGCCACCTGGACGACGGCCTCGAAGACGGCGCGCGCCTGCATCTCGGTGATCTCGGGATAGGTGATGCCGAGACGGCAGCCGCGGTGCCCCAGCATGGGGTTGAACTCGTGCAATTCCTCGACGCGCTTGAGCAGCGCCGCCAGCACGGTCTTGAGGTTCCTCACCTCGGCGCCGAAGCGCTGGTAGGTGGCCGCCAGCTCCCTTTTCTTCTTGATATCGGCATAGGGCAGGATGGCGTTATCGACCATCAGGTCCTCGCGTTTGGGCAGGAATTCATGGAGCGGCGGATCGAGGGTGCGAATCACCACGGGGAAGCCGTTCATGACTTCGAAGAGGCCGACGAAATCCCGGCGCTGCATGGGCAGAAGCTTGGCCAGAGCCTTGCGGCGGGTCTTCTCGTCGCGGGCCAGGATCATGGCCTGCATGTGGGGGATGCGGTCCTCGGCAAAGAACATGTGCTCGGTGCGGCACAGGCCGATGCCCTCGGCGCCGAACCTGCGGGCCACCTTGGCATCGCGGGGGATATCGGCGTTGGCGCGCACGCCGAACTTGCCGCGGAATTCGTCGGCCCATTCCATAAAGGACTTCAGCACGCCGGAGGAGGGATCGGCATCGAGGGTGTTGGCCTTGCCGGCGTAAACTTCGCCCGTGGAGCCATCCAGCGACAGCCAGTCGCCCTCCTTGAGAGTGAGGGCCTTGCCGCCCACGGTGACGCCGACTTCCTTCTTGTGCTCGTCGACGGCGATACCTTCGGCGCCGGCCACGCAGGGAGTGCCCATGCCGCGGCAGACCACCGCCGCGTGGCTGGTCATGCCGCCGCGCGAGGTGAGGATGCCCTTGGCCACTTCCATCCCGTGGATGTCGTCCGGAACGGTCTCTTTGCGGACCAGGATGACGGGCGCCGCTTTGGCCTTTTCCACCGCATCGTCGGCGGTGAAGACGATGGCGCCGACCGCCGCGCCGGGCGAGGCGGGCAGGCCGGTGGCCAGTTTGGCAAGCGATTTCTTGGACGCCGGATCGAGCACCGGGTGCAGGAGCTGATCGAGCTGTTGCGGGTCGACGCGGAGGACGGCTTCCCGCTTGCTGATGAGGCCTTCGTCCACCATCTCGACGGCGATGCGAACCGCCGCCGGCCCCGTGCGCTTGCCGTTGCGGGTCTGGAGCATGAACAGTTTGCCATCCTGGACGGTGAACTCGAAGTCCTGGATGTCGCGGTAGTGCTTCTCGAGCATGGTGGTGTTTTCGCGGAGCTGGTTGTAGACCGCGGGATTCCACTTCAAAAGCTCGGAGAAGGGCCGCGGCGTGCGAATGCCGGACACCACGTCTTCGCCCTGTGCGTTCTCGAGGAACTCGCCGTAGAAGGCCTTCTCGCCGGTGGCCGGATTGCGGGTGAAGCCCACGCCGGTGGCCGAGGTTTCGCCCAGGTTACCGAACACCATGGCCTGCACGTTGACGGCGGTGCCCAGGTCGTCCGGAATCTGGTTCATCTTGCGGTAATGGATGGCGCGATCGTTGAACCACGAGCGGAACACGGCATCGCGCGCTCCCTGGAGCTGGTCCATGGCATCCTGCGGGAAGGGTTTGCCGGTCTTTTTCTCGATCAGCTTCTGGTAGCCCACGATGACCTGCTTCAGGTCTTCCGCCGTCAGGCCGGTATCGAGCTTGGCATCGGCCTTCTTCTTCTGGCCGTCGAAGATCTTCTCGAACTCGTCTTTGGGGATGTCGAGGACCACGTTGCCGTACATCTGGATGAAGCGGCGGTAGCAATCGTAAGCAAACCGGGGATTGCCGCTCTTGGCTTCCAGCGTCTTGACGGTCTGGTCGTTGAGGCCGAGGTTGAGGATGGTGTCCATCATGCCCGGCATGGAGAATTTGGCGCCGGAGCGCACGCTGACCAGCAGCGGGTTCTCGACGTCGCCCAGCTTCTGTCCCATGCGCTCTTCGAGGATCTTGAGCGCTTCCAGCATCTGCTCGTGGATCTCCGCCGGAACAGAGTTGTGGTGGTGGAAGTAGATGTTGCAGACCTCGGTGGAAATGGTGAAGCCGGGGGGCACCGGCAGCTTGGCCCGGCACATTTCGGCGAGCCCGGCGCCTTTGCCGCCGAGCGTATCCTTCATTTTTCCATCACCGTCGGCGGTTCCGTTGCCGAACGAATAGACTAGCTTCTTCATGCTTGGCTCCTATGAATTAGTAACGATTTCAGAAAAATCCGCCATGGTGGAAAACTCCGCCAACAGCGTGTGCAGCAACGTCAAACGGTTTTGCCGGACGCTCGCGTCCGGCGCATTCACCAGCACTTTGTCGAAGAACAGATCGACTTTGGGCCGCAGTTTCGAGATCACGCTCTCGATGGGCTGGCCGGCGATTTGGGTGAACTCCTGGTAAAGCTCCAGCTCCGGCCCCGGCTCGAGCAGGCTCTGGCGAATGGCGCCGCCGCCCGTAAAGCCCGCCTGCACCAGAATGTTGCGGATGCGCTTGAAGCTGGCGGCGAGAGGCTCGAAATCCGGCGTGGCGCGAAGTGTCCGGATGCGCACCAGGCGGGCCTCGAGGTCCACCAGGTTGCTCCAACCGGCGGCCATGGCGGCGTTCACTTCGTCATACTGGAAGCCGCGGTGATCCTTGAAATAGAAGCGGACGCGGTCGGCGAGGAAGTCCCGTAGGGGGTCGGGGGGCCGGGGGCCGGGGGCCGGGGGCCAGGGGCCAGGGGCCGGGGGCGGGGGGGCGGGGGCTGGGGGCTCGGGGGCCGGGGGCCGGAGGCCGGGGGCCGGGGGCCGGGGGCCAGGGGCCGGGGGCGGGGGGGCGGGGGCTGGGGGCTCGGGGGCCGGGGGCCGGGGGCCGGGGGCCGGGGGCTGGGCGTGCTTGGACGCGTCGGGGGCGAGCAGAGCGTCCAACGATACATCCAGCTTGCCTTCCACAATGATCCTCACCACGCCCTGGGCGGCGCGGCGCAGGGCAAACGGATCGCGCGAGCCGGTGGGAATCATGCCGACGCGGAAGCAGCCGCGCAGCGTGTCGAGCTTGTCGGCCAGGGAAACGTAGCGGCCGGCCAGGTTGCGGGGGATGGCATCCTCCATGCTCTCCGGCTTGTAGTGGTCGTAGATGGCCTGCCAGACCTCGGCGCGCTCGCCCTGTGCGCGCGCGTAGAGGCCGCCCACCACGCCCTGAAGATCAGTGAATTCCTTTACCAGTTCGGTGGTGAGGTCGCACTTACATAACCTGGCGGCGCGCACGGCCAGCGCCTTGCCGCCCAGTTCCTTCACCAGCGCCATGATGCGTTTGGTCTTGTCGCGATAGGAACCCAGCTTGGCCTGAAAGGTGACGTGCGCCAGATCGGGCAGCCGGTTGGCGAGCTTCTTCTTCTGATCGGTTTCCCAGAAGAAGCGGGCGTCGTTGAAGCGCGCGCGCAATACGCGCTCGTTGCCGCGGCGGACGAAGCCTTCGGGATCGGCATCGATGTTCATGACCGTCGCAAATTGGGGCGCCAGCTTGCCCTGGGCGTCCTCGACGGAAAAATACTTCTGGTGATGCCGCATCACCGTGACGAGCACCTCTTCGGGAAGCTCGAGGAACTGCGGGTCGAAGCTGCCCACGATGGGCGTGGGGTATTCGGTGAGGTAGACCAGGGTTTCGAGCAGGGCCGGGTCGGGCTTCAAGCGGACGCCGGCCAGCCCGTCACGGATGCGGTTGCGCCGCTCCTCGGCCGAGAGGACGACGTAATGATCGCGGAGGCGCTGGACGTAATCGGCGGGCGTGACGGCGATCTCTTTGGCTCCCAGCCGGCGGTGGCCGGAAGTGAGAGCGCCCGAGCGCACGCCGGCCAGCTCGAAGGGCACGATCTGGTCGCCGAGCATGGCCACGATCCAGCGGATGGGGCGGATGAAGCGCGGGCCGCCCTTGCCGGTCCAGTACATCGTCTTGGGGAAGTAGATCTGGAGGATGATGCCGGCGAGCGTCTCCGCCAGGATGTCCTTGGTGAGGCGGCCCGGGACCTTTCGGATGAAGCTGTAGTAATCGCCCTTGGGCGTGGCTTCGACGGCGAGGTTTTCGGGTTTCACGCCCTGTTTGCGCGCGAAGCCCTCGACGGCCTGGGCGGGGGCCGATTTGGCGGGGCCGAGCACGCGCTCCTGGCTATCGGCCTGGCGCGCGGGCAACCCTTCGGCGCGCAACACCAGGCGGCGCGGGGTGGCGTCGAGGGTCACGGATTCGTACGGAATCTCGAGCTTTTCAAACAGGACGCGCAGGTTTTCCAGCGCGTCCGGAATCATCCAATCGGGAATCTCTTCGACGCCGATCTCAAACAGGAATGGCAGGCTCACAGTGCCACCTCCTGCTGGACTAGTTGTTGATCCAGCCAGGCCTGCGCCACGCCCACCGCCAGCTTGCGCACGCGCTGGATCACGCCCACGCGCTCGGTGACGCTGACGGCGCCGCGCGAATCCAGCGTGTTGAAGAGGTTGGAGCACTTCAGCACGTGGTCGTACGCCGGCAGCAGCGGGAAGCGCCGCTTGTCGGGCGACTTCGGGTCGTAGGCCGCCAGCAGCCGTGCAGCTTCGCCCTCGTGCAGGCCGAAGAGCTTCCACAGGGTGGGAATATCGGCCATCTCGAAGTTGTAGACGGAGTACTGCAACTCCTCCCGGTGGCGGACATCGCCATAGGAAACGCCCTTGGCCCACTCGATGTCGTAAACGCTGTCCTTCACCTGGAGGAAGGCTGCGAGGCGCTCAAGCCCGTAGGTGAGCTCGGCGGGAACCAGGTCGAGGTCGATGCCGCCGCACTGCTGGAAATAAGTGAACTGGGTGATTTCGAGGCCGTCCAGCATGACCTGCCAGCCGATACCCCAGGCGCCCAGCGTGGGGGCTTCCCAGTTGTCCTCTTCGAACTTGATATCATGCTGGCGCAGGTCGATGCCGATTGCCTCGAGGCTGGCCAGGTACTGCTCCATGATGTCGTCGGGCGAGGGTTTCAGGATGACCTGAAGCTGGGAATGCTTGTAGAGGCGGTTGGGATTGTCGCCGTAACGGCCGTCGGCCGGGCGGCGGCTGGGCTGGACATAGGCGACGCGGTAGGGCTCTGAACCCAGCACGCGGAGGAAGGTTTCGGGACACATGGTGCCGGCGCCGACTTCCACGTCATAAGGTTCCTGGATGATGCAGCCGCGGTCGGCCCAGTACTGCTTCAGCTTGAAGATGATTTCTTGAAACGATTGCATCCGCTAACTCGACACTTCTTCAAACAGCGCCGCCGTCACCAAGCGCCGTTCGATGTGCGACTCGATCTGCCGCACCAGGAAGCGGCGCAAATCCGCCGCGGTTCCCTGGTCCCAATCCGTCTTCGAAAGCTGCGCCACGGGGGCCCGCAGCATCTCCAGGGCAATCGCCCTGGATACCGAACTCAATTTCGGGGCGCTTCCCAGTTCGGGCATCCATCCGGAGAGCCGGAGCGCCCACAACGAAAAGTACGTCACCGCCCGCCACACCTGGCTTTTCGGCTGAAGGTCGTCCAGCACGGCCAGCAAGAGGCGGAAAAACCTCTCATTCGGCTCCGCGGCGGGGAGCAACTGCTCGGAAACCTCCGCGAAGTAGTCCAGCGCCACACCTGCCCAGTAATCGGAAACCAGACCGAATTGGGAACGGATCAATTCGCAAGAATCCAGGTTTACCAGCTCGCGGGTTTCGCGCTGGAAGTACGCCATCCGCACGTGCGATAACCGCTCCAGCCCCGCGCCGAACGGATTCTTCGGACGACGCGCCCGCTTGGCGACGCCCCGCAACATCCCCTGGTCCCTGGTGAGAAAGCTGACGACGAGGTCGGCTTCTTTCAGCGGGTAAGTACGCAGAACGAGAGCTTCGCTGACACGCGCTGGCACACGTGGAAATCTCAGAGTAACACAGATGAAAAGTTAGTCGTGCGCGCAGGGGCGCCGACCGAACCCGTGGTCATGGCTCTTTAAACATCAGCAGACCGGGGACCGGCTTCCCCGGGCCGGAGAAGCACCCCAGCCGGGTGACGCATCTGTCCGGGTGTGTGGAGTTGTTAATCGTGACGTTGTAAGATCCTCTTTTTCAATGGGTTGCGGTGGTGGCTTGAGATTTTGTGACGCATCTGGAGGGCTTTTTTGGCAAGATGCGTCACACGGATGGCCACGGAGATTGATGATCCGGGTGGCTTCACGTAAGTGATTTATTTTCAATGCGATACGGCTGCCGAAGAGGGCCGGGATGGGGCTGGGCGAGCAAGTGGCGGCCACCGCCGCATCCGATGCGACGCTAAGGGGCGAGGCCCGGAAAGCGGCATTCTTGAGCCGGAGAGCAAATGACCCGGCGGCAATCGCGGGCCGGCACTGGCCGCGTTGCCAGGATGACGGAACAAAGCCAAAATGCGCCGATTGGCGGCTGGGGACGCCGGGACAGCGGAAACGGGCAGTTGGCGGCTGCTCCACGTGATATACGGAACGAAGCCAATTTCGGACAGTGCTCAAAGCGGATTCCCCCCTGTCCACAGTGTACTATGCCGTGGCAGGGTCAAATACGTAAGTGATTGATTCTGCTGAGACAATATGTTGTGAAAAAGGTTTACGCGGTTCGGCGGCTCCGGGGACCTGGAGAGCAATCCCACCGCCGACTCCGTTGCGCCGCAATCGTCGTGACGAAGTACACTCTGGCACTCGTCACTGCCGCGAAGCGGCTTCGTCCAAGGGCGTATCACGGGATCTATACGGCTGCCGAACGGGCGGTCATCCGGCGCTCGGAGACCGTGCATCGGAGAACTGCTTGATGCGCACGGAGCCCTCCGGGAAGCGGGCGCGGATTTCCAGTGTGCCTCCCATGGCCTCGACAAACTTGGCTAGGGTGCTGACGTACATGTCGGATTGCCGCTCAATCTTCGAGACGGTGGCTTGCTTGATGCCCAGGGTTTCCGCCAGACGCTCTTGGGTCAATTCACGGGCGGTGCGTAGTTCATCGAGAGCCATGTCATGCAGGGTGACTTTGACGCGGGCCTCGACGCGGGCGAGCGATTCCGCCGGTAGTCGATTTCGGAGTTCGCTAAAGTTTTTTGCTTTTGCCATGGTCGTCACTCTCTTCCAGTTCGATCAGGTGCCGTTCGTAGAGGCGGTCTGCCAGGGGCACGGAAGTTTCACACCACTTTTCGTTTCCTGTCTTGTCGCCGCCGATCAGCAGCACGGCATTCCGCTGGGGGTCGAAGGGATACAGGACCCGGTAGGGCCGGCCCTGGCGCCGATGCGCAACTCGCGCATGAGGGCGTAGCGGCTTCCGAAGATGCCGGAAGAGTGGGGAAACTTCAACTCGATACCAAACCGCGCAAGCAGATCCACGGAATACGTCACACTCTCCTGCTCTTCGATGCTCAAGCTATTCCACCAGGACTCGAATTCGTCGGTGAAGAGCACCGAACATTCCATATTATGAATATAGATGAAAATGAATATGGCGGTCAAGGGGAGCTGCGAGGTGGCAAACTTCCCCCAACGGGACTTCGTGGGCGTTTGCGCTGGTGAGAAGGCGATTCGCAACAGGAATCGGGTGCGGCTGTCAGCTATACGGTTTGGGTTTTACGGACAGGTGGCGGCTGCGACGTGCATCAGCAGATTGAAACCGAAAGGACTTCTTGAGGCCCATTTCGGCAGAGGGCGCCTGCCACGAGGGAACCTCGATCCGTGAGAACTCCCAAGCCGGGGACTGAGCCGGTCGACGAGCGACGCCTCCGCTCCAGGCAGCTTCGGCTGCTTGAACCGCATCACGCAGTCGGTTAGGATGGGGTTCGGTCATAGGAGCTGCGTGATGAAGACCAGCGACGATGCATTTGCGGCGTATATGAAACTGAAAGCGGAGTTCTGCGCGTTCGACCTCCCTGGGCAAACGGAAGCCGACACAAGAGCTCGGGTGATCTCTCGAATGCTGCATGAGGTGCTCGACTGGCCCCACGCGAATGTAAAGCGGGAAGAGTACGCCAACCCCGGCTTTATGGACTACGTGCTGCTCACGAACAGGCCGCTCGTTGTGATCGAAGCCAAGAAGTCCGGCGACACGTTTCGCCTTCCACGGGATATTTCGGTCGCCAGAGCCTTTACTCTGGGTGGTGTGCTGAGAACAGTAAAGAACCTTCAAAGCTATGTCGACCAGGTTTGCGGATATTGTTGGCGCAACGGAATCGAATACGCCGTTATCACTAATGGACTCCAATGGGTCATCTTCCGCGCGTTTACGGATGGCATCCAATTGGGAAACAGTCGAACCATAGTTTTTAATGGCTTTGACGACATCGAACACCGCTTTGTCGACTTTTGGACACTCCTAGCGAAGCATCAGGTTGATAACAATTCTATCGCCCGTGCTTTTCAGCCATTCGACTCACAGCTGTTCCAATCCGAGAGGATCACTGACCAAGTCCGCAGCCAAAAAGAGACTGTTTCCCGGAATTTACTCAGCGTTGACCTCGAACCGCTGCTCACGGAGTATATGGGCGAGATCGTAACCGATCCTTCAGGCGAAAAATTGCGTCAATTGTTCGTAACTAGCGCGCCACTCAAGAAGGTGCTCGAAACAGTCGAGCATAGGCTTAGTGTCAGTCTTTCGGCAACACTCCTGGACAGCGGACGCGTCGTCGAGCACGCCGAACTTAGTAAAGTTTCAGCTGGTATCGAGACACGTCTAAGGAGGCACCTCGCCCTCCCGCCCCACGGCGAGGTCCTACTGCTATTGGGGCGCGTCGGTTCCGGCAAGACGACTTTCGTGCATCATTTTCTGCGAGTCGACTTGAAGGGCCTTCTCAAGCAACATATGTTCGTTCCGCTGGACTTCCGCTTACTTGAACCTGGCTCAGCCGTTCGCGAGTTCTTCTATCATCACCTCCACAAGGCCCTTACCGGAAATACGGTTTATTCGAGTCTGACCGCACCTGAGCTTCGAAAGGTCTACGCGTATGAGATCAAGGAGCTCACACTGGGCCCTTTAGCGGTGCTTCAGAAGCAGAACAAGAAGCGATACGAGGAGAGGATCGCCGACTTTTTGCTGGAGCGGTACAACGAGCGCGAGCAGCATCTGACGCGCACCATTCGGCACCTCTCGGACAAGCGCGGGGTCCGCTGCGTGTTCCTCTTCGACAACGTCGATCAGCTGGACTTTCAGTTGCAGCAGGAGATATTTGCCTTTGCGCATTCGATATCGGAACGATGCAATGCATTCTCAATTCTCTCGATGTGGGAGGAGACCTACTTTCGGTCCTCCCGTAAGGGAACGTTGGCCACGTATCAGCGTGATGCTCACACCTTGCCCTCGGTGAGTGTCGTCGAGATTCTTAGCCGGCGTCTCGAGTTCATTGCGTCTCAGATTTCGCAAAGCGGCCCGGCACGCCATTTGCTAACGGACGAGTCGCAGGTTAAGGACATTGTGGACTTCCTCACACTGGTTCGGGCGTCGATTATGCATCAGGGGAGGCGCGTACGATTCTTCCTGGAGTCGCTCGCAATGGGGAACCTCCGAAAGGCCATGGAAATGTTCCAGCAGTTCATGCTGTCTGGACACACCGACGCGAGCAAGATCCTCTCCATTGCGCGCGAACAGTCGTACTACACGATACCCGTGCACGAGTTCATCAAGTCCATAGGACTCGGTGATCTCCGCTACTACCATAGCGACCTCAGCCCCATCCTTAATCTCTACTCAATTTCGGATGAGGTCAGGCCGTCTCATTTCACGAAACTTCGTCTGCTGGAGTTTCTGTTCTTCAATCGGAATCGAACGAGCACCTATGGGCAGGGCTTCGTTGGTGTGGATTCGATAGAACGAGAGTTCGCGCGGATTGGAACGAGCTCAACAGACCTCACTGAATCGCTGAAAGCGTTGGCGGCCTTCTCAACCGTTGAGAACGAACTCTATGATTCCGGCGTCATCGGCAGGGCTTACCGCATTACCCCGGCCGGCCGCTACTACGCGCGCGATCTCGCTGCGCGGTTCGCTTATTTGGACCTGATGCTCGAGGACACCCCGATAGCAGATCCGACCCTCTTTGCGAACATTCTGAACCTCGTACACCGGACGGATTTGGAGGATAGGTTCACGCGTGTTCAGACCTTCCTCCAGTACCTCATCGAAGAGGAGTCCCGTGAGTACACAGCTATTCTGCATACGAGTAATTCACTACCGTTGCGGCGAAGAATCAGCGCGGCAATCTCCCGCGCCTTTGAGGAGGACAAAGTGTTCATTCAAACGCGCCTTAAGCGTCGGCGCGGCTTTGCTGGATCACACACTCGTACGCCATACGTAACTGAAGTAGGGCCGAGGACATGATGCTCGTTCGTAACCGCCAGCGATGAAGGGCGAGCCAGTTCGCTCTCGGCGGTCAGGAAAGGGCGTCCTGAGACTGCTCCTTGTGGAGTCTCCTCCACTGAAATAGGTCCCCGCACGCGCTTGCGACCGTTTACGGCTTCCACATGGCCGCATAGTCGACCCGCAGAACTGCCCGGTCGCGGCGAACTCCCCAGATACGGCGTTGTGGGAGATCACTCCTGATATGTCCCGGTCACGGCAGGAGCGATGCATCCTGGCCAAGAGGCCTGCAGCTCGCACTTCAACTCGGGCGAACCGCCCGCGCCGCCGCGGCCGACGACCGGTTCCCGTCCACGGCCCGCGCCGTCAGCGCCGGAACGGGTACGCGCCGGGCGACCGCGCCTCCTCCTCGCTCCAGCCCAAGAGCTTGCGGAGGTCCGCGGGGAGCGCCTCTCCTCCCGGCGTTCCCGGAAGCGCCTGGAGCAGCTCGTACCGGCCGAGGTCCGGGCCCTGGAAGATCGACCGCGGAGTCCGATCGAGCTGCCGTCCACTGGCCTCGAACGCCGGCACCAGCTTGCGGAACTCGTCGAGCGACCCAAGCCTGGAGACACAGTTGTCGGTGGGCGCGGGGCTCCACACGATGAGAGGCGATGGCGTGGCAGCCGCGCCCGGTACGGTAGCGCGCACGTAGACGTTGCCATCGACCTCTTTCGCCTGCGGGCGCGGGAGCCTGGCGCAGAGCGGCGCCGGTTGCTCGAACCGCAGCAGCGGCCCGCGGTACGCCTGGCTCGCAACCAGCAGGTTGTTCACGAACACGTGGCCCTCGCGTTGGTCCACGTCCGGACCCGTGGCGGGGTGCCAGCCGAAGCGGTCGCCCGTCGCGCTCCGCCCGTTGCGCTCGAAGGACGCCGGCGTGTCCACAAAGGTGTTGTTGTACACGCGCGCGTCCGCAGAGTTCAGCACGAAGATGCCCCTGTCGCAGCGGACGAAGACATTGCCCGCCACGGCCGCCCCTCGTGAGATCTCGAAGAAGAAGCCGTTGATGGCCCCCTCGATCCAGTTGTTCACGAACACACCGTCGTGGTTGCCGACGTCGTACCAGACGCCGTTCGAGTAGGGCTGTTCGATCACCAGGTTGTCGCGGAACGTGACGCGGCGCGTCTGGTTGAAGATCTTGACGGCGGCCGGGTAGTAGCCGGTGAGCTGCTTGATGTTGTTCCGCCGGAAGATGTTCCTCTCCAGGAGGACGTCGGAGGAACCGATGACGTAGATCCCTTCCGTGCTGGTGTCGCTGACGAGCGAGTTCCGGATGACGAGGCCGTCCCCGCGGAAGTAGCCGGCCACGCGCGAGCAGTAGGTGATGCTCACGTTCTCCAGCACCGTGCCCACTACCTCCTTGCCGAACGTGGCAGGATCGGACAGGCCCACGGGCTCGTCAGTGGGCTCGTCGGCGGCGGTGAAGTGCTTCTTGCCCTCCACCTCGAGCGCGCGGTAGGCGTACTGGGTGAACGTGATCCCGCGGATTACCGGGCCCCTGCGATCCGACGTCTTGCCGTGGGCCGGACCACTGGTTCGAACCAGCGCGCTGTCGAAGGCGGTGATCTCCACCAGCCGATTGGCGGGATCGACGCCGATATACACGTGGCCGCCCGTGTAGTCGATGTAGAACGAATGGGCGTCGATCTCTCCTTCCCAACCTGCCGACTTCAGCAACTCGCCGTCCACGAACACCATGTCGTTGTTGAACCGGTGCAGCGGTGTCCGCATGCCCTCGCGGTCGCGCTGCCACCAGCCCAGGGGCGCGGCCGGGAAAAGCCGCGTCCACGAGGTCCTCCAGACGTTGTTGCGCAGAGCCTCCCACTTTGTGGCGACCTCGGTGCCTTTGAGAACCGGCCGTTCGCCGGCGTACGGCTGCAGCGTGATGCTCTGGTTGAGGCTCAGGCCGCCCGTGCGGTAGACGCCCCCGCGCATCACAATCGCGTCGCCCGTGACGACGCGCTCGATGGCCGCCTCCAGCGTCGTCGGTTGTTCGAGCGTCGTCCCCGGGGAGTCGGCCTCTCCGCCGGGGGCGACGTAATAGACGTGCGCGGCCTTCGGGATCTCGTAGCGCTGATCGATCGGACCATAGGGCCCGCCGGACGGCTGCGCGTACCCCGGCGCGGCCGCGAAGAGAAGAGAAGAGAGGAAGAGACAGTAACGAAAGCACTCCACCGTTTGTCGAACCAGATGCATCTAGTGTCCTTTCGAGGCGAGTCAGCTCATCAACAAGATCGTCGGAATTCGCACCATACATCGAGCGTTCATTGACTATAGACAGTCTACAACAGGCAACGGCAACACATTCCGAGAGTGGGGATCAAGAATCGTACTCAGAACACGATCGTGGCGCGTGGGTCCATAGGACACTCTCCCCAAACGGCGTTCTGGGAGGTCGCTCCCGTGCAGTGGGATCGGCTCGAGTGTCGCGGCGCCGGAATCACAAGGCCTCCCACGGATTGAGGACCGACACTTGCGCGGCCGCGAAGTCGCAGACGTTACGCGAGACCAAGGTCAGGTTGTGATGAAGGGCGGTCGCGGCCAGCAACCCATCGACGATGGGCAGGGGCGCTCCGTTGCGCCTGGCTTGGGCGGCGAGCAATCCCCAACGATCCGCCACCGCCGCATCGACAGGCAGAATCCTGCCGGAGAAACGGCCGCGCAGGTCAACCTCCAGCCAGGCCTCCAACCGCGCCCGCCGCCGGCCTTGGGGAAGAGCGGCCAGGCCCTTGCGGATCTCCCCCAGCGTCAGGACACTCAGATAGAGCAGGCTTTCATCGGCGACTTCCATCCACTCCAGCACACGCGGCTCAGGCTTGACGCGGACCAACTCGGAGACGCAATTGGCGTCCAGCAAGAAGCCGCTCACAACTCGACGTCCCGCCCGGTGTCCTGGTCCCGCTCGAAATCCAGTTCGAGGCCAACCAGAGGAGGTTCCCGGAAAAACTGCACCAGGCTCGTGGGCTGGCGCGCCCGGACCGCCAGTTGATCGAATTGCTCGACAGGCATCATGACCACGCCCTCCTTGCCCTGCCGCGTGATGAGTTGCGGCCCCTCGGTTCGGGCCTTCCGGAACACTTCGCTAAACCGCGCCTTGGCGGTTTGCAGTTGCCAGGGCGGGCCGGCTGTTTTCAGATGGCGGAAAGACTTGGGCACGCGATCTCTTTCTAGTCAGACTAGTCTGACTACTTACAGTATGGCAATTCTACCGCTCTCTTACGTTCGCGGCTGGGTGCTTAACCGTTTTGGGGCACACGGCGACAATGGGGCGCATTCTGTCGAGCAAACCGGGGACAGACAACGAATTTCCGGCAAACTGCGCCGGAAATCCATGTCTGGCCCCAGTTTGCGGCGCATTCCTGGCCAGCCTTCCCCCAAAACGGTTAAGCACCCTTCGCGGCTCCGAATCGGCGTTCATCCACTTCTGCGACGCACACCCTGGGGTATAGTGGGCATGATGGGCCGCATTCGCATTCTTCCCGACCAGGTGGCCAACAAGATCGCCGCCGGAGAAGTGGTCGAGCGGCCGGCGTCGGTGGTCAAGGAACTTCTGGAGAACTCCCTGGACGCCGGCGCGACGGATCTGCGGGTGGAGGTGGAATCAGGCGGCCGGCGGCTCATGCGCGTGGTGGACGACGGCTGCGGCATGCTGCGCGACGACGCGCTGCTGGCCTTCGAGCGCCATGCCACCAGCAAGCTGCGCGATGTGAAGGACCTGCTTTCGATTGCCACGCTGGGGTTCCGCGGCGAGGCGCTGCCATCGATCGCATCCGTCTCCCGACTGCTGCTCGAAACCCGCTCCGCGGAGGAGACCACCGGCACGCGCATCGAGATCGCCGGGGGCAAGATGCTGCGATGCGAAGAAGCCGCGCTCGGCGTCGGCACGACCATCACCGTGCGAGACCTCTTCTATAACGTGCCCGCCCGCAGAAAATTCCTGCGCACGGAGCCGACCGAGCTGGCGCACATCGCTTCTCTGGTGACCCACTACAGCCTGGCGCACCCGGACCGGACCTTTCGCCTCACCAGCGGCCCCACCGAACTGCTGCACGTGACGCCGGTGGCCACGCTGAAGGAGCGGGTGTACCAGGTTTTCGGCAGCCAGGTGCTGGAGGAACTGGTGGATATCGGCGTGCGCGAGAAAGAGATATTCCTGCCGCCGCCCAGCGTGCCGCCCTCCGAAGCCATTGCGGAATACCGCCGGGAACCGGGCCCGGACGACGACCCGCCCCTGCACACGTTCCGGCTGACGGGCTTCTTCTCGCGGCCGCAGGTGCAGAAGGCCAACCGGAATTCGATTTTCATTTTCGTGAACCGCCGCCTCATCCGCGACCGCACGTTGCTGCACGCGCTCTCTTCGGCCTATCACAACCTGATGCCGGCGTCGGCGTACCCTTTCGCGCTGCTGTTTCTGGAATGCGACCCCGGCGAGGTGGATGTGAACGTGCACCCCTCGAAGACGGAGGTACGTTTCCGGCACGGGTCGTTCGTGCACGATTTCGTGCGCGATACCATACGCGACCGGCTGATGGAGAGCCGGCCGGCGCCGGCGTTTTCTCCGGCAGTGCAGCCCTTGGCAGCCGGGCAGCCGGTGGCGCGGCTTCCCTACTCCGAATTCAGCCAGATGATGGAGAACGAAGCGCCGGCGGCAGTGAGCCTGGCCGAGCCCGAGCCGGCGCCGGCGCTGCCCGAATTCGCCTTGCGGCCCACCGCGGGGCCCGCGCCGCGCCTGGATTTCAGCGCGCCGCCGCTCGAAGTCACTCCCGGCCCACCGCCTTCGGGCAAGCTGCAGCGCACCCTCGATGCGCACGGCGAATTCCCGCCCGAAGCCATCCCGCCGCCCGAGATGTCGCTTTCGGTGCTCTCGGACCTGCGCCCGCTGGGCCAGATCCACGAGAGTTTCATCATCGCCGCCGGCCGCGACGGCCTGTGGATCATCGACCAGCACGTGGCGCACGAGCGCATCTTGTTCGAGCAGGTCATGAAGCAGCGCGCCGCCGGCCGCGTGGAGATGCAGCGCCTGCTGATGCCGCTGATTCTGCAACTCACGCCCGAGCAGCAGATCGACTATGCCCGCATCGCCGACGAGCTGCACGCCTCGGGCTTCGAAACCGAGCCGTTCGGCAACCGGACCATCGCGGTGAAGGCCGCGCCCGCGGCGGTGGGCGCGGCGGATCTGGAGAAGATCCTGTTCGAGGTTCTGGAAATCGCCGAAGGCGAGCTGCGCGGCGCCTCGATGGACGACGTGCGCCGCGGCATCTGCGCCTCCATCGCGTGCCGCGCGGCCATCAAGATCAACACCCGCCTGGACGCCGCCAAGATGGAGTGGCTGCTACGCGCCCTGGCGGCGACGGATTGCCCCATGAGCTGCCCCCACGGCCGGCCGATTGCCATGCACTACTCCACGCGGGAGATTCTGAAGGCATTCCACAGGATATAGCGGGGTCTTACGCGGCAGTCTACCAGAGGCCCCAGTGGCCGCTGATGAGAACCCAGGCGGCCAGCAACGCATTGGTGACGGCATGCGCCGCCACGGCATCGCCGATTCGACCGCGCCAGCGGAGCGCGGCGGCGTAGAGCACGCCGGCAATCGTCCCCGCCAGCCAGCGGCCGCCGTGCAAGAGGCCGAAAGCGACCGAAGAAATCAGCACCGGGAAAAACGCCCACCGCCGCCAGTCGACCGACTCGAAATCCGCCGATACCAGGCGTCGCATCAGGAAGCCGCGGAACGCCAGCTCCTCGGCGATGGGGACCGTGACCACGGCTGCCAGGGTCCGAAAGGTAAGCCAGCCGGCGCGGGCGGGAGCGGGCAGGCCGGACAGGCCCGAGGCGATTCCGGCGTCCACGCCGCCGCCCCGGGCCCAGTCCAACCCGATCCACATCGCAAAAACCAGAGCGCCGGTGGCGGCCGCATTCCAGCCGAATTTCCAGTCGAGGGCTGCATATTTCCGGCGGTAAAACCATAGGACCCCTGCCGCCGCGAAGAAGCGCAGCGGGTAAAGCCATTCAAATCCATTGGAGGCGGCGCGCGAGATCATGGCGGCCGCGAGGATCGTCAGGAAAGGCACGAGGTACGGGGCGGTGGGATTCTGGGTGGAACGCGCCGGCCGAGCGGCCGTGCGGTCTGGGACGGTTACCCACGGCAGGCGCTGCGCGGTCAGAGCGAAGGCGGCCGCCACGGCATTGAACGCGATCCACCCGGCCTGCGAGTGAAATCCTCCCAGGGCCACGCCCGGCGCGCCGGCGGCGCCGATCAGGATGAGCGCGGCAATGCGCAGGGCGTTCATCAGAAAAATCACGACTACGCTGGCGGGGATCAGCAGCAGGGCGTGGGGGAAGCGGAATTCGCGCCGGAACAGCCACAGCCACGTGGCGCCAAAGACGAGAATCAGCCCGATGCCCTCAAGTCCGGAGCACGCCGCCGCGATCTCCACGTAGAACCCCCGGCTGCCGATAATGTAAGTCGCCGGATCGGCGGTGACACCGGAGACGAAAGCATGCAGAATCGTCCTCACCATAAGGAAGGTGAGGTGCGCCGCGGGAGCCCACATCAGCCGGCTGGCGGCCCCCAGCAAACAGGCCAAAAGACCCCCGGCTGACGCATAAATCCAGGCGTTACCGGTCGCGCGGGCAGCCTCCATCCACAGCTTGGGAGGCGCGAACGCAAAGCCGGCCAGAAGGCTCCACGAGATGGGAGTTTCGCGGAGCAGCGTGGAGATGGACTGAAACGAGTTTCTGGCTTTCGGATAGCCGAAGATCAGGAAGAAGACGGCGAATACGACGACGAAACGCGCGGTCCACGCTCCCCATCGGCCAATCAGCCAGGCCAGCCCCGCGGCGCGGCTGAGGGAGGCATTATCCAGCCAGACGGACAACGCCAGCAGCTCCAGAATGAGAAGCAGGGCCAGCAGCGAAGCACGCCGGATCACTGCAGGCGAGAACCAATCGGGATAAACGCCAGAAGTTTGGGCCAAGGGAAGAAATGAAAAAGACACACGCCACTCTTGGCGAACGGCGTGGGTCTGTTATGCAGTTTCGCCAGACGCCTAGCTTTTGCGCCGGCCCCGAATGATCAGTGCCGCGCCCGCTAACAGAGCCAACGCGCTGGTGGCCGATCCCGGATCGATCTCGGGAGTTGGTGCGAGTGCAAGGGCGGTCGCCGCGGCCGCGATCGTGATCAGCGCCATTCCGATGATTCTTCGCATGTTTGTACCTCGGTCCGTCCCCGGCAGTTGTACAACGAACCGTCCGTTCCTCCGAGCATACACACAGGGGGAGTGCAATGCAAGCATACGGAAACGATAGAGCGCGCACGGCCACTGGAATTTGTGCGACGATTCTCTTGGAGGAAACGAAATATGAGCAGACGGGCTATCGTGGTGGCCATTGCCGGTCTGGTGGGCGCCGCCGCTATTTACGCCGCGAGCAAGCCAGTGACGGTGCCGCTACAGGACGCGAAAGGACAGAGTGTCGGAACCGCCACGGTGACCGAGGGCAAGGGCGGATCCGGCGTGACCATCAAGCTGAACCTCAAGAACCTGCCGCCCGGCGAGCATGCCATACACATCCACTCGGCGGCCAAGTGCGAAGGTCCTGCATTCACGTCGGCGGGGGGGCACTTCAATCCCGACCAGAAGCACCATGGCCTGGATAACCCGCAGGGACCGCATGCCGGCGACATGCCCAACTTCACGGTCACGGCCAACGGCACGGCGAAAGTAACTGTGGCCGACCCGAGGGTGAACCTGGGCGCCGGCGACCATTCCCTGTTTGTCAATGGCGGGACAGCGCTGGTGATCCATGCCAAGGCCGACGACATGAAGTCGGACCCTTCGGGTAACGCGGGCGACCGCATCGCTTGCGGCGCGATCACGAAGTAGGGCTCAGCGATAGCGGCGTCACGAGGGGCAATGGCGTGGTCTGTTGCAGCACCACCGTGGTCTGTCCGGACAACGTATCGAATATCTCCATCGTCGGCAGTATCGAGCAGTATGCGGACACGGGCGTGCCCGGCGTGAGCATCGGGGACGGAGTGACGAAAGCGGCGCGAACGGCGCCGCGAATCTCGCTGCGGCCCGCGAGACTGTCGACCTCCGTCCGTAGCATATCGAAATGGACCGCAGCCCCCTGCGCCACCGTGGCTGTGCCGGTCTTCACGATCTTGCCCGTGGCGTCATAGAAGTCGAATGTGACTTGGCAGGATGCGCCCGAAATCAGCGGGCCTCCCAAAGGAAGGGCGAAGGCATTCAAGCGGGCTGTCTGCCCTGTGTTTAGGCCCACCATTCCGAACGTCATGAATTGGGGACTGGCGACGATGATGGCCGGTTGAGCGCCCGCACGGACAGCCGTGAACGCCGCGCAGGCCAGCATCAACGCGCAACCAGCTACCAGCAGCTTCTTCATTGGGAAACCTCCTTGAATCTCTACAAACCCGGCGGCCGGACGGTTGTTGCGCTTTGCTCGGCCAGTTCGATCTGCATGCAAAGGTTCATGGCGGGAGTCACCTCGCGGAACACCGCCAGCATCGATTCGACCAGGTCCAGGCCCGTCGAGCCGCGCACTTCGCTCTCCCGCATCGGGTAAAAGATCTGGAACCCCGCCCAGCCGCTCTTAGGCGCGGATTCGAGCACCTTCCGAATTTTCAGAACGCCTGGATACCCGGCGCGCGCGAAGTACACGGGCTGCTCCTCCCAGCCGCCCGCGTGCAGCATGAACCCTTCGTGGAGCACCAACCGTTCCAGCTCCCGTTCCATGGCGCTTCCGGGCTTGAGCGCCTTGATCAGCCGATGCCAATCCCAATCCGAGCGCAACTGGCAATAGCGAGACTCGGGTGGGGCTTTCACGTACCCGCGTTCCACCTGCAAGCCGCACTTGAAGAGCTGCTCGCCGGTATCCACCGTGAGGAAGAACTTCGCGCAGCCGAAGCTGACATCGGCGGAGATGGGCTTGGCCGTGCGATTGGCGCGCGGCAAGTAGCCGATCCACTGCCAATAGACGCCGCGCCCCCAGCGCTCGGTGACGAATGGCTGCCCGTAGCGGGCCTCCAGCGCCAGTTTCAGGATGCGCGTGATGCGTTCGTTCTCTTCGAGATTCCCCACGTGAATTCCGCGCTCGAAATCCAGGAACTCAGGGCGGAATCCGACGGCCACACCCAACCCTGGGAGGACCACTGGCGGATTGCCATGCCGGCTGGTGGTGCTGATCTTTTGAGCCATTTGCGACCATCTTAAACCAGGGCGGCGGCAGCCAGGGCGGGCGCGAGTGGAGACGGGTGCTTATTCGGCGGGGACCGCGGTGCCGCCGAGAAGGAGCAAAGCGCAGGTTCCGAGTAGCGGCAGCAGCGCGCCCGCGACCAGAATCGGCGTGTAGGAGTGGAGGTGGTCCACGACGAATCCAGTGGCCATGGTGAAGGCCATCGCGCCGAGGCCCGCGCCCACTCCGCCGAGGCCCGCCACGGAGGCGATGGCGTGCTCGGGAAAGAGGTCGCCGGGCAGGGTCTGAACCGAGGCGATCCAGCATTGGAAGCCGAACATGACGACGCTGATAAACGCGAGCGCCGCGGCGGCGCTGGAGGCATGCGCGGCGGGGATGCCGGCTGTCATGAGCGCCGCGCCGAGTAGCACGGCGGCCCTGCGCGCCTTGCCGACGCTCCAACCGCGCGCGATCAGATGGCCGGAGAGCCAGCCGCCGGTCAGGGAACCGGAGGCGGCCACGACATAGGGCGCCCAGGCGAACATGCCGATCTGCTGCAGGCTGAATCCGCGCACGTTGTGGAGATAGAGCGGGAGCCAGGTGATGTAGAGCCACCACGCTGGATCGGTGAGCAGGCGGGCCAGCACAATCGCCCAGGTCCGGCGGAGCCGCAGCAGGTCCCGCCAGCGCACGGCGCGAACCGGACGGTTGGGGCCGCGGCCGTTCAGAATGAGGGCGCGCTCGAGAGGCCCGAGCTTCGGGTGGCGATCGGGCGTCTGATAAAACAGCCGCCAGAGAACCAGCCAGGCAAGGCCCAGCAGGCCGGTGGCGAGAAAAGTGGCTTGCCATCCGAGGTGGATCTGGAGCCAGACGATGAGGGGAGGCGCGACGATGGAGCCGAACGCCACGCCGCAGTTGAAAATCGCCATGCCCAGAGCGCGCTCGCGGACGGGGAACCATTCGGCGATCACTTTGGCGGCGCCGGGCCAGTTGCCCGCCTCGCCCAGTCCCAGAAGGAAGCGCAGCGCGCTCAGGCTGCGCAGCCCGCCGGCGAAGGCGTGGCCCATTTCGGCGAACGACCACAGCAGCACGGAGAGCGTGAAGCCCAGGCGCGTGCCGAGGCGGTCGTAGAGTTTGCCGGAAATGGCCTGGCTGGCCGTGTAAGCGAGGAGGAACCAAGTGCTGATGCCGGCGAACTCGAGATTGGTGAGACCGAGCCGCTCGGTGATGACCGGCGCCAGCACCGCGATCACAAGCCGGTCGATGAAGTTGATAGTGGTCGCCAGGAAGATGAGCGAGACGATCCACCAGCGCAGACCAGGCACGAAACGGCGAGGCGTCATGGGAACGCCGGAAAGCAATCGGCGGGCAGCAGCGCGGGGGCGAACAGCTCGGCGCGCATAGTGCCGAGGGAAGGAGCAATCAGCGGCCGGAAGGCCATCTTGGCGACGACATCGCGCTGGGGGTCGAGCGACGGCGCCACTTCCTCCAGTTGCAGCCCTTCGGCGGTCAGACGGAACACCGCCGCTTCGGTGACATAGAGCACTTCCTGGCCGGTGGAGATGGCGTGCGCGCCGCTGAAGGTGATCTGCCGCACCGCGGGGACGAACTTGGGTTTGCCGCCACGGACGGCGAGCGTGCCGCAGAAGACCACCTTGCGCGCCTTCTGGGCGATGTCGATGAAGCCGCCGGTGCCGATGATGGCGTTGTCGAGCTTGCTGACATTCACGTTACCGGCCGCGTCCACTTCGGCGAAGCCGAGGAAGGCGATGTCGACGCCCCGCCCCTGATACCAGGCAAACTGGCGCAGGGTGCCGATGATGGCCGTGCTGTTGTAAGCGGCGCCGAATTCGAGGCCCTCGGCCGGGATGCCGCCGATTTGGCCTTGCTCGATGGTGGGCACGACGAACTGCGCAATTCCCTGCTCGCGCGCGACTTTCATGACTCCGTCGGGCACGCCGAAGCCGACGTTGATGGCGGCGCCGGGCCGAAGCTCCATGGCCGCCCGCCGCGCGATGGTCTTGCGCAGGCTGAACGGGAACGGGGGGAACTCGCTCTCCGGCTTGCGCGCCTCGCCCGAGAGCGCCGGGTCGTAGCCGATGTTGTAGGTCATCCCCTGATCGGGATCCACGATCAGATAATCGACGAAGATGCCCGGCACGTGCACCAGGCGCGGATCGAGGCTGCGCGCGGGCGCGATGCGTTTCACCTGCGCAATGGTAATACCGCCCGCGGCGCGCGCGGCCTGCGCCATGGCGCAGTTATGCCACGGCGCGACCTCTTCGTGCATGCTCAGGTTGCCTTCTTCGTCGGCGACGGCGCCGCGGATCAGCGCGACGTCGATCGAGTGCGCGCGGTAGTAGAGGTACTCCCTGCCATCGCGATTCCACAACTCCACGAGGTCCTCGACGGCGCGGGCGTTCAGCTTGCCGCCTTCCACTCGCGGGTCGATGAACGTGTGCAGGCCGATCTGGCTGATCCAACCGGGACTGCCCGATGCCGCGGCGTGGAACAGTTGCACGAGGATGCCCGCGGGCAGGCAGTAGGCCTCAAACAGGTTCTCGGCCGCGAGCTTCGCCATGGAGGGCGACATGGACCAATGGCCGCCGATGACGCGGCGGTAGAGGCCCGCCATGGCCATGTGCTCGAGGCCGCGCGCGCCCTGATCGCCGACGCCGAACGGGTGGATCAAGGTCAGCTCGCGCGGCGCGCCGCTCGAGTGGTGGCGCCGGCCAATGGCCTCGAGCATCCGCTCGGGAATGGAGTGGCCGGCCCCGGAGCCGCCGATCGCCACGGTGACTCCGTCCCGAATCAGCAGCGCCGCCTGATCGGGCGTCAGAATGGGCTTGGTCATGGTCACGGTCATGTGCGGCGCCGGTCGAGAAACGCCTGGAGGCGCTGGCGAAACTCGGGGCCGGTCGAGATGGCGGCATAGCTGGCGGCCTCCAGCTTCAGGCCGGCGTCGAGGCCGCTTTCGAGGCCGGTATCGACGCAGCGCAGAATGCAGGCGATCGAGTCCGCCGAATTCGCCAGAATCGCCAGCATGATCTCGCGCGCCGCCGCCAGCAGCCCGGCGGGCTCCACTACGCGGTTCACCAGCCCGATGCGCCAGGCTTCTTGGGCGTCGATCGGCGCTCCGGTCAGCATCATCTCGAGGGCGCGCCCGCGGCCCACCAGCCGCGGCAGCCGCTGCGTTCCGCCGTTGGCTGAAAGGCCGCCGATTCTAGCTTCCGGCAGTCCCAGTTTGGCCGTCGCCGCCGCCACGCGAAGCGAACAGCACAGCGCCAACTCCAAGCCGCCGCCCAGCGCGTAGCCGTTGATCGCGGCGATCGACGGTTTGCCCATCGTCTCCAGGCGCCGCATGATCGCCTGGTCCCGCGCGCACCGCGCCTGGCCGTCGAGCGGGCTGACGCCCGAGAGTTCTTCCACATCGGCGCCCGCGACGAAAGCGCGCTCGCCGGCGCCGGTCAAAATCAGGCCGCGGTACTCGCGCTCGACCGACTGGAAGGCGTCGTCCAGTTCCGCCATCACACGGTTGCTGAGCGCGTTCAGCTTCTGCGGGCGATGGATCGTGACCTGGACGAAACCGGCCGCATCCGGATCGAAGAGGATTTCAGTGTATGTCATGGCGGCGCCTCATCGGGGCGCACCTTAGCGCCCGGCCTCTCTCGGACGTGGAGTGAGCATTGGAAGGGGATGTAGCTATCGGGCCACATCCACTTCTGCCAGGGTAGCACGAGGGAAAAGGGGACAGACGCATTTTGCGGGTTCGGAAAGAAATGCGTCTGACCCCTATTCCCGAGTCTTCCTGGGCGGTCAGGGGTTAGTACAAGAGGTAAGATATCAGGGCCTAGGATACCGATTCCGCCGTGAACGCCATTTCCACTCTGATTCTGACAGCGGCCCTGGCCAGTGCGGCCACGGACAAGCCGCCGGTGGCTCCCTTTGAGAGCCGCGCCGAGCTGACTGCACACGGCAGAATAGACGAACTGGCGTTCGAACAGTGGAAGCGTCTGGGTATCCAACCCGCGAATCCGTGCTCCGACGAAGTGTTTGTCCGGCGGGCGTTTCTCGACGTCATCGGCACGCTGCCCACGCCGGAGGAGGCGGCGCAGTTCCTGTCGGACCGGGATCCCAACAAGCGCGGCGCCTTGATCGACCGTCTGCTCGAGCGCAGTGAGTTTGCGGACTACTGGGCGATGAAGTGGAGCGACCTGCTGCGAGTCAAGTCGGAGTTTCCCATCAATCTTTGGCCCAACGCGGTGCAGGCCTATTACCGCTGGATCCGGACCAGCATCAAGAACAACCTGCCGTATGACCGGTCCGTGCGAGAGATGCTGGTTTCGAGCGGCAGCAATTTCCGCGTGCCCGAGGTCAACTTCTACCGCGCCGTCCAGAGCAAAGAACCGCGGATGATCGCGCAAGCGGTCGCGCTGACCTTCATGGGAGCGCGAGCCGGGAACTGGCCGAAGGAGCGCCTGGAGGGGATGGCTGGCTTCTTTTCGCAGATCGGTTACAAGTCCACCGCGGAATGGAAGGAAGAGATCGTCTACTTCGACCCCCAGAAGGGCGCGCTGGGGGCGGCGGCCGTTTTCCCCGATGGCAAGCCGGCTCGCCTCGCCCCAGGCCAGGACCCGCGCGAAGTTTTCGCCAACTGGCTCCTGGCGCCGGAGAATCCGTGGTTCGCGCGCAACATCGTGAACCGCATTTGGTACTGGCTGCTGGGGCGCGGCATCATTCATGAACCGGACGACATCCGGCCGGACAACCCCGCCAGCAATCCCGAATTGCTGGCCTTCCTGGAGCGGGAGCTGGCCGCGGCCCACTACGACCTCAAGCACGTCTACCGTCTGATTCTGACATCGCAGGTCTATCAACTCTCTTCGATTCCCAGGACCGGCGATCCCCAAGACGCGGCCAATTTCGCGTATTATCCGCTGCGCCGCCTCGACGCGGAGACGCTGATCGACGCCGTGTGCCAGATCACGGGCACCACCGAGGAGTACTCCAGCCCCATACCGGAGCCGTTCACGTTCCTGCCGGAGGGCCAGCGCGCCACCGCGCTGCCGGACGGCAGCATCGGCAGTTCTTTTCTCGAGATGTTCGGCCGCCCGCCCCGCGACACGGGCCTCGAATCGGAACGCAACAACAACCCGACGGCCGAGCAACGCCTGCACCTGCTGAATTCGAGTCATATTCAGCTCAAGATTCAACAGAGCGCCAGGCTGAGGGCGCTGGTGCAGGCTCGGCCCGGAGGCAAGCCGCGGGACCCCATAGACCGCGTCTACCTGGCGACGCTTTCGCGTTACCCGACCGACGAAGAGTTGAAGACCGTAGCGGCGTACTATCAGTCCGTCCAAGGCAATAAGTGGCCGGCAATTGTGGATCTGGCGTGGGCCTTGATCAACAGCGTCGAGTTCTTGTATAGGCATTGAGCGAGTAGCAACTATGGCAACAGTATGGATTTCCAGACGCGAGGCGCTGCGCCGCGGCTTTTTCGGAGCGGGCAGCCTCCTGATGGCCGGCCGTCCGGCCCGGGCGACCGCGCAACCGGGGAAAGCCAAATCGGTCATCCAAATCTGGATGTGGGGCGGCCCGGCGCACGTGGACATCTTCGATCCGAAACCAGCCGCCGGCTACGACTACTGCGGTCCGTTCGATAAACCGATCGCCACCAACGTGAACGGGATGGTGATCAACGAACTGCTTCCCCTGCTCGCGCGCCAGGCCGACAAGTATTCCATCATCCGCAGCATGACGCACGGTGTTTACGCTCACGAAACGGCGTCTTACATGGTCCAGACCGGGCGCAGGCCGGGCGAACGTCTGCTCTACCCGTGCGCCGGCGCCGTGGTCTCGCTGCTCAGGGGCTACAACGCCGGATATCGCGGATTGATTCCTCCCTACATCGTGCTGACGCAACCCCAGGGCCGATTTTCCGAGAACGGGTTCCTGGAGGAGCGCTACCGGCCCTTCGCCACCGGAGGCGACCCGGCGCAGACGCGCTTCGCCGTCGAGGGCGTCGTCGCGCAGGGCGTCTCCGACCAGCGGCAAAAGGACCGGCGCGAGCTGCTGCACAATCTGAACACGCTGGAGAAGGCCCTAACGCACGATCCCTCCTTGCAGGCCCTCGATGAGACCGAGCGGCAGGCGTATGAACTGATTCTGGGCGATGCCGGCAAGGTGTTCGATCTGTCGCAGGAAACCAACGCGATGAGAGACCGCTACGGCCGCAACACGTTCGGGCAGTCCTGCCTGGCGGCGCGGCGGCTGGCCGAGCGCGGCGTCCCTTACATCACCATCAACTACGAAGGCTGGGACACCCACCGGCAGAACTTTCAGGTGATGCGCCAGAAGCTGCCGCAGATGGACAAAGGCATGGCCACCCTGCTCCAGGATCTGTCGGAGCGCGGCCTGCTCTCGAGCACCATCATCTGGTGGGGCGGCGAGTTCGGCAGAACGCCCAAAGTCATGTGGGAAGCGCCTTGGAATGGCGGGCGGAATCATTGGGGCGACGTTTTCTGCGCCCTGGTGGCCGGCGGCGGCTTCAAAGGCGGCCATGTGGTGGGGGCGTCGGACGCCAAAGGGGAAGCGGTGAGGGACCGGCCGGTATATCCGTGCGATCTCATCGGCAGCATCTATGAGCTGCTGGGCATCGACCCCGACGGAAAGCTGCCCAATTCCCGGGGACTCGACGCCCGTCTGACGCCCACAGTTGCCGACGGCATCAAGATGGGCGGCCGCCTGAAGGAGATCATGTGAAGCTCGGAATTTGCTGGCTGGCGGTCGTTCCAGGCGTGCTGGCGCAGAACGCTCCGCACCTCGCGTATGTCCTGCCTGCCGGCGGCCAGCAAGGCACCACGTTCCAGGTCAAGGCCGGGGGGCAGTATCTGCCCAACGTTTCCGCGGTGTACGTCTCCGGCAGCGGCGTTCAAGCCACGGTGGCCGATTACGCCAGGCCGATGAATGCCACGGAGGCCGCCGATTTGAGAGACCGGATGCAGGCGTTGCAGAAGCAGCCGATGACTGCGGCCGTCCAGAAAGAAATGGTCGATATCAGGGTGAAGCTACTCATCTTCAATGCCAGGAGGCTCACCAGTCCCGTGCTTGCCGAAACCGTTACGCTCCAGGTCACCATCGCTCCCGGCGCGGCGCCAGGCAAGCGTGAGCTAAGGGTGGCAACGCCGCAAGGGTTGTCGAACCCGCTGGTCTTGTGCGTCGGCCAACTGCCTGAGTTCACCGAGAAGGAATCCATCAGCGTGGTTCAACCGAACGCCAATCAACCGGCTCAGGCGCAAATCAGCCAGGCTCCCACCGACATGCCTATCACGCTGCCGGCCACTGTAAACGGGCGGATCAAGCCCGGTCTGCCGCGGCCCCAGGCGCGTTCGGGCGAGCCGTTCACACCCGGCGAGGCCGACCGGTACCGGTTCCAGGCGCATCAAGGTCAGGAGCTGGTGATGGCGGCCAGCGCGCGCGAACTGATCCCGTATCTGGCCGACGCGGTTCCCGGCTGGTTTCAGGCCGTTCTGACGCTTTACGATGCCAACGGAAATGAACTGGCGTATGACGACGACTACCGCTTCCATCCCGATCCCGTCCTCCACTATGCCGTCCCCAAGGACGGCGAATACACGATCGAGATCCGGGACGCCCTCTATCGGGGGCGCGAGGATTTCGTGTATCGCATAGCCATCGGCGAGCTGCCGTTTGTGACCAGCGCTTTCCCGCTGGGCGGCCGCGCCGGCTCGAAGACCACCGTCCATCTCACGGGCTGGAACCTCCCCGCGAACAAGATGACGATGGATTTCAGACGGAAAGGGCCCGGTGTTTATCCGCTTGCCAACTCCGCGCCTTTCATGGTGGACACCCTGCCCGAAGGCTTCGAGAAGGAGCCGAACAACTCTCCAGCGGCCGCGCAGCGGGTCAAGCTTCCTATCATCATGAACGGGCGCATCGATCGACCGGGCGACTGGGATGTCTTCCGGTTCCAGGGCCGCGCCGGCCAGGCCATCGTCGCCGAAGTTTATGCGCGGCGGCTCGATTCGCCGCTCGATTCCGTGCTCAAGCTGACCGACGCCAAGGGCAGGCAACTGGCGTTCAACGACGATTACGAGGACCCGGGAGCGGGATTGGAAACGCACCACGCGGATTCCAGAATTCTGACCACGCTACCCGCCAACGGAACCTACTATCTTTACCTGGGCGATATCCAACAGAAAGGCGGCGCGGAGTACGCCTATCGCTTGCGCATCGGCGCGCCGCGGCCCGATTTCGATCTGCGGGTCACACCGTCGAGCATCAACGTGAGCGGCGGCTTGACCGTTCCCATCACCGTCCATGCCCTGCGCAAGGATGGATTCTCCGGTGACATCGCGCTGGCGCTAAAGGGCGCTCCGAAAGGATTCACCCTGATCGGCGGCCTGCTGCCGGCTGGCCGGGACGAGGTGCGGATCACGCTGACGGTTCCGCCGCAGCCCCAGCCGGAACCTCTGAGCCTGAGCCTGGAAGGCCGCGCGACCATCCAGGGACGCGAGGTCAGCCGGCTGGCAGTCCCCGCGGAGGACATGATGCAGGCATTCGCTTACCGCCATCTGGTTCCCGCCAGTGACCTGAAGGTCGCCGTCCGAAGAGGGGCCATGCTCAGGGTCCCCATCAAAGTCATCTCCCAAGAACCCCTGGAAATTCCCGCCGGTGGCACAGCCCGGTTTCAGGTTCACGTTCCACCCCTTCCGAGCAATCTGCTGAGCAAGGTGCAGTACGAGTTAAGCGAGCCGCCGGAGGGGATCGAGCTGCGAAACGCATCGCCGGGCCGGGATGGAACCGAGATCGTGCTTCAATGCGATGCCGCCAAAGCCAAGCCCGGCCTGAAGGGGAACCTGATCGTCAACATCTCCGCCGAGAGAGTGGCGCAGGCCGCCGACGGAAGGCCGCAGGCGAACAGGCAGCGCGTTTCTCTGGGCACTCTGCCGGCCGTGCCCTTCGAAATCGTCGCGCGCTAGACGCTCCAGCGGATGCCGTCCACCGTGCCGCCGTCGTTCTCGGGCGCGGCCAGCAGGACGCTCAGGTCCACCTGCTCCGAGACCGGCTTCAGCTCGAAGACCAGCAGGTTTTCGCCGGAGCGCAACTCGACGGGCTTCTGGAACTGCCCGATGCGGTAGCGCGTGGTGGCCTGCTCTTCCATGACCTTTTCGCCGTTGAGAAACGCCTTCAACTGGCCGTGCGCGCCCACCCACAGGAACGCCTTGCGGTTCCCGCCGGCCATTACCCGCACGGCGGACTTGTAAACGGCGGCATCGGAGGCGGGCGGCTGCCACTTGGTGAAGTGCAGCGTGTCGGTGGGCGCGGTGAAGCGCGCCCAGGTCTTGATATCGGCCGAAGCGTCCTGGGTCAGCAGCCACTGCCGGTTGCAGCGTCCGTACCAGTTGCGGGGCTTGGCCCAGCGGCGGCGGACGCGCGCCGGATCGTCGCCAGCCACGTCCGCGTTCCCTATCTCCATGGCGCCCATCTGGCGCTGGGAAGCCATGTGCAGGTACTCGATGTCGGACGGCTGGAAACCCATGAGGGCGGCCACCAGGGCGTCGGTGGCGACCGGGTCCTCGCCGGCCAGAACCATGTTGTTGCGCAGCAGTTGGCCGGGAACGTTGATCGAGTGTTCGGAGTATTGCAGCCCGCGGATGGCATCCACCACACAATAGTCCGGAGGATGAAACGCCGCCAGATCGGCGATGAACGAGTCGATGCGGCCTTCGAGCGAATGATTGCGATGCAGATCGCCGTTCGAGAAAACTCCCTGGGGCGCGTAGACGATGCGCGGGGCCGTCCCGACGTAGTTCTTGAGGCACGCCGTGATGCCGCACCCGTTGTGAACTTTCATCACCGGCACGGTGATCAGGAAGTCGCAGTCGACAATGGTATTGGCCGGGACGTAGACCTTTTTCTCGCCGAAGGCGCCCACGCCGTTGGGGCTGCGCGGCACGTCCATCCATCGGAACTGGCCGGATGGGTCGCGCACGGCGTCATAAGCCAGATCGACGTAATCGAACTTCTTCCCGGGGAAGCTGGCACTGGCATTCTTGAGAAGGTCTGCGAGGGTTCCGTTGAATCCGGGGAACTCGTCGGCCCACGAGTAGGTGAGCGCATCCACGCGGACGCCGTTCTGGAGCATCACGTTGTCGGTGGCGGGGTCGCCGACACGGCGGTAGGTGCCTCCTTCGGCCACTGTAATGCGGGCGGCGCGCGACTTAGTAGCTACGTACTCAAGCACGGCCCTGGCCACGCGCATATCGGTGGTGTCGCCAAGGGAGAAGACCTGCCGCGGCGGCAGGCTCCCCATATTCGGTTTGATGACGACCCACGAGCCGGGCTGGATCTTGGCCTCCAGGCTGCCCGCCCGCGGCCGCCCGTACTCGATGGCCTTCCACACCATATCGCGCACGCGCGGGTAATCCAGCGGGTCCTCGATGGAGGAAGGTTTGGCAAGCTTGGAATGGGAGGATGCGACCAGCCCTATGCGCGCCTTTTCGGGCGGGGCTCCGCGCAGCGACAGGGCCGCCAAGCCCTGCGCCGATGCAGCGAAGAACGCTCTACGGCTGACGGTTCTCATGCCGGCGCCCTGAGCTTCAGATGAAATCGGGCGCGCCGTCGGACTGGAACGCGAACCCGCGATGCCATGGCTTACCCGGCAGGCGCTTGAAGGCTTCTTCGTCCATTTCGTAGCCCCAGCCGGGCTTGTCGGGAATCGCCAGGTAGCCGTCCTTGGCTACAATCGTCTCTCCCTTGACCAGGTCCTTGCGCGGAGACTCGTCATCCGGATGGTATTCCAGGATGACGAAGTTCGGCGTGGAGGCGGCGAAATGGATGTTCACCAGCGTGGCCAGCGGACCCAGCGGGTTGTGCGGCGCCACCTGGACGTAGTGCGCTTCGGCGATGGCGGCAATCTTCTTCTGCTCAAGCATTCCGCCGGCCAGGCAGATGTCCGGCTGAACGATGTCGGCCCCGCCCAAGCTCATCAATTGCTGGAACTGGTACTTGGTGTATAGTTCCTCTCCCGTAGCGATGGGGATCTGGACTCGCCGCCGCAGCTCAGCCATGGAGTCCATGTTCTCGGGCCGGATGGCCTCTTCGAGGAACAGTGGCTTCACCGGCTTGAGGACTTCGGCGAGCTCGCAGGCCAGGTAGGGAGGCCAGATTCTGCCGTGGGCGTCGAAGCACAGGTCGACGTTGGGTCCGACCGCCTGGCGCATGGCCTCGGCTCGAGCCCCGAACGCGCGGATGCCGGCGCTTTCCGGCACCGCACTGGCGTAGCCCAACGTGGCCTTGAGCGCGGTGTATCCGTATTTGGCGATCAGACTCTTGGCCTGTTCGGGAGAGTTGGCCGCCTGGTAGCAGCGGATCTTGTTGCGGCATTTCCCCCCCAGCAGCATGTAAACCGGCAGCCCCGCGGCTTTGCCCGCGATGTCCCACAAGGCGTGCTCGATGCCGCTGATCGCCGCATTGACCACCAGCCCGCCCGGAAAGCGCGTGAAGTTGTACATGGTGGCCCACAGGTACTCGATGTTGCGCGGATCCTTGCCGACCAGCCATTCCTTGAAGTCCCGGACGGTGGCGGCCGTGGCCTCGTCGGGCCCCGCCGAATAGGCCTCACCCCAGCCATGAATGCCCTGGTCGGTGGAGATCTTCACGTACACATAGTTTCTTCCCGCGTTGACCACGAACACCTGGACATCGGTGATCTTTAACTGAGGATTCCCTGTATAACGCGGCGCGCTCTGTTGCAGAGCAGCAGCCTGGAGCGGCAGCCCGATGGCTCCACCCGCGGCGATAAACTCACGTCTCATCATGTCGGCCATTCGGCACTCCCGCAAAGGTTGAATTTACAATCCAGAGTATAGCGCGCCGTCCCGTAGCGCCGGGCCCAAAGGGAAAAAGGGGTCAGACGCATTTTCCTCGGTGGAAAATGCGTCTGACCCCTTTTTCCTGCTAGAGTCGGAACTCTATGGCTAGTACGACGGCCCCGCCGGTTCGCTGGGCGGTCATCGGGGTGTTGAGCCTCGGCATGATCATCGCGTACGTGTCGCGTTCCGCCTTGTCGGTTCCCCTGGCACTGCCGGAGTTCATCAGGACCTTCCATCTCTCCATCACCGATAGGGGCGTGGTGAACTCGGCGTTTTTCTGGACCTATGCCGTGCTTCAGATACCGGCTGGCTGGGTGGTGGACCGGTACGGCGTCAAGTTTCCCTATTTGCTGGGCTTCGCGATTTGGTGCCTGGCGTCCGCGAGCACGGCCCTGACGCGGTCGATTCCGCAGTTGATCGTGGTGCAAGTTCTTTTGGGCGTCGGTCAGGCGGTTGTGGCCCCCGCCAGCTACCGGTGGATACGGCACCACTTCGTGGAGAAGGAGCGCGGCCTGGCGATCGCTCTATACATGACGGGCACAAAAATCGGGCCGGCTATCGGAGCTCCGCTGGCCGCGTGGCTGATCGGCATGTACGACTGGCGGGTGATGTTCGTGCTGATCGGACTGGGCGGCCTGATTTGGCTTGTACCCTGGCTCTTGCTGGTGAAGAATGACGACCGGCAAATCGAGCGGGCCGCTGTGAAGAAGGAAGGCACAAGGCCCATCCCGTTCGGCAGGATCATGGCCAGTCCGGTGGTCTGGGGCACCATCGTCGCGTCGTTCTGCTACATGTACTTCGTGTACTTCTCGATGACCTGGATGCCGGCCTATTTCATGGAGAGGCGTCACCTCTCCCTCGGAAAGATGGGCCTCTACACGTTCTTCAGCTTCGGCGGCATGGCCCTCGTGGCTACGCTGGCGGGGTGGGCGGCGGACCTGTTGATTGGGCGCGGGCATAACGCCGTGACGGTCCGAAAGTGGTTCACCATCGCCGGCTTCTCCATCGCCTGCACGGAACTGATCGGCGCGCGGGCGTCTTCGCTTGAAACGGCGCTGATCTTCGCGGTGGTGTCGCTTTCCGGCCTGGGGTTGGCCACGGCCAACTACTGGGCGCTCACGCAAACGCTGATTCCGGGCGCGGCCATCGGGCGGATTTCGGGGATTCAGAACTGCGCGTGCAGTGTCGCCGGAATCGTCGCTCCGATCCTGACTGGCTGGCTGTTGCAGAAGACCGGCAGCTACGAAGCCCCGATGATGGCGGTCCTGGTGGCGCTGCTGGCGGGCGTACTTTCTTACGCGTTCATGATCCGGGAGGAGTACGCTCCCAGGGCCAGCGTAGGGTGCCACTCCGCGTGAAGTTGTCGAGAAACATCGTCAGTTCATTGTCGACGCCGTCGAAGCAACCCAAAGACCAAGGCTGCGCCTGCGGTAAACAACCACGTAGCGGGTTCCGGAACTGTTCCGGTAAGGACGATGTCGTAGTTGACCAAATCGAAGTCAGGTGAAGTGAAAGCGTTACCGTCCCATCCCGCGACCGGGCTGGTTGAAGAAGGTTCAACGAGGTCGGTCGAAAACACTGGGTTGAAAATCTCGGAGTTCGAGCCATCGACGGGGTAGTTCTGGGAACGCGAAATTGCAAGATAGTAGATTCCAGCAGCCAACACCGTTCCACTTGTGGGGCATGGGTTCCCAGCGCCGGCCGAGGGCAAACAAGACAGCGTGTTCGCGCCGGAAATATCATCGTTCAGGTACACCCCAACACCGTTCCAGTCAAACAAGGTCAATACAGTGTCCGGTATGCCGAACGCGCCTGGCAGCACGGTGAGCGCCGAGAAGTTCTCAGGATCCATGTTGAGAATCCTAAACATGCTGACATCGTTCTGGTCGGTGCCGCTCAGCGTTCCGACAATCTCGGTCGGGAATAGACCCGTCAGGTCCTCGGCGGTGGCGAGGGTCGGGCCAGCGCCGCTGGCAACTATGAGGGCGGCAGAGCAAGGTGTGATCATGTACACAGTCAACGATAGTACGCAAATACCAACCAGTCTTCGCAATTCAAGCCTCCTCGGCTCATAGGTTCCGTCGTATTTTAATCGAACGGGCTACAAAAAACAACAGCCGATAGTACTAGTACGAATGTTTCGTGCGAATTGGTACTGATGTTCTTGTCAAAAGCACTTGACATTCCGCTGACATTGCTGGTATTCGAGTTAGATCGAGAGGAGTAGTGTCGTGATGCGCCTTTTCCGTATCCTCACCACCGTCGCGTTGATTTGCACCTTTGCGATCGCTCAGACTCGTTTCCCAGCGGTACCGGATATGTCTTCAGCCGCCTATCCCGGAACCGTTATGACCGCACCGTATTCGGCGCCCTCCCAGAGTACTTTAACGGGGCAGGTGCAACTGGCGGTCAAACTGCAAGACCCGCCGCTGGTGGTTGCAGTCGGCGCCAACGCCAAGCAAAATGGCATCACAATGACCGCGGGACAGCAGAGTGCCTACCTGGCGCAGTTGAAGCAGAAGCAGGACGCGGTCATGTCGCAAATACGGGGCCTCGGCGGGGTCGAGCTGGGGCGCGTCAGCAAGGGCCACAACGCGCTCATGGTATCGATTGATGCCCGCCGGCTTCCGGTGCTCCGCGGCATCAGCGGCGTAATCGCAGTGCGTCCGATTACCGACTACGAGGTCTCCTTCACCGGTGGTACACCAGCGCAACCCGACCTTGCGACCACGCTCGCCTACGTGGGTGGTGTGACGGCTCAGAACGCCGGTTACAAAGGCCAGGGGGTTCAGATTGCGATGTTGGACACCGGCATCGACTACACGCATTACAATTTGGGTGGATCTGGCAACGTCGCCGATTACGCCGCTGCGAAGGCCGTCGCCGGCGGAACGCCGCCGCCGAGTCTTTTCCCTACCAGCAAGGTAATTGGCGGTTTCGACTTCACCGGCGAGACGTGGCCTAATGGTCCCCTGGCGCCCGATGCGAATCCTATTGACCTCAACGGGCACGGCACTCTCACGGCTGATACCGCCGCCGGCCACAGCCTCGACGGAATTCACTTCGGGGCGGCGCCGGGTGCACAGTTGTACGCGGTTAAGGTCTGCAGTTCCGTGTCCACCTCTTGTAGCGGCATCGCCATGGCTGAGGGCATCGATTTTGCCCTCGACCCCAACAACACGGGCACTCTGAACAACGCGGTGGACATCATCAGCATGTCGACCGGCGGCGCCTTCGGGCAGCGGGAAGACGACGTAAGCGAGATGTTAACAGACGTGGTGAACTTCGGCGTGGTGAGCGTCATATCGGCTGGCGACGATGGCAATATTCCGTACATCGTGGCGCACCCGGCAGCCACCCCGGAAGTACTGTCGCTGGCGGCGACAAGCAGCGTTGTGGCGTTCGGAATTCCACTCGTTATCAATTCGCCCGGTAGCATCGCGGGCACGTACACCAACACGGCTACGGTCGACTGGGCCCCAGTCAACACCACCGTGACGAGCAACGTGGTCTATGTTGGAAGGGGCTGCCCCGCCTCAGGGGGGACTCCGGCCGACCCGTACCTCGCCAGCCCGTCGGGCGCTATCGCTCTCATCGATCGCGGGGTCTGCTCCGTGAGTCTGAAGGTCGATCGGGCGGCCAACGCCGGTGCGGTCGGCGTGCTGATCGGCCTGGTCGCGGCAGGCGATGCGGTTTCGTTCTCAAACGGCGGCGGATCGAATTTCGTTCCAACCCTGGTCATTACGCAGTCGACCAGCAATACGATCAAGGGCGCGCTGGGAACGTCCGCGGTCAACGCGACGCTGAGTTCGAGTAATGCGGTCAGCCTGGCGGGCAATGTCGCCAGCTATTCTTCGCGCGGTCCGAACTACAGCTACAACATGCTGAAGCCGGATATGAGCGCGCCCGGGACCATTATGGGCGCCCAGTTCGGCACTGGTAACGGCCAGTTCACGGAGAGCGGAACTTCGTTCGCGTGCCCGATCACGGCCGGATCCGCCGCGGTGCTTCTCTCCAAGAACCACAACCTGAGTCCGCTCGACGTGAAAGCGCTCCTGATGGAGAACACCGAGCCCGCCGTTTATAGTAATGCTCTCACGCAGCCCGGAGTGCTCGGGCCCTTGAGCCGTACCGGGGCGGGCGAGTTGCGCGTCGACCGGGCGGCGTCGTCAACCACCTCCGTTTGGGATGCGAGCAATCCGCTGTCGGTCAGCATGTCGTTCGGCACCTACCGGGTCAGCGCGAACCAGACATTCAAAAAGAAGGTGGTGGTTCGCAACTACAGTAACACCAGCCGTATCTATACGATCGGCAATGCTTACCGGGACGCGCCAAACACCACCGGTTTTACGCTCAGCTACCCGCCGGCGATTTCCGTGCCCGCCAACGGCAGCGCGAGCTTCACCGTCTCGGCCACCGTGAGTGCCGCTTCGCTTCCGAGTTGGACGCTGAACGGGGGATCCAACGGAGGCAGCGGCGATCTGCTCAACACCGTTGAGTATGCCGGTTACCTGACCTTCACCGATTCGAACGACACCGTTCACCTGCCGTGGCATATCCTGCCCCACAAGTCGGCCAATGTACAGACTGGCGCCGGCTCGCTGGTTTTGAACGGGAACATTGCTTCGCTCCCGATTTCCAACCTTTCCGCGCCGATCGACGGCCAGACGGATGCCTTCTCGCTGACTGGCACCGGGGTTCAATTTCCGCCTTCGGTGCTTCCGGCACCAGGCTCCGATTACGCTGTCATCAACCTACAGGCGACCGGAGTGCGATTGGTGTGTATCAGCAACTGCACGACCACACCAGTTTATGGCGTCCAGTTTGCGGTAACGACGTTCGGCCAGAGATCCCATCCCGACTATCCGGCCGAGTTTGACGTCGACATTGACGCAAACAACGATGGCCAGGCTGATTTTGTCGTCTTTAACGAAGACATCGGGTACGCATCTAGTGGCGTCAACTCCGGGCAGAACGGTGTGTTTGTGGCCAACCTTGCGGCAAATCCGCCTGTTCTTTCGGGTCCGTTCTTCTACACCAGCGCGGACCTCGACTCCGCGAATGCGATCCTGACGGTTCCGCTGAGCGCTCTTAGTCATGGCGCTGTGAGCGTGACAGTCAACCAACCGTTCACCTTCTCCGTTCTGGCATTCGATAACTACTACACCGGCAACCTGACCGATTCGATTACCGGGATGAAATACGAACTCGACATGCCTCAGGAGTATACAACGTCGAGTTTTGCCGTGACGGCCGGGACTTCCGGATCGATCCCCGTCGTTCCGAACAACGCCGCGCACCCGTACTTTAGTGCTCCATACAACGGCAACTCCCCTTCGCAGAAGGGAATCCTGTTCCTCTACACGAATGGAAAGACAGGGCAGGAATCCAGTTCCGTACTCGTCACTCCATAGCGGTGGCCTTCCGAGCGGCCAGCATCGCCCCGAGTGCGGCTCGTACCAGTATTCCTCCATGGGCGCGTCTGCGGCGCGGCCGTGGTCTGGTTGGGCTGCTTCAGCCGCGCGGTTTCCCGAAAGGCTTCCAGTTCGCCGGTTTGCGGAACGCGCGCCGGGCTTGCTCGATTTCGTTTCCTCGCATCCAGATTGGCCCCAAGTCCGCGTCGCCGAATCGCCGGCGTTCCGCCAGCGCAAGGTGCAGCACTCGGGTGGGATCGAACCCCATGATGGCGGCGCCGACGGCATCGACGGAGACGGCGTTGTTCCCGGCCACCAGTACGTTGTGGTGGACCGCGCGCGGGCCGGCGCCGGACGGCCCGCCACCCTCAAGGCCCCATGCGCCTCCCACAATCGCGTAGTCGGCCGGATGGTAGCTGAACAGGTCCACCACCACTTCATCGGGTCGGCCCAGCTTCAGCAGTCCGGTTTTCGGAAAACCATAGTGCGCGCCGGGCGCCACGCCCCAGTAATTCGCGACGGAGAGCGATACGCCGGTCTGTTCATCGGTAGCCAGCGGAGCCACGGAGACGATGCGGTCGCACTGCTGGATGGTTTTCGGGACGAAATACGCGCCCTCGGGGTTGTTCCGCGCCAGGGCCTTGCCATGCAGCGGGAGCGCGATGGACTCGTCGAAATTCAGATCGACCCGGTCGAAAGCTATCTTGGGGTACTTCCGCGATAACTCCCGGATCATCTTGTCGTAACTCAGCCCGCCGAACTCGCCGCCCCACTCTGTCGTCCAACCATCGACGGCCGCCTTGGACCTCTCGCGCGGCTGCCATTCACCCGATCCTTCGGCGATGGTGAATCGCGCGCCGCACTTGTGCTCGACCAGGAATTCGATCAGGCTGCGCACCAGGCGGAGGTCCGTGACCGAGCCGCGAAGGTAGCGATGACGATCGCCGCCACCATCGCCACCAGGTCCAGGTTCGTAACAAGTCTCAATCCTGGGTTTGATCACGACCCAATCATCCGAAGCGACGATGGCGGCGAGACCGCCGCGCCGGGTGGTCCCCAGAGAGATGGCCTTGCGCAGCATCGCATCGATCTGGCCGGCAGTCAGTTCGACATCTACCGGCGAAGGATCGGCGAGACCCTGGATCTTGGTTCCGTCGTGGTCTTGGCAACCCGTGAAACTCGACAGGACGATACCCACGCGAGGCGTCGTATCCTGAGTCGCCCCGGCGGTCGCGACGTCCTGCTCTTGCTTCTCTTGCCCGCGGCCCCAGGCGCGGCCCAACGCCGCGAGGGCCGGAGCCGCTTTCAGAAGACTCCTCCGCAACACCTTGCAATCCGCTCCTGTGGGAGGTTAACACACGGCAACGGGAAGGGCCATCTATGAACACCCTGGCCGATGGCGCCGATTCCAAATTTGGAATCCAAAATTACCAATATTGGGCGATTAGGGGTAACTTGGTGTGGCGCAGTGGTGAGTAACGCGGTAGGTAACGGTGTTAACACTCGAAGAAGGTCTTGTTCTTGCCGTTGTAGACCTTGGGGATGTAGACCGGGCCTCCGAACGCGCCGCCCCGGCGGTCGAATGAGAAAGAACTCCAACCGAAACTGGAGCTACGCCTTCTCGGTGATGGTTGGATACGGTCGAGGTCCCGTAGACTACGGTCCCGCCACTGAATATTTGTTCTCGGGCAATCGGGCTTGCATCCCTTGTTTCTCAACTGATTACCAAATACATAATGGAATCAAGCGAAAAAACTGTACAAAAGGCCCGCTTCGCCTTAAAATTGCAAATAGTGGTCAGGCATCGCCGGCAATATTGTTGTGCCGGAGGCTTACGCCGAGGTGTCGGCACTTAGGACTCACGCGCAAAGACGGAAGTTCTGCATCTGATTGTGAAAGGGGTCTTTCAATGTCAATTCGTTTACGAGTGTTATTTCTAGTCCTGGCTCTGGCGGGTTCGCTAGCGGCACAGGAGACACGAGGCAGGGTGCAGGGGGATGTCCGCGATCCATCCGGCGCCTTGGTAGCCGGTGCAACCGTCACGCTGTCGAACGACGATAGCGGGATCCGCACCGTGAAGTCCACAAGTGAGGCCGGTCACTATCTGTTCGATATGGTGATTCCCGGCCATTACACAGTCACCGTCGAAGCCGCGGGATTCAAGGCTTTCGTGCAAAAGAACATCCTGGTCGAGGTCAGAGGCGACATCGAGGTTGACGGCACTCTTGAGGTGGGCAGCGCGAAAGACGCCATTACGGTGGAAGCGGCTCCCGTGAGCGTCGAGTTCAACACTTCGACCATGTCGAACACCGTCGACATGAGGATGGCGGACTCGCTGCCGGAAATCAGCCGGAATCCGTTTATGATGGTCAGTCTGGACCCGGCGGTAGTGGTCCGTTCCACCACCCAACAGGAGCCCTTCCATTTCTGGGCCGCCAACCAGTTCGACATCGGCGGGGGTACCTACGACATGAACGACATCATTCTGGACGGGTCGCCAAACATGACGGTGGCAAAATCGGGCTACACGCCGCCACTGGATGCGGTTCAGCAGACCAGCGTGCAACAGAATGCGGTGGATGCGGAGTACGGGCACAGCTCGGGCGGAGTCATTGGCCTTATCACGAAATCCGGCACCAACGAATTCCACGGCACGGCCTATTACATGAACCGCAACCCGGACATGAGCGCCCTGTCCGACCGCACTACTTTTACCGCCAACCTGACGCGCCAGAACACCTTTGGCGGCACCGTCGGGGGCCCCATCCGAAAGAACAAGCTCTTCACCTTCTTCGCGTACGAACATATCAAACTGTCCAACCCTTACGGGAGCCGAATTGAGACGCTGCCGACCGCGGCCGAGCGCACCGGGGATTTTTCGAAGCAACTGAACAACGCAGGCGCTCTGTCCGTGATTTACGATCCCTGGACCACGCAGACCAACGGGAGCACCGTTACGCGCACGCCTTTCGCGGGCAACGTGATTCCGGCCTCGCGGATCGATTCTACCTCGGCGCAGATAATGAGCTACCTGTGGCAGCCCAATAACCCCGGTACCGGTGTGACGGGGGCCAACAACTCCTCGAACTACCTGTATGACATTTACCCGTACTACAACTTCATGGACCGGACCGATTACAACATTACGGATAAGCTGAAGTTCTTCGCGCGGTACAGCTATTTGCACACCACGGAAACGACTTCCGACTATACCGGGACCGGCTCGGTGATGCGCTACTTCCAGGGCTCGACGCGCAACGCGGTGAATGCCAGCGGCGACCTGGTGTGGACCATCAACCCGACCACGGTGTTCGACGTCCACACGGCTTACAACGGCATCAACGATTCGTTCGATTCTCCGTCGACCTACCTTGGGGCAGCCGGACTTGCCAAACTGTGGCCCAACAACTGGTACGCGCCGTACGCGCCCAATAATCCTCAAGTCTACTTCCCGAACATCAACATTACCGCGGGCGGCGGCCTTAACTTTATGTCCAGTGTTCTCACCTACTGGATTCAGACGCCCCAGACCCCGTCGGTGGCGGCCAAGCTTTCCAAGGCCATCGGCCGTCATTACCTGAGATTCGGCGGGGAGTTCCGCAAAGAAGAGGTGGACGCGCAACGGCCGATTTTCACGCAATTCACGTTTGACGCGGGCCTGACTGCCAACACCTACAACTCGCCCAATACGGCGGTCAGCGGCAACGGCTGGGCCACGTTCCTGCTGGGTGCGTTGGACAACGTTTCGACCACCAACACCGCGGTGGCCGAGAGCATTCCGTTTCAGCACATCAAGTCCACGTTTTTCGGATACTATGTGCAGGACGACTTTAAGGTCACCTCGCGGCTGACGCTCAACCTGGGCCTGCGCGGGGAGTACAGCGGGCCGCTGGTGGATTCTCAGTACCGATTGAGTCGCGGGCTCGACCTGACGACTCCCATTCCAGCACTGTCGGGCGCCAACGCTCCGGCAATGCCGGCGGCGGTCACCGCGTTACGGACTTCCAACCCCATCTACAACGGGGCCTGGATCTTCACCGATTCCAGCCACGCGGGCAACTGGGATCCACCGAGCGTGTTGTTGGAGCCTCGTATAGGCATGGCTCTCCGGCTGAATGATAAGACGGCAATCCGCGCGGGGTGGGCGCGCTACATCGTTCCGGCCACGCTCACCAACGGATTCGGCAGTACTCTGCTTGGGAGCGTAGATTACAGCGGTTTCAGCGCTATTACGAACACGGTTGCGGCAATACAGGGCGTGCCGCAGGAGACCCTCTCGAATCCCTTCCCCACCGGGCTGGTGCCGGCGGCAGGCAAATCCTACGGGACGTACACCAACATGGGCACCAGCACGGCCCTCTGGTACGACCCGGATTTCAAACCGCAAACCGACGACCGTTTCAACGTCAGTGTGCAGCGCCAACTGCCGTCGCATGTAGTTCTCGATGTCACGTACTTCATGCAGTTGAGCCGGAACGTGCCGTATACCCTCAATGTGAACCTGGCGGACCCGAGCATCGCGTACAAGAACGGCAACGCGACCACTGCCAAGGTGAACAACCCCTTCTACAACCTGCTGTCCGCCAGCCAGATGCCGGGCACTCTGCGGACGCAGGCCACGGTTGCGGTAAGCGCCCTGCTGACGCCGTATCCGCAATACGGCACGCTCAGCCAGTGGTTTACGCCGGGCGCGGGCGACCATTACAACTCGCTCCAGATCTCGGCCAGGCGCGCGTATTCGAGCGGCCTGACCGTGATGTTGGGGTTTAACTACAACCACGAAGTCGCGCAAGGCTATTACAACGACATCGCCACCTTCGCGCGGGACTTGACGTGGATCCCCGCGCAGACGTCGAAGGCGCGGATGACGGGTGCGGCCATTTACGAGTTGCCTCTCGGGAAAGGCCGTCATTTCATGAACAACGTGAATCCGTTGGTGAATGGCGTCTTGGGAGGCTGGAACGTGAGCGCTGTGTTCACGTATAACACCGGTATTCCAATCCGCCTTGGCGCGGCAACGGTCACTGGCGACCCGGCGCTCTCCCACCCAACCAGCGGCAAATGGTTCGACACCAGCATGGTTTCGGTGCTGCCGTCCTTCACGGTGCGCACCAATCCGATTCAGTACAGCGACCTGGTGGGTCCGCGCATGGTCAACCTCGACATGGTGCTGGCCAAGCAGTTCCGGATCGTCGAACGGGTCAAGTTTGAGCTGCGGATGGAGGACTACAACGCCCTGAACGCGTTCACTCCCACCACTCCGAACGTCAGCATCGGCAATGCCAATTACGGCAAATGCGTGGGCGCGCTGGCCGGCACCTCCGGCCGCCAGATTCAGCTCAGCGGCCGCTTTACGTTCTGAGTAGCGCCGGTGGCTTGCCACCGGCGCCGTTGCGACGCGAAAAACACCGGTGGCAAGACCACCGGCGCTACTGCTCCGGCAGAGCGTTCATGCCGTAGCGCTTGGCCTCGGCCTCCATCAGCCGCGTCAACTGGGCTTTGCGGTCGTCGGGCAGCCGCGATGGCGTGTAGCGTGCGATGAGGCGTTCCACCTCGCGCGACGCGCGTTCCCGCAAGGTCGGCTTCCCGTCCTTGGCCCAGCGCACGCGGCTGGCGCGATCGATCACCGGGCCGGGGAATGCGATCTCGCTGCGCAGGTAGCGGCGAGTGTGGTCGGCAATGAGAAGATGCTTGTCCCGCAGTAACTCCTGAAGGATGGGGAGGGCCGGGAAATCCTCGCGTGGCTGGATGCCTTCGAGCAGGCGGTAGGTCATGCCGCAGATCTCGTTATCGACCACCAGTTTCTCGAGGCTCTGGCAGCTCTCGAAATCCAGCATCCCCGGCCCGGAAATGCTGTTGATTCCCGACAGGGCCCCCAGCATGGCGCCCATGCCGGTTTCGAGGCCCGCCTGGGCGTCCAGTTGCTTGGCGTCGCTTAGCGCCATATAACCCTGGGTGGGCATGCCGAGGCTCTTTCCAACTTCGCTGTTGGCGCAATTGAGCATCATGGTCTCAACGGCGCCCATGGGCGTGGTCTCGTAGCGGACATCGAAAATGGCCGGCGATCCTCCATAGAGCACCGGGTGTCCGGGGTTCGCCAGTTGGCTGATGACGACGCCGCTTAGGGTCTCCGCGGTTTGCTGAATCAGGCTTCCGGCCAGCGTCACCGGCGCCACGAATCCACTGAGCGGCATGGAGACGAACTCGACGGGGATGGACCAGCGCGCGCAGTCCACCAGGTTCTGGCTGGTGACCGCGCTCCATTTCAGCGGAGCCGTGGGGCAGCAGGAGAAGACGCACAGCGGTTTTTCGCGCAGGGCCTCGACGCTGCCGCGCACGGCGAGTTGCAGGTCGCGCATCACCTCGAACGCCTCAATGGTGAAGGCGCCGGTCACCACGGGCTTCTCTCCGTACAGCAGGCTCAGGTAGAGGCGGTAGCTGTCGGCGATCCTTTCATGCACGTCCGCGGGAATGAAGGCGGTGCTCTGGGAAGCGATGTGAGGGAGGCCGCTGGTGAGCTTCACGTAGCGGACGTAGTCCGCGGTGGTGGGCGGGCGCATTTCGCCGGTGGCGCCATCCAGGATTTGGATCGCCGCCGAGCCCGGCGTGAAGTAGACGTTGTCGCCCGAGAAGTCGTGGGTCGGGTTGCCCAACACGTCGAACAGACGGAAGGAATGCGGGACTGTCCGCAAGGCCCGGTCGATGAGGCCTTGGGTGAGACGAACGCGGGCATCCGGACCACCGGCCTCGGCGCCGTGATCGCAGAGCATGGCAGCCACGGCTTTGTTATGGATCTCGACGCCCAGCGTGCAGAGGAGGCCGCGCGCTTCGGCCACCACGTTGGCGATCAGGTCGTCGCTCAACAGTCTGAGTACGGGTCGCATGGGAGGGTGGCTCAGGTTGATGGTAGCGCAGGCACGTTGCGGCGAGTGAGGCGGTGTGCTATGTGTGGGTTAGACTATCGACCCGACTGAAACCGCCCCGCTTGAGCCAGTAGCGGGGGTTCATCATAATCTTTTCGAAGGATGGCATCCTGTGGAAGCTGTCAATCGCAAACTTATTCGTCCGTCTCTTAACGAGATCAAAGAACAGATCGCGCCTCCCCGCCGGGCCCCGCAGCAGAAGAAGCCTGTTCCGCCGGATCAGACCAATGCGGAAAATTTTTACTACGTGAAACAGATGCAGGCCAAGACCGCCATGGTCTTCGTGCTGCGCGATGGAGAAACACTTCACGGAACCATCGAATGGTACGACCGGTGCTGCCTGAAGGTGAATCGCACGGGCGAGCCCAACCTGCTGCTCTACAAGCCTTGTATCAAGTACATGTACAAGGAGGGGTGAGAGGCGGAAAATGCGTCTGTCCCCTTTTCCCTCTTAGGCGGTATTCCCGGCGTTCTCCAGCTTCGCGGAAGCGCTGCTTTTCCTCTTCGGTTTCCGGAATTACGGGCGCAATCGCAGCGGTGTTTCCGTTCTCATCGAGCGCCACGAACGTCAGGTAGGCGGAGCAGGTATGCAGCCGCTCGCCGGTCATGAGGTTCTCGGTGACCACCTTGACTCCCACTTCCATCGATGTGCGGAAGACCCGGTTCACCGAGGAGCTGAGGATGATCAGCTCCCCGATATGGACCGGGTGGAGGAAATGCAAACTGTCGACGGAAGCCGTGACGACGGGCTTGCGCGCGTGCCGCATGGCGGCCATGGCGCCCGCCACGTCCACCAGGTGCATGACCTTTCCGCCCAGGACGTGACCCAGGCCGTTGGCGTCGTTGGGCAGCGCCAGCTCGGAGTATTCCGACACCGATTCGCGCACCGGTTTGCCTTCCATCATGCCACCCGATTTCGACGCCCTCTGCGGCGCAGATAGCTCTCGACATAGGCCTGCGCCTGGCGGCTCACGGTTTCGCCGGGAGGAGGATTCACGAATGCTCCCCCGGCCACGGAGTACTCCAGCGGCCCGTGAGCAAACGGATGGTGATCCCGCTCCAGGACGTAGTAGATTCGGAGGGAAGCGCCCTGATCCCGCGAGAGGGTAAAGCGCACCGCGTCGGGACCGTCGCCGGATGGGAAGCGGGCGCATGTTCCGCGCGCATAGCCGAGGTTGCAGAGCCGCTGGAGCACGGCTTCGTCCGGCTGCCAGGGCAGATCGGGAACCGCCCGGCACACGCCCGCCCATCGATCGCCCAGCGGCAGAATCGCAGTGCCGGCCCGCGGTTCCACCGGATAGAAGTAGGGGCAGGACATTTCGGGGGTATGGTAGCACAAGACATGGCGAGCACCGGCGCGGCTTCAAACAGCACCAGGTCCACGTCGGCGAAGGGCCCCACGCGCCGCTGATGCCAGCCGGCGAATTCGGGACGGCGCGCGAACCAGTCCCGCCAGAAGTTCACTTGCGGTCCCCAGCCGTAAATCAGGAAGCGTCGCGAGGAGGAAAGCGCGCCTTGTGCCAGCGCGGAAGCTTGGGATTCGGCTTCCGGGGAATTCTCGAAAGGAAACAGGTAGACCTTCCCCGAAATGGGATAGACCGCCAGGTGCGCGTACAGGAATCCAGGCAGCGGGTAGTCGGGCCGCCAGGCCGGCGGCCGGGCCTCAATGAACGGACTGGGGCAAATCACGGGGATCTCCCCCGCGGCTTCGAGTTGGTTGACGGCGCCCGCGGCCGCGCGCCAATCGGAGTTGTGGTGCCTCGGCCAGGGCTGGCGCCATTGTCCCTGAAAGAGAAACCCCGCGAGGGCCAATACGACCGAGATCCGCCGCCACTGCCCAGCCGGAATGAACAGTGCCGCCATCGCCGTGGAGGCGAGCGTCGCGCCCGGCAGCGCCAATTGCAGGTAGCGCGGGACAAAAACCGCGTCGCCGGTCAGCCAGGAAAACGCGTACAGGAGGACCGGCTGGCATAGCCACCATGCGGCGATGAGAACGATCGTGGATAGGGAGAGCTTCCGCGCATCCGGCCGCCACCGCCGCACGCGGGCGATCAGCCATGCGGCCAGAGCGCATCCCAGGACGAGCGTCAATTCCAGAGAGCGGAGGAATTGCCAGAGCGGCGGCAAGGGGGCGATGACGTGCGCGCGCGCGTCGCGCAGTAAAGAGAGCGTCTGCGCCATAACCGGCAGCAGCGCGGAGGCCCAGAGGCAGAAGATCAAGACCGCGCGCCTCCAATTCACAGGAGTCTCGCCGCGGGCCACGCGCGCCGCGGCATAGAGAACAAATACCAGGCACGAGGGCCAGAACAGCAGGTGAATGTACTCGACCAGCGCGGCACTGGCGGCGAACAACAGCGCATCGCGCCATCCTCCGAAGTCCAGCCACCTCACCAGGAACAGCAGGGCGGCCGCGAACACGCACATGCCCAGCGCGTAAGGCCGCGCGTTGGCGGCCTGGTAGTTCAGGCCCGGCAGAGCGAGGCACGCAAACACCGCAAACCACGCCGCTTCCGGATGGATCAGCCGCCGCGCAAGGCCGGCCAGGAGCACGAGGAATCCGGCCATGGCCAGAATGGACGGCAGGCGAGTGGCCACCTCGGAATATCCCAAGACCGCGCCATTGATCCGGATGACGGGGTAGTACCAGGAGCGCCACGCCTGCGGCGCCGCGTCGGCCAGCGATGGGTGATTCGAGCCCTGCTGCGCGACAAAAACAGTGGCCATCTCATCCAGCCAGAAGCTCGAAGGCAACGGCATGAACCAGAGCCGGACGAGGCACAACGCCAGCAGGAGCGGCAACAGCCACGCCCCGGTGAAGGATGACCGGCCGCTACCCAAGATCGTTCCGAAGCACGATGCGATAGCGGGCTTTGCCGGCCTCCAGGTGCGCTAGCGCTTCATTGGCCCGGCTCATGGGAAACTCCTCGGTGACCGGACCGATCTGGTGCCGGGAGCAGAAATCCAGCATAGTGGCGACGGTAGCCGGAGCCCCCGAAGGCGACCCGCCCACCGACCGCTCGCCGGCGATCAACGGAAATGCTGGAATGGGCAGCGGCTCGGGCACCACACCCACGATGTGAAGACGCCCTTTGGGAGCCAGCGCCGACAGATATGCCGTCCAATCCAGGCCCGCGTTTACCGTCGACAGAATGAAATCGAAGCTCCCGGCCGACAGCCTCAACTGTTCCGCCGAATGCGTATCCACCACGTGGTGGGCGCCCATCCGCCGGGCCTCGTCCGATTTTGAAGCGGAAGAAGTGAACGCCGTCACGTCGCATCCCCACTTGTTCAGGAATTGCAGCGCCATGTGCCCGAGGCCGCCGATTCCGACGACGCCCACCTTATGCGTGGGCAGCACGCCGCATTCGAGAAGCGGGTTGAATACCGTGATTCCGCCGCAAAGCAACGGCCCGGCCTTGGCCACATCGACGCCCTCCGGAATCGGAGTAGCCCAGCACCAATGGCAGCGGACTTTGGTGGCGAAGGCGCCATGCCTGCCGACGATAGTCTGTTCCAGGCTCTGGCACATGTTGTGATTGCCGGTGAGGCAGTGGCGGCAGTGCAGGCAACTGCCGGCATTCCAGCCCAGCCCCACGGTTTGTCCGATGCGAACCGACTTGGCGCCGCGGCCCATAGCGGAAATCTTTCCAATGGCCTCATGCCCAGGGACCAAGGGATACTGCGTAATCTGCCAGTCGTTATTCAACATCGAAAGGTCGGAATGGCAAATGCCGCAGTACTCGACGTCGATTTCGACCTGCTCGTCTCCCAGAGGCCCCGGGTCGTAGACCAACGGCCCCAGTTTTCCGCGCGCCTGCCGCGCGGCCAATGCATGAATCTCAGCCATGTGAATTATGTGCTCCCTGCGTAGATGGTAGCAGGAGCGCTGGGACGCTCGCGCTCAGTGGGGAGCCAGGCTCCCCTTCGTGACCACGTTCTTGAGCAGCCACACGCCCGGCAAGCACAGCGCCATGATTAGCGCTGTCCAGCAGAACAGATCTACGTAGGCCCCCAGGTAAGCCTGCTGAAGCAGCATGCCATGCAGCAGCCCATATGCCTGCATGTGGGCCTGTGGTTCTGCGGTGTATCGGCTCAGCCCGGCTGCAATCCCCGAGAGGCGCTGCTGAAACGCCGGATCGTATGGCGTCATATGACTGACGAGATTCGCCTGGTGGGTCTGGGCCATGCGCGCCAGGTATGTCGTGGAGACGGATATCCCGATACTGCCGCCCAGGATACGCATGAGGTTGAAGATTCCGCTGGCGTTGCCGATCTTCTCGTTGGGAAGCGTTCCGACCGAGATGGCCATGAGAGGGACCATGACAAGCGCCATGCCCACACCCTGCAACACATTGGGCCAAACAATCGCCGCCATGGAGACGTCCAGCGTCAGGTTTCCAAGCATCAACGTGGATCCCGCAAGGCAGGCTATGCCCAGCGACATCAGCCACTTGCTGTCCACATAGGACATGAGGACGCCAACAATCGGCATGGCGATCATGGCCCCGACGCCGCGTGGCGCCGTCGCCAGACCGGAGCTTTGAGAAGTATAGCCGAGCAACGTCTGCAGGAACAGGGGGAGCATGGCGAGAGCGCTGTACACGCCCGCCATAAGAACAGTCATCATGCCGGTGCCGACCCAGAAATTCCGGTTTCGGAAAACACGTAAGTCCACGATGGGCTCCGGTGTGCGCAATTCCCGCACGATCAGCACTGCCAGAGCCCCAACCGAGATGATGCTGAACCAGGTGATCCAGGTGCTCGCGAACCAATCCTCTTCTTGCCCCTTGTCCAGGACGACCTGGAGAGTGGCCAGCCAAACAGTAAGCAGCCCGAAGCCGATTCTGTCGATCGTGCCCGGCCTGGAATTCTTGATATACGGCGGGTCTTCGACGTAGCGTGCCATCAGAAAGATGGCGAGGACCCCGATGGGGATGTTGATGTTGAAGATCCAGCGCCAGGAGTAGTTGTCGGTCAACCATCCACCTACATATGGGCCGATGACGGGAGCGCCCACGATTCCCAGGCCGTACATCGCCATTGCCATTCCCTGTTTCTCTCGCGGGAAGCTCTCCAGAAGAATGGCCTGGGAGAGCGGCATTAATGCGCCGCCGCCAGCCCCTTGCAGGATGCGGGCCAGGATGAGCGCGGGCATGGACGGGGCCAACCCGCATAGGAACGATGCGGCCGTAAACAGACCGGTGCAGATCAGCAAAAAGCGCTTTCGGCCGAAGCGGAGGGAGAACCAACCGCTGGCAGGAAGCACAATGGCATTGGCGACCAGGTAACTTGTCAGGACCCAAGTAGCCTCTTCGTTGGTGGACGACAGGCTGCCCGCCATGTTGGGCAGCGCCACAGACGTAATCGTCGTGTCCAGGACCTCCATGAACGTCGCTACCATGACCGCCATGGCGATCAGCCACGGATTGAAGCTGGGACGCCATTCAGCCGGACTGTTCTCGGTGGAGTGCGTATTCACCGGACCTTGACCTCGGGTTCCACCGACATGCCCGGCCCGATCCGATATCCGGCCGGCGGAGGCTCATCGAGCACGATCTTGACCGGCACTCGCTGGACCACCTTGACGTAGTTGCCGGTGGCATTCTCGGCCGGGAAAAGGCTGAAGCGCGCGCCGGTTCCGCTCTGGATGCTCTCCACGTGTCCGCGCAGCCGGAGTTGCGGATACGCATCCAGCTTCAGCGTCACCGGCTGCCCCGGCCGCATGTGCGTCAGTTGCGTTTCTTTGAAGTTGGCGACCACCCAGAGTCGATCCGGCACGAGCGCCATCAGCGGCTGGCCGGGTTGCACGAAATTGCCCGGTTCAACCGACTTGCGCGTGATGTACCCCGATTCGGGTGCGTAGATGCGGGTGTAGGAAAGAGCCAATGCCGCTTGCTCGACCGCGGCGCGCTGCTGCTCGACCTGCGCGCGAAGAGATGACACATCGGCATGCCGCACCTGAATCTGCTGCGGCGCGGATTTGGCTTCGCTCACCCGGCCTTGCGCCTGCACTACCTGCTTTTCCGCCTGGCGGAAGCCGGCCTGTGTGGAGGCCTGCGCTGCCCGCGCCTGCGCCAGATGCGCTTTGGCGGCTTCGGTCGCCTGCCGGGCTGCTTCTTGCGCCGCCGCGGCTGCCCGGGCCTGCGTTTGCGCGCGGTCCAACTGCTGCTTGGAGACCTCATCTTTGGCGTACATTGCCCGATAGCGGACGGCATCCTCGGCGGCACGGCTGGCTTCCGCCTCGGCGGCTGATTGCTGGGCTTCCGCCTGGCGGATGGCCGCCTCGGCAGCGCGAATCGCAGCGGCATCCTGCGCGGCGTGCGCCTGTAGGATCTGCACCTGGTCCCGAGCCGCGTCAGCCGCGGCGCCGGCCTCAACCAGGACAGCGTCGGTTACGGTCGAAGTGAGCAGCAAATTCGACTGCGCGCCATCCGCCCGAGCGGAAATGTCCGCCAACCGAGCCCGCGCTTCCGCCGCCCGCGCCTCATAATCCCGCGCGTCAATTTCCGCGATCGGGTCCCCGCGGTTCACATGCTGGTTGTCCTGCACCTGTACCCGGAGCATCTGGCCCCCAACCCGCGGACTGACCTGAATCACGCTTCCCTCTATGAAAGCGTTGTCGGTGGATTCGTAAGCCCGCGAATGAAGGTAGTACAGGCCTCCGGCCACGGCGGCGATTGCCGCCAATCCGATGCCTATCAACCAGGCCGCGCGCTTGCGTGGCTGTTTAACCTTCGCTGTGTCGTCGATGAGAATCTCGCTCGTCATCTTGTTCTCCGGATTGGCCCTCTAGAAAGCAAAATCCCCAGGGCGCCCCAGGGCTGAAAGTAGATTCAGGCGCGCTATGTTGAACTGGGCCAGGCTGAATACCGCCATTTGCCGGGCGTTTTCCAGGGCGGTTTGGGCGCTGGTCACTTCGATGTTGTCCGCCACTCCGTTCTGGAACCGGTCCTGCGCCAGCGAGAGTTCCCGCTGGGCCAGGTCCAGGTTCTTTTGTGCGGCCCGCATCTGTTCCTCCCGAGTTGCCAGGTTGTCGAGAGCTTGCCGTACGTCCTTCTCCACGGCGGCTCGAAGGTCGGATAGCTGCATCTCCGCCTGGCGGACCTGGCTGGTCGCGACCTGCACCTCCGACCGTGTGCGCCCACCGTCGAAGACCGGGACATCGATGCGGATGCCAATGCTGCGCGTCGGCAGGTTCACTTCGTTGGGCTTCAATCCGCTGTCGCCGTAGTCGCCGAATGCCGCGATCGTTGGCGCCCATCCCCCGATGGCGGCGCCGCGTTCCGCTTCGGCGATGCGCAACTGTTCCGAGGCTACGGACAACTCCAGTCGGCCGGCAAGCGCCTGCCGTATGGCTTCGCCGGCCTCCGGTGGCGGCTGCGGCGCGAATCGCATCGCATCGGCGGGGGACATCTGCGCGTAGAGCGGCGCGCCGATCATGCGAAGCAGGTTTAACCTGGCGGTATCCAGGTTGGTGCGGACTTGGGCGAGCTGCACCTGCTGGCTCGCCAGACGCGTTTCGGCCCGGGCTACGTCGAGCCCGGTGGCGATGCCGGCATTTCGCTGGTTCGCGGCCAGATCGAGAAGCCGCCGGGCGAGCTGCACATTGGCCTCCGCCGCCGCGACCGACTGACCGGCCTCGAGCAGCCCGATATACGCCAGGGTGGTAGCCGTGGTGACCTGCTGCTCCGCCAGCCGGCGCTGCTCTACCGCGAGTTGGACGCCATAGCGCGTCGCCTGATAATGGCGAATCGAAGCCAGGTTGAAGAGGCTCTGCACCATTTCGAAGCGGGCGTCGAAACGGTTGAAGGGTCCGATAAAGGCCGGGATGCCGGGGAAAACGGAAGACGATAGTCCTTGTGCCGCCAGATTAGTCGTGAGGTTCATCTGGTATGCGGCGCCGCTGACATTCGGCAACAGCGCTGAAAGCCCGATTCCCCGTTGCGCGCGCGATTCGTTGGTCCGCTCCCGCGCCAGGTTTGTCCGTAAATTATTCTTCAGTGCCTGGTCGATTGCCTGCGCCAGCGTCAACCCCGGCGGGGCAACGGCGGTCTGCGCGTACGCTCCCGCCGCAAGCAGCAGCGCGGGAAAGAGTCTGAATGACGGTCGATGTTTGAGCATCTCTCTTTTCTCTATCGGCTTATCGAAATGCAATCTACACGCCACGCTTTCAGACGTGGAGTGAAGGACTTACAGGCGTACTGCCGATGATTCCCCGGTCAGTTTCGGCATCTGCCGATCAACTGCCGAGATCACCGGTACTGGTGCTCGATATTGAGCTTCTTCATGCGGGATTGGAGGGTGGTGCGCCGCAGGCCCAGACGGGCCGCAGCGCCGTTCGGACCCGAGACCTTCCCGCCGGATTCGCGCAAAGCCCGCAGAATCCGCTCGCGCTCGGCGGATTCCTCCAGCCGGGGCGTTCCGAGGGAAGGAAAAGACGATTTCGCAGTTTCCGGGAGCGCGACCTGCAGCACGCGGCCGGGGCTGAGGATGACGGACCGCTCAATTAGGTTCTGCAACTCGCGGATGTTGCCCGGCCATTCGTAGTTCGTCAGGGCTTCTATCGCAGCCGAGGGAATCGATTCGATGGGACGGTTTATCCGCTTGGCGTGTTTCTGCGTGAAGTAGCGGATGAGCACGGGGATGTCTTCTTTCCGTTCCCGTAGCGGAGGAACCGTCAAGGGAAACACATGCAGCCGATAGTAGAGATCGCTGCGGAACTTGCCTTCGTCGACCATTTGCTTGAGATCGCGATTTGTGGCGGCGATGAAACGGACATCCACACGAATGGTCCGGTTGCCTCCGAGCCGCTCGAGTTCCTGCTCCTGGATGGCGCGCAGCAGCTTGGATTGCAGCTCGAGAGGTATCTCGCCGACCTCGTCCAGGAACAGCGTGCCCTGGTGCGCCAGCTCGAAGCGGCCGATCTTTTGCGCGAAGGCGCCGGTAAACGATCCCTTCTCGTGACCGAATAATTCGCTCTCGAGCAGAGTCGCCGGGATGGCGGCGCAATTCACTTTGATAAACGACCGTTGGCTTCGCCCGCTCAGGTCGTGCAGCGCGCGCGCGACCAGTTCCTTGCCAGTTCCCGTTTCGCCCTGGATGAGCACCGTGGCATCGGTCGGAGCCACAACCTGAATGGCTCTGAGCACGGACTGAAACGCGGGGCCCTCCCCGATCATGTTTCCCAGGTTCTGATCGAAGCGGATCTCGTCTTCGAGGTATAGCTTTTCGGTGGCGAGCTTGTCCTTGATCTGCGAGATCTCGCGGTAGGCGAGCGCGTTTTCGGTGGCAATGGCAATTTGGCGCGCCACCTGGACCAGCAGGTCTACCTCATCCTCGGTGAACGGCTCGCTGCTCTTGCGAGCCAGACCGAGAACTCCCGACATTCCGTTGGGGCCGGCCAGCGGAATGGAACAGCCCGAGTCAAAGCCCAGACCCGCGAGTTTGCGATAGAGCGGAGACGGAAAGCGTTCGAAGTCGACTCCGGTAGTAACGACGGGTTTCCCGGTGGCCAGCACCTCGCCTGCGGGGAGACCTTCCGGACGGGCCGAAGTCTCGTCGGGCTCGAACTGGATGCCGGCCGGCGAGTGCAGCCCTTTCAGGTGCATTTCTCCGGTAGCTTTGTCCAGGAGCGTCACCGCCGCGAAATCGTGCGCTACCACACGGTTGAGCTGTTCGGATATGGCCGAGAAGAGATCGTCCATGGGCAGCTTCGAGACCAGGGCGTTGGTGATCTCGAACAACACCCGCATCCGGTCGCGTTCCCGCAGGAGAGCCTGCCTGGCAAGGTATCCGTCCACCGAGACCGCAAATTCCGACGCGACCCGCTGCAGGAATGCCAGCGCTTCGCCGTCGGGCTGAAAGGGCGCCATGAATCCGAACCCCAGTATCCCGAGCCGGCGGTCGCCGTTGGTAAGAGGCACGAGGATCAAGGCGTGGATGCCCTCTTTCAGCGCCTCCTCGATCGGGTCGTCCGGCCGGGTGGCCTCTTTTTCGAGTGGCGACAATACCAGTGGCTTCTGCTCGCGCCAGGCCCACGCGCCGGCGTGGTCGCCGTCCGCGGGAAGGACGACTTCCCTTTCCTTGAACGGCCTGGTCGCGCTGACCGCATGCACGCGAAGTTGGTCGTGAACGGGATCGTGGAGAACCAGGGCCAGGAAGTCGAACGAGACAACGCGGCGCAGCGCGCCCGCCAACGAGTTGCAGAGAGTCTCCAGATCGGTGTGCCCGGCGATCGATTGGGAAAGATCGAAGAGCACCTTGTAGACCTCCGAATCCGGAGTCCCCATAGCAACGATGGTATCAGGCGGATTCATTCGTCGAAGCTGCCCGTGGTCCCGCGGAATTCGCTCGCCGCCTGGGCTGAGGCACGTCCACCATCGACAACAGCAGGCACATTCCAACCAGCGCTCCCAGGCGCCATACGATCCACATAACGGAACCGATGAGTGCACGTCGGTTTCCAGGAGAACCCCCAGTATTCCCATGCTCGGATTGCCGGTTGCCCGTCGTCTGCCGACGCAAGTGCCGAAGTTCGGCATGGAGCAGCCCTCCCTATGCAGTGGATGACGATTGGATAGCAGCGTGCAGCGGAAAGGTATGAGAGGTGATCCCTATGTTCCTGGTTAGCAAGTCAGAGGAGCCGTCGCTGACGATCATCACCGTTGACGGGCAACTGGCGGGCGATTCCATCGCGGTGGTCGAGACCTGCTGCGACCTGGCCATATCAGCGGGCAAGGCCGTCCAGCTCTTCTTGCGCGATGTCCCAATGGTGGACCAGGCCGGCCGCGCCCTGCTGCGCCGGTTGGCCGCCAGGGGCGTCCGGATGCTCGCCAGGGGCGTCTATACCTCCTACCTGGTTGGGGCGCTGAATTCAGGTGCGAGTCTCCGGTAAACGCCGGTGGACATGTACCCGCATGGCAGCGCCACGCGGGCCGCGCGGCAGCAGTTGGGCGTTTAGAGCGCGCTCAAGCTCACGTCGGCTTCCAGCATCCCCGCGGCCGGCTCCAGCGCGGTGGCACCGTTGAGCGGTTCCGCCGCCGGCTGGAAGCTGAACCAGCGGGCCAGCGCCTCATCGCTCACCCTGCGGCGGCTCATGATGAGACGCCTCTGCCGCCAGGCGCTCCGGAAGCCCTTGGCCACTTGCCAAAAGGCCACCAGCGAGCTGGGTTCGGCCAGAAGGCAGCCGCCCACCACCAGAAGGTCGCGGGCCGTCATGGGCAGCCAGTAGCGGCGGTACAGATCGGGCGTGGCGTTCTTGATGCGCATCAGGAAGCGGTTCTTCACGGAGTGCATATTGATGATGGCGGGGACCGCCCGCCGGCTCCCCGGCGTCACGGTGCGCACGTGATAGGCCACCGCCGCGGGGGTATAAATGCAACTCCACCCCAGCAACTGCGCCCGCCACGCCACATCGGCGTCTTCCCGGTAGGCAAAGAAATCCGGATCGAACAGGTCGCCCTCGACGGAAATGTCGTCGATCATCTGGCGGCGATAGAGGACCGCGGCGGCGCTCGCGCCGAAGACGTACTGCGGGTGTTCGAAGCGGTTCCCGTCGGGCTCGTGCCATCCCCGGTCGAAGTGCCGCATGGCGGGCGTGAAGTACATCCCCGTGGAATCGATCCGCCGCTTCTCCAGCGGCTGGAACCCCGGACCGATGGACAAGAGCTTGCCGCAAACCGCGCCCGCGTCCGGATCCATCTCGCCCGTTTCCACCAGGCCCCGTATGAAGCCCGGCTCCATCAGCACGTCCGGATTCAGGCACAGAACCCATTCGGCGCCGCTGGCGCGGATCGCCTGGTTCTGCGCCGCGGCGAACCCCTCGTTGCGGTGGTTGTAGATGACGCGAATCGACCCGCGATAATCCCTCAGGATCTCCCGGGTGGCGTCGGTGGATGCGTTATCGACGACCACGACCTCCAGTCGCACGCCCTGCTGCCCGAAGACGGCGTCCAGACAGCGGCGGATGTACCGGCCGCTGTTATAGGTAGTGATCGAAACGCATACGGTGGTATCCGCCATGTCGGGGAACTCGTTCATCTCTAAGACCCGGCGGAGGCGCATTCAACTACACTGAAATTTCTCGAAGTGGTGTAGTTGGAAACATGCTGGAGAAGGTCTTAGTGGTGAGCGAATGCCGTTTCTTCCGCTGGCTGCAGAGGTCGTGGGCATGAGCGGGCAAGAGCGGAACGCGGCGGCGCTGCGAGATGAGGTAGGCAAGCTGTATGAGGAGGCGCGCGACGACGTATACCGGTACCTGCTCACGTTGGGACTGCATCCCCCGCGGGCCCAGGAGGCTGCCCAGGAGGTGTTTCTTCGGCTGTACACTACTTTGCGGAAAGGAGAGAAGCTTGAGAATCCCAGGGCCTGGGTCTTTCGAGTGGCCCATAACCTGGGGTTGAAGATGCGGGCCCGGCAGAATTCGGAGACACCCTTCGATCCCCAGTGGGGGGAGCAATATGCGGGGCAAAGCGGGAATCCGGAAAGCGAGTTGTTGGAACGCGAGCGTATGACACGGTTTCACAGCGCGGTGGAGGGCCTCTCGGAACAGCAGCGGCGCTGCCTGTTCCTGCGCATGGAAGGCCTGCGCTATCCCGAAATCGGGTCCGCGCTGGGCATTAGCGCTTCCACTGTGGGAGAGTTCCTGCGCCGGGCCATGGAGCGGCTGAAGAAGGTGCGATATGAGTAGCCTGGGGATGCGGCATCCGGAAGAGGGGCAACTGCTGCGCTATCTCGACGGCGAGCTGCCGGGGCGCAGGGCGCGGCAAATCCGCAAGCACCTGGAAGCCTGCTGGCATTGCCGCGCCGAGCTGGAAGAGCTCGAAAGCACGGCCGGCGATTGTGTGCGCTACCGCAAGAACGTCCTGGGGACCTGCCTGCCGCCGCCGCCCGATCCCTGGCAGGACCTTTCCCTGGGCTTTGACCGCATAGACGCCTCCCTGGGCGGCGAATCGCTGGCGGCGCGCCTGGCCAGAGTCATATCCCTGCCGCGTCCGGCTGTCCCATGGGCGGTGACTGGCGCCATCGCGGTGGCGGTGGTTTCGACCATCGTGTATCAATGGCGCGAGACTCCTTCGGTTCAGGCGGCGGCGCTGCTGAAGAAAGCGGTTGCCGTGGCGGATTCCCGGCCGCGGCCCGCGCGCCGCATCCGCATCCGCACCGCATCGGTGCAATTGACGCGCGTGGTCGGCGCCGGCCAGCCGGCTTCCGATGCCCCGGCCATCGAGCGGCTTTTCCGCTCCGCGAATTACAACTGGGACGACCCTCTGAGCGCAAGGTCGTTCGAGACCTGGCGCGACCAGCTCCCCGCAAAGCGGGACGAGGTGGCGGCCATCGAGGACCCACAATCTCCAGACCGCAACAGTTACCGTATCCAGACCACCACCGATGCCAGCGAACTGGTTTCGGCTAGCCTCAAGCTCCGGATGACGGACTTCGAACCGTTGGAAGGGCGTTTCGAGTTTCGCAGCCGGGACTGGGTGGAGATGACGGAACTAACAGATCAGCCAACACTTCCCGCAAGCACAGTGGCTGGAGCCACCGGCGGCATGCCCCGTCAACCTGGCATGCCGCCGGATCGAGTTGAAGCCTCGGCTGAGCCGATGAACCCAGCGGGCGTTGCCGAGGAACTGCAAGTGGTTGCCGCGCTGCACCAGGTGGGCGCCGACTTGGGGGACCCGGTCGAGATCGCTCGCGAGAGCGGGCAGATCCTGGTGAGCGGCACGGGCATCCCGCCGCAACACCAGAAACAGATTCACGAGGCGCTCGATTCCATGCCGGGCGTGGTCGTGCGGTTCTCGGAGCCGGGCGGGGTGCCCTCTGGGCCCGGCGCGCCGCCGGAAACACCGGCCCTCCGCGACAGCGCCGGCTCGGCGCCGCCGCCATTTCAGGCCCGGCTGGAAGAGCGGCTCGGAGGACGTCCCCAATACGAGCGCTTCAGTTCCCAACTGCTCGACGGGAGCGACGCGGTCATGTCCCGGGCCTACGCCCTGCGGCGTTTAGCGCAGCAGTTCCCTCCCGATGTGGAGCGGCAATTGAGCGCCGAGGGCCGCCGCCAGTTGCGCGACCTGGGCCGTGAACATGTTGCGGCGCTCGCCAGGCAGTCCGGCGAGATGGATGCGGCCCTTAGCCGCATACTGGCTGCTTTGGGCGGCGCCCCGCCCGGCGAGGTTCGCTTGGAATCGGCCGCGTGGCAGCCCGCCAGCGAGGAATTGCTGAGCGCCGCCCGGCGGGTCGAGACGGTTCTCGCTGTTCTGCTCGGTATGGCGCCCCCGGATAACCCGGCCGACCATATCCCATCCCAGCTCCTGGCGGCGCTGGCGCAACTGAGAGCCAGCCAGGAGCACTGCCAGCGTCTTCTGTCGTACGATGGACGTTAGGCAGAGCAGATGAATGGGCGCCTGATCCCAGCCATCATCGTGTGTTTGGCCTGCGGGGCGCCCGCGTCCGCTCAACGGCTCGCCAACCTGTATGGCCGCGTCCTCGACCCCTCGGAGGCCGCAGTTGCGGGAGCCTCCATCACGGTGGTGAGCGGGGACACGGGGTTCCGGCGTTTCACCGAGTCTCAGCCCGACGGAGAGTATGCCGTCGGTTCCCTGCAGCCTGGAGTCTACAAGATCACGGTGCGCAAGGAGGGCTTCCGCACCATGGTCCGCTTCAATGTGAGACTCGAGGTGGCGCAACCGGCCCGCGCGGATTTCCTGCTCTCGATGGGCGCCATCGAGGAGACCATCACCGTGGAAGGGACCGCGCCGCTGCTCAGCCCCGACGAGGCTTCCACCGAGACGCGCGTGTTCCACGACGAAATCGAGCGCCTGCCGCTGAACGGCCGGGGATTACTGGCTCTGCTGGAGCTCTCGCCGGGCACCAACGTCACCCCCGCGACTCGCGGAGAAGCCGGCCAGTTCACGGCCAATGGGCAGAGGCCCAACTCGAATTACTTCACGGTGGATGGGATGAGCGCCAATACCGGGGTGGCCGCCGGTGGTCTGCCCGCGCAGGCTTCCGGCGGAGTGCTGCCGGCCATGAGCGCTTTCGGCAGCCTGGATTCGCTGATGCCGCTCGAGGCCGTCGAGGAATTCCGCGTGCAGACCTCCAATGCGGCGCCGGACGTGAGCCGGTTGCCGGGGGCGGTTGTCGCCCTGACCAGCCGGTCGGGTTCCAACCAGTTTCACGGGTCGGTGGTATACCGCTTCCGGCATGAGCTGCTGGCGGCCAACGACTGGTTCGCAAACTCCGCCGGCCAAGGGCGCGCGCCCTTGAGGATGGAGGATGTGTCGCCGTCGCTCGGCGGTCCCATACGCCGCGACCACACCTTCTTCTTTCTGGCCTACGAGAGGATGGTCTTGCGCGGGCCGTACGTGTGGCAGCAACCGGTGCCGGCGCTTTCCGCGCGGCAGACCGCCTCGGCTTGGGCTCAGCCGGCGCTCGACCTGTTTCCCGCGCCCAACGGCGCCGACCTGGGCAATGGGCTGGCGCAATGGGACGGCCGCAACATCCGGCCATCCAGCCTGCATTCGGGGCTGGTGCGCATGGACCAGGCCATCACTTCCCGCGGCACGTTTTTCGGGCGGTATAACGATTCCCCCTCCGCCAACGAATTCGGCAGCACGCAGGTGAACCGGCTGGACTTGCGCTTCCAGAGTCTCACCATGGGAGTGAACGTGCGTCCGGCGGCCAAGGCGGTGCTGGATTTTCGCGTCAACGAATCGCAGGCGAGCGCCCAATCCACCTGGACCCAGGCGGGCGCTTCGAGCCCCGCCGGATGCGCGCTCCAATCGCTGACTTCTTATTTTTTCGGCGGCTCGATTCCGTGCGATTCCCTGGTGCGATTTGCGATCAGCGGAGTGGGGCAGGTGGTCTCCGGCCGCGAGGGGGACCGGCGCCAGCGCCAGTTCCAGCTTCTGCAATCCGCCTCCCTGAATGAAGGTCCGCACGCGCTGCGGTTGGGCTTCGATTACCGCCGCATAGTGCCGATTCGCCGCGACGCGACGGGAACCCTGAGCGTGATCGCCGACGACATGGCCGCCCTCATGAACTCGGGCAATCTTTGGACTGCCACGTCCGCGGCACTGAGCGAGTCGACGGTTGTGACGGAGTGGGCGCTGTGGGCGCAGGATACCTGGCAGGTGTCGCGGCGCCTGACGGTTACGCCCGGGCTCCGCTGGGAATTCAGCCCGCCGCCGGTGACCAGCAGCCCGGTATACTTTTTCAACCCGGCTGGCGGCGGCGTGACGCTGGGGCAGCAGCCGCTCTGGCCGGCCTCCTATCGGAACTTCGCGCCGCGTCTCGGCGCGGCTTACCAATTGAGCCGCGATGGCCGGACTGTGCTGCGCGCCGCCGCCGGGCTGTTTTACGATTCCAGCCTGAGCATCGCCACCGACCTGATCAATGGCGGCCCATTGAGCATCTCGACGTTCGTCAGCCAGATGTACGCCCCGTTTTCCACGCTGTTGACCTACGGCTTGATGCCTGGTCTCAAAATGCCGCGGCTGCTGCAGTGGAATGTATCGCTGGACCACGCCTTCGGCGCGCGCGACGTGGTGTCGCTGGGTTACGTGGCGTCTACCGGCGACCGCCTCCTCCGCCGGGAAATCGGCGCTGGCGACACTCCGACCTTCCTGACGGCGCTGACCACCAACAACGGCCGGTCCGGCTACCAGGGCCTCCAGGTGCAGTACCGGAGGCGCGTCGTCGAAGGCTTCCAGGCGCTGGCTTCGTACGCCTGGTCCCACTCCATCGACGACGATTCGAGCGATTCCTTCCTGATGTGGGCGGGCACCGGGGCGGGCGCGGCCGGCGACCGCGGATCTTCCGATTTCGACTTGCGCCACTCCTTCACAGCCGCATTGACCTACGAGTTTCCGGCGCGCAAGGCGGGAGCCGGGCGGCTTCTCAACGGCTGGGCGCTGGACGCCATGCTGCGCGCCCGGTCCGGCTTTCCCATCGCGGTTCTGGAGGACGAGCAATACTTGGGGATCGCGCTCGCCAATGCGTTCCGCCCGGACCTGGTGGCGGGCGCACCGGTCTGGATCGCGGACTCCAACGCGCCGGGAGGACGGTACATCAACCCGTCGGCGTTCCGTTCCAAGGCATCCGGCCGTCAAGGTAACCTGGGACGCAATACCATCACGGGATTTGGAATGTCGCAGGTGGATCTTGCCGTGCGGCGGGAGTTTCGGGTGGGCGAGCGGCGCACGCTCCAGTTCCGGATGGAGGCATTCAACGGGCTCAACGAGGCGAACTTTGCGGACCCGGTGAGATTCATGAGCAGCCCCATGTTCGGCCAATCCACATCCATGTTGAACCTGATGCTGGGCACCGGAAGCCCTGGCAGCGGCCTGGCGCCGATTCTCGAAACCGGCGGCGCCCGGTCGTTCCAGGCCGCTCTGCGGTTTCACTTTTGAGGCGAGCGGGGGCGCGGGGGGTGGAGCTTTAAGGCTCAGTGAGTCGTGCTAGAATCATGATGTTCCACAATATCGGGCCGTGGCGCAGCCTGGCTAGCGCGCTTGCTTGGGGTGCAAGAGGTCCGGGGTTCAAATCCCCGCGGCCCGACCAAATACCCTGAAGACATACAGACTCCAGAGCCTCTCAGATTCATCGGATCGGTTCGGTTCCCTCGCTCAGGATCGCAAGGTAGGCATCGTAGACGAATAGACGGTGGCGTTGCCGCCCGGTGATCTCGCGCAGCATGCCCAAGTGCCGCATGTGCTCCAGGGATTTCGCAACGGTCGGCGCGGAGATGCCGATGCTCCGGGCAGTGGCGGGTATCGACACGATCGGGTTGCGCTCGATGTGTTCGAATACGCGCAGCACGGATGCCGCCGGACGGCCCAACCCCTCGATCTGGCGGCGGTGCTTTTCGAAAACCGCAACGATGCGGCGCGCGGCGGCCGCGGCCTGTTCGGCGGTATCCCTGACGCCGGTCAGGAAGAAATCCAGCCAAGTCTCCCAGTCGCCCTTGGCCCGCACTCGGTCCAGCAGGTCGTAATAAGCCGGCCGGTGCTGCTTGAAGTAGAGGCTCAGATAGAGGATTGGTTCCCGCAGCACGCCGGCCGCGCACAGTAAGAATGTGATGAGCAACCGGCCCAGGCGGCCGTTGCCGTCCAGGAACGGGTGAATCGTCTCAAACTGGACGTGGACCAAACCGGCTTTGATGAGCAGCGGGAGGTCCGTCCGCTCGTCGTGCAGGAATCGTTCGAGGGCGCTCATGCAATCGAGGACCAGCTCAGGCGGTGGCGGAACGAAGGCCGCGGTCCCCGGACGGGTGCCGCCGATCCAGTTCTGACTATGCCGGAATTCGCCCGGCTGCTTGTCGCTCCCCCGACCCTTCGATAGAAGGACCTCATGGATCTCGCGGATGAGCCGCAAGGAAAGTGGAAAGCCCCCGCGCAGCCGCTCCAGGCCATGGTTCAGCGCCGCCACGTAGTTCGAGACCTCCTGGACGTCAGTCAGCGGCACTCCCGGCGCCTCGTCGTTTTCAAACAGGAGCAGGTCGGATAGCGAAGACTGAGTCCCCTCGATTTGAGAGGAAAGCACCGCCTCTTTGCGAACGTAGGCGTAGATAAACAGCGATAGGTTGGGTAGAACGGAGGCCAAGCCGTCAAGCCGGCCGAGAGACTGGTTCGCTTGTTCGAGCAGGTGCTGGAGGGCCTCCAGGCGAACCGGCGGATTCGGCGGGAGCGGCGCCGGCACGTACGATCTGACGCTCTCCTCACCGTAACCTTTGACGATGTAGCGGCCAAGCCGCCGGCTGTGGTCTTCTTCTGCGGACACAAAATCCTTTCGTTAGCCAGCTCCTTACGAAAGGATATGCCATTTTTGTTTCGTAAGCCAGCTCTGTTCGCCCCCTGTCCGGCTTATACCCCTATCAGCACAACTTTGGCGGGCCGAAATACGCCATCGGGTACATTGAGAGTTCGTGCCTGAAACCACTGAGCTGGAATCTGAAGCCGCGGGGCTCAGTTATCTGCGTGGGGCAGCCGTGCCCCTTCTCAGCCTGACCCTCTCGCAGGCTCTCGCCGAAGCCGCCGGGAAGTTTCCCGACTGTGAAGCCCTGGTAGTGTGCCATGAGGGGGTACGGCTGAGCTGGAGCGAGCTGGACCGCGAGGTGACGCGCGCCGCGCGCGGGCTTGCCGGGCTGGGGCTGCGGCCCGGCCACCGTGCCGGCATCTGGGCCAGCAACTGCCTGGAATGGGTGCTCCTGCAATATGCCGCGCCGCGCGCGGGAGTCATCCTGGTCAATGTCAATCCGGCCTCCCGCTCGCACGAGCTGCGGTATGTGCTGGCCAAGTCGCACATTCGCGCGTTGTTCCTGCACGAGAAGGATTCGCGGGCCAACTACCGCCAAATTCTGGCGGAGTCCCGCGATGGCGACACGCTGCCCCTCGAGCACGTCGTCTGGCTGGGCGACGAATCGTGGCATGCCATGATCGCCGGCGGAACCGATTTCCCGCAAGACGCCGCCATGCCGGATGACGTGGTGAACATCCAGTACACCTCCGGCACCACCGGTCTTCCCAAGGGCGCCATGCTCACTCACCGCAACCTGCTGAATAATGGCATGGCCATGGGAGTGGGGTTGAAGGCCACGGAAAAGGACTGCATTTGCGCGCCCGTGCCCCTCTACCATTGCTTCGGTCGGTGATCGGCTCCATGGTGTCGGTGGTATCGGGGGCTGCGCTGATTCTGCCCTCGCCGCAATTCGACGCGCTCGCCACGCTGGAGGCCGTTCACCGCGAGCGCGCCACCGCCCTCTACGGCGTGCCCACCATGTTTATCGCCGAGATGGAGCACCCCGAATTCGCCCGCTTCGACCTGACTTCGCTGCGCACCGGCGTGATGGCGGGGTCGGCGTGTCCCATCGAGTTGATGAGGCACGTGGTCGAGCGCATGCACTGCCCCGAGATGACCATTGTGTACGGACAGACGGAGTCGTCGCCGGGAATCACCATGTCGCGGGCGGACGACCCCCTCGAGCTGCGCGTGACCACCGTGGGGACCACGCTGCCCAATACGGAAATCCAGATTGTCGACCCGAAAACCCACCGCCGGCTGCCTATCGGACAACAGGGCGAGCTGGCGACGCGCGGTTACCTGGTCATGAAGGGCTACGACGCCGATCCCAAGGCCACGGCCGAGGTCATCGACAGCGAGGGCTGGCTGTACACCGGCGACCTGGCGGTGATGCGCCCCGACGGCTACTTCAGCTTCAAGGGACGCGCCAAGGAGACCATCATTCGCGGCGGTGAGAACATATACCCGCGCGAAGTGGAAGATTTCCTGCACACGCATCCCAAGATCGCCGACGTGTACGTGGTCGGGTTGCCCGACGCCAAGCTGGGCGAGACCGTGCTGGCGTGGATCAAGCTCAAGAAGGGCGAGCAGGCCACGGCCGACGAGATCCGCGATTTCTGCCGCGGCACGATCGCCTACTTCAAAATCCCGCAGTTCATCCGTTTCGTGGATACGTTCCCCATGACGGTGAGCAAGAAGGTGCAGAAGTTCCTGATCCGCGAGCAGGAGATCAAGGAGCGCGGCCTGGAAGACGTAGCGCGGCAGGCTACAGCGTAGGATGTGGTCCTTCCGCTGTGAACCGCAGGCCACGAAGGCGATGGATAATGGGAATAGAGAATCGACTCTATGACCATCGCCACCGGAATCGAGTTGCCCGAGGCCGCGATCGCCGACATTTGCCGGCGTCACCAAGTCAAGGAGTTATCCTTGTTCGGTTCGGCCTCGCGCGGCGAGATGCGGCCGGACAGCGATTTCGACCTCCTGGTCGATTTCTTGCCCGGCGCGCGCCCTGGACTGCTGGGCGTTTCAGCGATGATGCGGGAACTTACGGCGTTGCTCGGCCGCCGGGTCGATCTGGCGGTCAAGCCTGCCCTGAAGCCGCTCATCAGGCCCGGCGTGCTGGCCGAGGCCCGGCTGATCTATGCGGCGTAATCGACAGCGTCTGAACGACATACTGGGAGCGTTGGACATGAAGATTTTATTAGCTGCTGCAATCGCTTTATTGACGAGCCTACTGGTGTTGCAGGTTCATACAAAGCTTGTCCGTCCCCATTGGGAGTACAAGATAGCATCGCTAGGTGATTCTGATCTTTGTGAGTTAGAATATAAGGCACTGTCCAAAGGCGATGCTGATGAAATTCAAGCTGCCGCAGATAGTCACCGTGAACAACACTCGCCGACAAACGATACGCAGAAGATCGTGAACGACGTTATGCAGGAAATGCACGACAGGGCGACTGAGCGGATAACTGTCAAGATTGTAACATCTTGCCTCAATCGGCTGGGTAACGATGGCTGGGAATTAGTTTCGTTAGATCCAACAGGCAAGTGTTTATTCAAGCGCTTAAAGTCCTCTTTGCGTCATTGATGCGATCAGACTAAGTGATTAACTGGAGAGCGAGAATACAAAACATGGCATCCACACACGAAGTTGAGCAGTTACCCGATGAGCGATGCCCGGATTGCGGGAGCGGCTTTGCGAGAGACCTGAAGGGTATCGGCTACCGCCGCCATTTGGAGCGACTACCGAAGCATGGAGCTAATGGAGCGATCATTCGAGACAGGCATGGAAACCCGATCATCTGCGGTGGAACGGGACGGAGTTGGGGCAAAGGGCATCGAAGCTGAATCGGGGGAACGAAACAGTATTCACTGAGCAAACAAGTGAATGGTTCATTTCATCCCCGGCGATGGCGGCGCAGCGGTCTCCGGGCGAACGGAAGCCGATTTCCTCGCCGACGAGACGCTTTGCTACGCCGTCGCTCAAAAGCTGACCATCATCGGTGAAGCGATTGCGCGGCTCAGCCCCCAACTTACGTCGCGGCACAGCTCAGTGCCGTGGCCCGACATCGTGGGGTTGCGAAACATCTTGGTCCACGAGTACTTCGGCATCTACTGGCCGTTTGTCTGGCAGACGGCGGTTGACCACGCCCCGGTCCTGCGCGGGCAGGTCGCGGAGATCCTGAGCGCCGAGTTTCCCGAGTAGGCGCCGCTATCGCCCCAGGTTCTCGTACCACTTCAAATTGCCACCCGCAGTGCCGATGCACGCGATGTCCGGCCGTCCGTCGCCGTTCAAATCGGCCACGGCGCAGGCGGCGGCGCCCATCCCTCCCTGGTCCAGCACCTGCTTCGACCACCGCGTGCCGGCGGCATCCTCGGCGTAATAGATGTACACGCTGTGCCCCTGCCCGCGATACCCGGCGATCACTTCATCGCGGCCGTCGCCATTCAGGTCGGCGGTCTGGATGGTGTGGCCGTCCACCAGCGAACTGTCGATCACCACCCGCTGCCAGGCAGCCCCACTGCGGTGGTAGACCGCCACCTGGTTGCCGTGCCAGGGCTCTATGGCCGCGAGGTACCGCTCCTGGCCCAACTTCCCAACGGCAATGTCGCTCGAGCCGGACTTGGGCCACGGTGAAGGGTCGCCCTTGGCGATCTCGGTGCGGATCCACTTGCCGTCCTTCCCCAGCTTGAACAGATGAATGCCTTCGAAACCGGCGGTGAGGATCTCATCGCGCCCATCGCCGTCCCAGTCGATAATGTAAATGCCGTGGACCAGCCCGCTGTTTTGCGGGGCGATGGGCTGGCGCTTCCACTCGCCCTGGCGGTAAAACACCAGCGGCGCGTTCCCGCGGTAATCGGGAGCCTCGGCATCGGACGCGGCCAGGGCCGAGTCGATCACCACGCGTCTGCCGCTGCCATCGATATCGGCGGTGCGCAGGCGGTGCGAGGCGGGAATCCGGTCGATCTCGGTGGCAGTCCAGAGATTCCGCGGGTCGCCATTGCGACGCAACACGGAAACCACGCCCGCACTTTTTTTCGGCTGCATGGAGAACTCCGAAGCCAGCACGATTTCGGGTATGCCTTCGGAATCGGCGCCGGCCACGGCGCAATTGATCATGTGCGCCTGGTTCCCGGCAATGACGTGGCGTTCCCAAGTGGGGTTCTCGTACCACACCAGCTCGGGCAGGCCACTGGCAAGGGCGATCACGTCGGGCCGGCCGTCGTGGTTGAGATCGGCCACCACCACCTGGTATCCACCGGTCAATCCGGTGGCGATGGTGTGCTCCGCAAAGCGGGTAGGTGGCGCGGCCAACAGCGGGAGCGCGGCGAGGAGACAGATTGTACGGGTCACGGAAACAGTATAGAAGGTCCGCGTCGGCCCTACCCTCCGAACCAGCGCCGCGTGATGGCGCGGAGGCGCTTCTTCACGCGCTGGGTGAAGGTCTCCGCCGGCGGCGCGGACGCGGCGGCGGATGGGGGCGAGGCCGGCGCTTGGACCGTCGCCACCGGGGCGCCGGGGGCTTCGCAGGAGTGTTCTCCGGCAAACCGCACCTTCTCGGCGGTCGGCAGCGCATATTCGCGGCGGTACCGCTGCCCATCCTTCTTCTCGATACAAATCGAAAAGCCGGGGTACTTGACGGCCTCGCCCTTCGCCTTGCCGCGCGCGGAGAACTCCACTTCCTGGAGCAGTACCGGGGCGTAACCCTTCAGGTTGCGCTCGATGTACGCGGTCTCGTAGTGACGGTGGCGCTGGCTCCAGACGAAGACGCGGAAACTGTCGAAGTCGTACGGCTGCGTCCCGTCGCCAATGGTGGTCCATAGCCACGTGGTTTTCTTCTCGCCGCCAGCGCGCACCTCGCCGAGCGAGAAATAGGAAACGATGCGGTGTCCTTCAGCGTACTGCGCCACCTCGTCGGGGATGGCCATCACCAGACGGCGCGTCAGCACCCAGCCGGATTGCCCGCTGGCTGTCCGGATCAGGCTCCACTCGTCCACGGGAGCCGGCGTCTTCTCGTCGATTTCTTCCTCGGCCGGCGCCGCTTCGTCGGGCTGATCGGTCTTCGAAAGATCGAGCCAATCCGGCGGAAGCGCCGGCGGTTTGGGCATGGGTGGCGGAGGATACCTGGCCTCCTTCTTGGCCGGTTTCATGGCGGCCTTGGCCTTCTTCGGCGAGGGGGCGATGAGCGGCTTGCGCGGCGCATCCGCGCGGGGCGTCGCCACGTGGGTCAGCACGTCCATCTTTTCCTTTTCCTTGACTTGCACGAAGCTGGGCGATTGGCGCGCGGGTTGCGTATGCACGTTGAGCTCGCTGTAGGTGGTGGCCTGCCCCTGCACCGGCATGGCGGCGGCCCGTTCGGAAAGCTCCCGCAGCGCGGCCATGTCCGCGGTGGAGAGCAGGTGCCGCTCGTCGGTCCAGCCCTCGGCGCCGGCGGGCGTGCGGACGCGCAGGAAGCGGCGCCTGGTCTGGAGGATCTCCAGGCGGTCGCCGTGCTGGACGGTGGCAACGGTCGAGGACTGCAACGGGATATCGCTGCGGATCTTGAGAACGGCGGGCCCCACATAGGCCTCGCCAATGGCGGGCGCGCGCGGAGGACCGCTGCGGCAGCCGGCCAGGCATAGGACCAGCGCGGCCGCCACTGCAACCTTGCTTATGGAACCCGAATGCACACCTGTTTCTGAGTTTACCTCTGGTAGCGCCAGCGGTGCTTTTCACGCTATACGGCGACCGCCGGACAGATCTGGAACGGCGGTCTCGAACACGCGTTATTCAAAATGCGGCGCACCTCCGGCTCGTAGAAGGGCTGCGCCAACAGATCGTATGCGCCCAGGTTGAGCGCTTCGGCCCAGAAGCTGGTGTCCGCCAGCGGGTCGGTTACGATGACTTCCGGTTCGTGCGCGGATTCACGGGCCAAATGCAGCGCATCCAGCCAGTTTCCGTCGGGTAGAGCGGCTTCCGTCAAAACGACCTCGTAGTCGTCCTGCTGAAGCTTGGCGCGCGCTTGAAGCAACGTCTCCACGTGGTCCAAAAACAACGGGAGAGCGAGCAGCATTTGCGACAGACGGCGGGCATCCTCATGACGCCCGGAGATGAATAGAACCCGGGACCTCATATGCGCGCTCCTGGTTTCTTAAACTTTCTTAATTATAGTCCCGGAGATGAAAAAGGACAATGACAGTATCCAGAAGATTTCGTGAAACCCGCGGGAGTTACCGTTGCAGGTCGCCGCCTGTATCGCTCGATCGCCATTTGAGCGTGCTGGTACCGACGCCCGCCGGATGATACGATCCGATCTACAGAGCTACAAGACGATGAGACTGATGCGAATTGCGGTGGTCGTTCTCCTGATGGTCTCGGCCCTGGCCGCGGCCAAGACGCTCGACATGTATGTCATCGATGTTGAAGGATCGAAGGCGTTTCTGCTGGTTTCGCCCTCCGGACAGAGTATGCTGATCGACGCTGGCGTCCCGGGATCCGCAACTAACCACCGCGATGCGGACCGCATCGTGGAAGCCTGTAAGGACGCCGGTGTGAAGAAGATCGACTATATGGTGGTGACGCACTACGATGGCGACCACGTGGGCGGGGTTCCCGCGCTGGCGGAGCGCTTTTGTGATCCGTGTTTATCCGCGGCTATTCATTCATAGAGGCTGGTAACGGGAGGTGGTAACCTTTTGAGGATGGCGTGGACGAACGTCCGCGCAAGCTCGATAGATTCCTGCGCTTCCAGCAGGGTTGGCTCCCAGGGCGCGCCAGGATATCGGAACCTCGCGGCATACTCCGTCAAAGGCGTGACGTCTTCCACCGCTGCGGCGAGCGTGTCATCTATCCGTGTGCACAGTTCGCCCAACTCCTCCAGATTGTGGGTCTTCCGAAACGCTGAGTCGTGCCACGTAAGGAGAGCCTTCATCGCCTTCTCGACTACTTGCTGGCAGTGAAACAGAGCGTCCCTAACAAAGGGAGAAGTTGCCATTAGATCATGCTGCGCATTGTCCAAGTCCTCCTTGGCGCGCAAAAATCATTCCTTGGTGTTCGAGACAAGGATCGGGTCAGGCTCCATACAGCAGTTTCCCTTCCCGAACGATGGTGGATGGAAATGATGCCTTCAGGTGCAACTGCCTATTGAAATCGCCCTGCGGCCAAACCTGCACATCCGCAGCCACCCCGGTTCCACGAAGAGCTCGGTATCCAGCATTCCCCCGCCGGAGATGCTGTGGGGCTTCATCGGGGAGAATGACCATCAGGTCATAATCGCTGTCTGGGCCAGCATCCCCCCGTGCCGCCGAACCGAACAGGTAGATCCGGAGAGGGTGATAGACCTCGGACAGCCGCCGGACAACCTCGCCTAACACCGGGTCGTCCGCAGAAGGCGGTTTGAAGGTCTCGATCTGGGTTTTCGACATGCCCACTAATCTCAGTCTGCCACAGGCAAGGGCTAAAAAGACGGCCTTTTGTCCTCAGCCCACCTCGACCGGGATGAACAACGCCGTCCGGACTTGTCTCGCGACGCCTGCGCCACGTGTACCTGCGCATCCCCCTTTCATTCCAAGCAGCCCCCGCCTAACTCCTTTGTTTCTTATCCGTGATAATCCGTGTTCATCCGTGGCCATAGTTCTTTGCTTGATCCTTTGCCCTACGCGCTCTTCTCCGGTTTCATGACGGCCACGTAGCTCAGGTTGCGGTAGAGCTGGTTGTAATCGAGCCCGAATCCCACCACGAAGCGGTCGGGGATCTCAAAGCAGTGGTAGTTCACCGGCACCTGCACGATGCGGCGCGAGTTGCGGTCCAGGAACGTGCAGACCGCCAGCGAGTTGGGCGCGCGGCCGGCCAGCGTTTGCAGCAGGTAGCGCAGGGTGAAGCCGGTATCGACAATGTCCTCCACCAGCAGCACGTCCTCCCCCTCGATGCTGTCGTCCAGGTCCTTGGCGATGCGCACCACGCCGGGCGCGCCGCTCCTGTTGGAAAAACTCGAGATACCCAGAAAATCGACCTTCAGCGGAACTTCGATGTGACGCGCCAGCGCCGTCAGGAAAAACACGGATCCCTTCAGCACGCCCACGAGCTTCACTACCTTTCCCTGATAGTGGCGGGAGATTTCAGCGGCCACTTCGCGGATGCGCTGGTCGATCTGCTCCTCGGTAAAGAGAATCCGTTCCAATCCGGGGAGCAAGGCTGTGCTCATACCTTCACTTGCCGTTCGGCTAAGCCGTACTTGAAGATCAGATTTTCAAAATCTTTTTGGTAGAAGATCTGGACATTGAAGTGCGGGTAGAGTTCTCGCAGGAGCCGCACCTTGCGGTTCTTCTTGGTCACGTGCGACTGCTTCATGGTGGTCAGCTCCACGTAAAGATCGAATTCCGGCAGGTAAAAATCGGGGGTGAACGATTCCAGAACACTCCCGTCCCGGTCCCACTGGATGGGAAAACTGCGCGGCTCGTACTCCCAGGGGATGCGATAGAAATCCAGGAGATTGGCGAATATCTCCTCGCTCTGATGGGCGAACATCTTCTTCCGCAGCGTAATACTGCCCGTGGGAACGATGCCGTAGTGCGCCAGCTTCAGGCGCATCTGAAACTGGAGCTGGGCCGCCGCCTCGGCCGAGAGACAACCGCGCTCCTTGAGCCCCGCCAAGATCACGGCGGTCTCGATCAGCTCGGCCATCTGCTCGCTGGTGAGCGATTCGGCGTTGAGCACCAGGTCGAACAGATCGGCGGTGGCTTTGGTCTTCCCAAACTTGGCTTTGCGGTCGGCGCGGTCGGAGGCTTCCAGTTCCAACAGCAACTGGCGGGCGGCAGCGTGCTCCAGGCGGTTATCGAACATGAGATTGCCGATGCGGATGTTTTCCGGGGCCACCACGTGGACTCGCAACATGCCCGGAAAGTGGCGCGCCTGCAGCTCGCCGCCGAAGGCGCAGTAGACCAGGTGGTGCTCCGTGGCCAGCCGCGCCAGAATCGAGGTCGCCAGGCTGGGATAAGCCTTGTCCGGGATGCGCGCGCCCGCGCCGAATTCCTCTTCGGTGAGCGTTCGGATGCGGGATTGCGTGAGCAGCTCGAACCCGAGCCGCTGCGCGCTGATGCGCGCCAACTCCTCAAACCGGCACCCCGGATGCCCCGAAACCGCGATCAGCGCCATGTCCCAAGCTCATGATAGCGCGCGGCACGGCAGCAGGTCCGCATAGACAAACCCATCGATTTTGCGGACTTCGCCGGTCTCTACTCCGACCGGCGCGCGAAACATCGGTCCGTCGCAGACAAATGTGTGGAACTCGCCGTTTTCGCCGCAGGGATCGACGCGCTCCGGCAGGTCCGCCAGCAGCGCGTGGTCGAACTCCCGGCCGGCGAACCCGCCATCGAGAGCCGTGGAATCCACGCACGCGATCCGCGCGCGCAGACCGGCCGCGATCATCTCCCGCGCGAGTGGCGCAGTCGGAATTCCCCAGAGCGGAAACAGCGGCGTCAGGCCCGAGCCGGCCAACTGCCGCTCGCGGTATTCGCGAACATCGCGTAGGTAGAGGTCGCCGAACGCAATCGAGTCGAAGCCCTGCGCTACGGCGCGCCGGCAGGCCTCGGCCATGCGCGATTCGTAATCCTCGCTGGTGCAGGGCCAGGGCAGTGGGACTTTCCAGAGCGCAACTCCGGCGGCCCCCGATTGCGCCTCCACGAGAGTTCGCCGAACGCCGTGCATCGCCACGCGGTCCGCTGCTTCGTTGATGGTTGTCAGGAGAGCTTCGACTTCGACATTCTGCCGCCGGAGCACATGGAGCGCCCAGGCGCTGTCCTTGCCGGAGCTCCAGGCGAGCAGCGTTTTCACGCTAGGCCGCTTGCGGCGCCACGCGTTCGGAGCGGGCCACCGTGCGGCTGAGCCATGCGTGCAGACCGAACAGAGCGGCCGAGTACAGCAGGTCCGACGCCAGGGTTCGGCCGTAGAACGGAATGGCCGCGATGTAGCAGCTCACCAACCCGCCCAATGTATGCGGGTAGGTCGCGAAGGAACCCAGCCACGCTCCGAAATTGGAGATCAGGAAAAACTGGAGGCTGGCCACGCCCACCGCCGCGCCAATCCGCAGCGGATTCTCCGTCGAGCGCAGCCGCGAGCCAATCCAGACGTTGATCAGAAAGCTGAAGTAGATGAACGGCGTCGCGAAGGAGTACCCGCCCACCAGCGGGTCCGTCGCGGCCATCAATACCAGCGGCAGCAGGTACGCCTGCCACCCCCTCAGCCGGCCGCCCGCATACAGGCTCAGGCTGCCTACGGGGGCGAAATTCGGCGGGTGCGGCAACAGCCGCGCCAAAGCTCCCAAAATCGTGAGGCCCATGGCCAGCGGTCTCGCGGTGTTCTTCTGCATCGATTTCTCCTTATCCTCAATTATCCACCAGCCAGCCCCGAGTTGGACTGGTTCGGTTCCCATAAAGTTTCGGGCGCGCCCGCGACGTGGCTGGCCCACCGACTCCAGACGAATAGCGCGTCGCTCAGCCGGTTCAAGTAGCACACGGCCTCCAGCGGAACGCTCTCGACGCGGCTCAGCGCCACTGTGGCGCGCTCGGCGCGGCGGCAGACGGTGCGACAGATGTGCAGCTCCGCGTTGAGCCGGCCGGCGCCTGGGAGCACGAACGAGCCGAGCGGCGGCAGCTCTTCGTTCATGCGGTCCATTTCGGATTCGAGCTGGGCCACCTCGGCGTCCGTCACGCGCGCTTGCTGGGAATGCGCGTCTTCGGGCAGCGTCGCCAGCATGTATCCCAGGTTGAACAGCTCGTGCTCCACCCGCAGCAGGATGGCCGCCAACGCCGAAAGCCGCGCTTCCGTGACCGCCAGTTGGCGCGCCGTGACGCGCGCCGCGCCCAGGAACGAGTTCAGCTCATCCACCGTGCCATAGGCTTCAATGCGTGCGCCGTCTTTGGGAACACGCTGCCCGCCCGCCAGACTGGTCTCGCCCTGGTCGCCGCGCCGCGTGTAGACGCGATTGATCGCCAGGCGCGGTTTGTCGAATGGTTGCTTGCTCATAAGATCGCTCGCTACTTGCAGACCCGGGGACAGACGGATCTGTCCGCGCGGCGCAGGGCCCAGAGGGCACCCCAGCGCCTTGGGACAGATTCGTCAGTCCCCTAACGTCCATTTCATCCCCGCCACGAAATTCAGGCGCGGCGAAGGATAGCCTAGCACCTCCTCGTAATGCCGGTTGAGTGCGTTGCGCAGATTGCCGTAAGCCGTGAGGCCGCGGCCCAGCGCGTAGTTGAGATTGATCCCCACGTTGGCGTAGCCGGGGTTTTGGTAGAGGCCGTTGGTGGCGCCGAACGCGGGCTCTACGTCGAGCACCGAACCGCGAAAATAGCCGGTCACGTCCGCCGCCACCTTGCCGCGGGTGAACGTCGCCACCACCGCGCCGGAATTCGCCGGCCGGCGCAGCAGCTCCTGGCCCACCTGGAACGGCACCGGCGCGAGATTCGCGGACCCGTTGAGCGAAAGGATTTCGCTCTTCAAGAGCGTGTACCAGCCGGTGACGAAGACCCATCGCGCCGGCCGCAGCTTGGCGGCGAACTCCGCGCCCTGTGCCCGGGAGTTGGCAAGATTGCCGGTCTGATAAAGACCCAACTGCGAGAGCGAGCCGCCCAGAGTCACGATCAGATCGTAGAAACGGTTATAGAAGTAAGTCCCGTCCAGCGCCAGCCGGTCGTGGAAGAGTTTCTGCTCCACGCCCGCGTCGATGCTGCGGGTCCGCTCGGGCTGGAGAGCGGGGTTGTTGGTGTACGCCAGGTCGAACCCAGCCGGCGGCCGAATTCCCGTGCCAAAGGAAGAATGCCAGCGGGTCCGGCCCATCACATACGCCGCGGCCAGCTTGGGATTGGCCCTCGAAATGGTTTGCGCCGGGAAGAACGGCCGCGAGAATCCGTCCGCCGGGATGGACGCCGTGTGGATGAACTCGCCGCGCACGCCGGCACTCAGAAACAGCCGTCCGCCTATTTCCAACCGGTTCTCGAGGTATACCGCGGTGTCACGCCGGCGGATGGGAAAAGTCTGGTAATCGGCGTCCGTGATGTAGCTGTTTTGCACCTCCTCCAGCCCGTCGCTCACGCCCAATGCGGCGGTGTAGTGGCGCGTAACGCTGACGATGGTGCGCGCTTCGCCTTGCGCGCGGAGGTCGCGGTTGAAAGCAAATCCGTACGCGCTTTGGTACCCGTTGTTATTCAGAAAGAACGTCCCGAACAGCTCCTGGCGGACGCGATCCCAGAGATCCGCCTGGTAGTGCGCCAGGTAGTCCGAAAAGTTGTTCTTGCTGCGGCTGATGGTGTCGATGCCGGTAAACGTGTGCTTGGGGTCGGAGCCCCACGGGCCGGGCTCGCCAACCTGGTTGGAATCGAAATCCCCGTGCAGAGCGAGCATCTGCCGGCGGAAGTGCCGCGTGATGTTCAGCAACAGGTCTTCATTGTGATAATCGCCGTTGGCGACGGGACCGTCGGTGTCCAGGCGCGACGCCGAAGCCGCGATTCCGAAACCGGCGAGCCGGCCGGTGCCCGAAATGCCGAAGCGGCGCTCGTAGTTGCTGCCGCCCTCCGCCAGGATGTCCATGGCGGGCGGCGAATCCGGCTCGCGCGTCACAAAATTGATGGCGCCGCTGTTGGCGTACGGCCCGTAGATGGCCGATTGCGGACCGCTAATCACCTCCACACGGTCCAGCGCCTCGGCAGGAATGTGCGCGAAATCGAAGTTGCCGCCGAAGCTATTCACCGGCACGCCATCGATCTCCACCAGGCTGAACGCGGCGTATCCGCCGCGGATGAACAGCCCGGCCAGGCCCCCGGTGGCGCCTGTCTGGCTGAAAGCCAGGCCCGGCACCTCGCGCAGCAGGTCGATCGCCATGGCCTGGTTGCGCTCGCGGATCTCCTGGCGCGAAATGACGCTCACGCTGCCACCCTGTTCGCTCGCCGGAACATCGATGGCGGAACCGACCACCCGCACCGAATCGATCTGCGGCGCAATCTCGAGGCGCACGGTGACTTCGCGCTCCAATGGCAGCGTTCGGGTGCTGAATCCGGGCGCCGTCACCATCAGCTTCGCGCCGGCAGTCTCCGCGGCTTCCAACTCGAAGGCGCCGCTCGAGGAAGCGGCGGTTTGGGCCTCCACTCCTACGCGGCTGACCACCGACACCTGGGCGCCCGCAATGGGCGCTCCGGATGGATCGATCACCGTGCCTTTGACCTGGGCGGCGGAAAGAAGGGCGGGAAATAGCCAGCAGCAAGCCAGAGGGCCTGAAACGTAGATGCGCATTCTAAGCTCCTCCCTCGAGGGCCTAATCTGTTTGAGTCTCGCTGGCCGGTCTCCTGACTCGCGCATCGCCGGACCGGCCGGCCTTCCCATTCCGTCTCCGGAACAGTGGCCCTGTTGACCCGTCCTCCGCGCTTACAGTGGCGGGGCCGTGCTGGATCTTCACCAGCTTCCCGTACACCAGTGGAATTTCAAGTACCATCCGAGTGTACACTAATTCAAGAAGCCGATGTGGACCTCAACCCACCGCCTCGCGCGGATTGTATTAACCATCGCCTTATCGGGATGGATTCTTCCCGTTAACGGCGCGGCCGCCAAGCCGGACAAGAAAAGGTCGCAGGCCGAGTATCAGCGCGGGCTTCGCGACGACGCAGCGGGGCGGCGCGATGAGGCCATTTCCGCGTACTCGGAGGCGATCCAGGCGGACGCCACCAACGCGGCCGCATGGCGCGCGCGCGGCAAGGATTACCTGGCTGTGGGCGACCGCGATAAGGCCGCGGCCGATCTCGATCAGGCCATCAAACTTCAGCCCGCCGACGCCGAATCGTACGCCGCCCGCGGCCAGCTCTTCACCGCCACCAATCAGCCCGAGCGCGCCATTCACGACTACGACACCGCCATCGGTCTGAAACTCGAGCGCACGGAGGTTTATACGGCGCGCGGCAACGCCTACCTAGCGACGGTCCAGTACGCCAAAGCCATCGAGGACTTCACGCAGGCCATCAAACTCCGGCTGGACAATCCGGAGCCGTATATGGGTCGTGGGATGGCGCACGCGGCGCTGCGGGAATACCGCGACGCCATCGACGATCTCGATCGGTGTCTGAGCCTCAAGCCGGACTACGAGGAGGCGCTGGTGGAGCGCTCTCTGGCCTACATCGGCGCCGGAGATCATGGGCGCGCGAATGAAGACCTGACCGCGGCATTGAAACTCCGGCCCGAGGATGTGCGCGCCTGGCGCGTGAGAGGGGCCGTGCGCGAACAGTTGGGTGACGACGATGGAGCCGTGGCGGACTACAGCGAAGCCGTCCAGCGCGATCCCAAGGACGCGCGGTTGTACCTGGCGCGCGGCGCGGTTTACACGCGGATGAAGCGCTACCAGGATGCTTTGCAGGATCGCGATCGGGCGGTCGAGCTCGATCCCAAGAATCCCGATGCCTACGTGGCGCGCGGCGGTTCGTACCATGCGCTGGGAGAACACCAGAAGGGGCTGGCGGACCGCACCACGGCAATCGGTTTGGATCCGGGATCGCCGCTGGGATGGACGGCGCGCGGGAACGCGTACTACCTGCTCGAACGCTACGACGAAGCATTGTCGGACTTGCTCCAGGCCCAAAAGCTCGACCCCCACAACGCGGAAACGCGGGCTCTGGCGGCGCAGGCGCAGGCGAAGGTCGACGAAATCGTGAACCGGGCGCGCGCCAAAGAGGCTGCGCCGGAGACCGTCACGTTGGTATTGCCCGCCGTCCCCGAGCCCGCTCCCAAATCCGAGCCCGCGAAACCCGAGCCCGCTCCCAAACCCGAGCCCCAGGCGGCCGCGCAGGCCAAGCCGACTGCGCCGGCGGTGTCTCCGCAGGTGCCGCCAGTCGTGCCGGCGCCGGCGGCGGCTCCGCCGTCGAAGGCTCCCCTTGCCAGCGCTGCGGAGTATCATGCGCGTGGCCGCAAGCTCCTTCAGGAAGATCGTTACCACGAGGCCATCGAGCAGCTCACCGAGGCGCTGAAGTTAGATCCTGCGTTCTCGCTAGCCTACAATGCGCGTGGTTACGCGCACTTCCGGCTCAAGCACTACCCGCAGGCGCTCGCCGATTTCGACCAGGCCATCCGTCTGAATCCGTCCTACGTCAACGCCTATGTGAACCGCGGCGCCGCCCGCCGCGCCGCCGGCGACAAACCCGGAGCCGATGCCGACCAGGCCAAAGCCCGGGAGTTGTTGCAAGGCAAGAAGTGAACGGCCAAGCCATGTTCTTGAGAGCGTGACCCTCTGCGCTTGCGAATTGCTTCAGAACTCGGTTTTCGGATGTTACGGGATCATGGCTGCCGAATCGGAGTCTTCGCCTGTAGCTGTGTCAACCGGGCACGCAGGGTGGCGGCCAGGGGCGCGTTTCCTTGCTGGGTGGCGAGGTCGGTGGCGCGTTTCTCCAATTCGACCGCCCTCTCGAAACGACCGGCTTCGGCGTAGGCTGCGGCAAGGGTGGCGAGCAGCGCCGGATCGCGTCCGGAGGTGAGATCTACGGCATGCTCGGCGAGGGTGACGGCCTCGGTTCCGTTGCGAAGGGCGGCGTCGGCGCAGGTAGCCAGCACCCAGGCGGTGTCGTTGAGCACCCGGGGATTGTCCGGGGCTTGGCGCAGCGCCTGCCGCCATTGCGCGAGCGCCTGCGCTTTCTGGCCGTTTTTCATGAGCGCCGCGCCCAGATAGTAGCGCGCCTCCACCAGGTCGGGAGAGATTTCGAGCGCCCGTTCTAAATGCGGAATGGCTTCGGCGACGCGGTCCTGGTTGGCCAGCGCCAAGCCGAGCTGGCTGTGCAGTTCCGCCGAACCGGGATTCCGCTCCAGCGCTCTTTCGAAGTGCGGGATGGCCTGATCAAACCGCTGTCCGGCGGCGTAGGCGCGTCCCAGGTTGGCGTGTGCAGTCCAATTGGCGGGGTTCAGCGCGACCGCCTTCTCAAAGTGTGGAATCGCTTCACCCGACCGGCCCTTTTCGCCCAGGGCCATCCCCAGGTTGTTGTGGAGGTCCGCTGTTTCCGGACCGGCGGAGAGGGCGCTCTCCAGATGCGGAATGGCCTCGTCGAACTTGCCCTGGGCCAGCAGCGCGGACCCAAGATTGGCCTCCGCCTGAGCGCCGCCGGGGTTCAATTCGAGCGCTTTGCGGAAATGCACGATGGCTTCGTCGATCTTGCCCTGCCGCGCCAGCGCGGCGCCGAGGTTGTTGTGGGCGTCGGTGTACGCGGGATCGATTTCGATGGCTTTCCGATAGTGGGCAACGGCCTCGTCGAGACGGTCCTCCGCGGCCAGGGCGATGGCGAGATTATTGTGCGCCGCCGCGTAATCCGGGCGGATCGCGAGCGCGGCCTCGAGGTGCCCGATAGCGTCGGCCAGGCGCCCTTGTTCCGTCAGCGCCGTGCCCAGGTTGTTGTGGGCTTGGGCGGAGGCGGGGTCACCCTCCAGCGCCTGCCGGTAATGACCGATGGCTTCGTCCAGACGGCCTGCGCGGGCGAGCGCGTTCCCCAGATTGTCGTGCGCTTCGGGGTAACTGGGCTTGAGCGCGAGCGCTTGCCGGTACTGCGCAATGGCTTCCTCGATCCTGCCCACTCCCGCCAGGCTCGCGCCGAAGTCGTTTCGGGCTCGCGCATCGTCGGTGCCCATCGCGAGGGCTTTGGTCCACTCCCGGATGGCGGCGGTGTGCTCGCCGTTTTTCGTCAGGGCCGCGGCGACATCGAACTGGCGGTAGAAGTCGGCCGCCGGAACCGCGATGCTCTCGATGCCGCTGGGAGAGATGTTCACAAACTCGGGGATGTTGACGGCGCGATTGGCGGCGGTGGAGTTCTCGATCAGGATGGCAGGGGAGTCGCGCCCCTCCGAGTCGAGGTGAGTGAGGAACATCTGGGTATAGGGCGAGCGGCTCTTGGAGGAGAACACCAGCCAGCGGCCGTTGGGGGAGAAACTGTGCCAGGAGTTCATCAAAGGCGTATTGCAGCGCATGCGGCGTGCCTGTCCGCCCGCCGCCGGGACGATGTAGAGTCGGCTGTCGGGGCGCATCAATAGCCCGTTGCGGGCCTCCACGAAGACTATCCAGCGTCCGTCGGGCGAGATCTTCGGGAAGCTGTTGCTCATGCCGTTGCGGGAGGCGCCGGCGATGGCCTCGGGCTTGCCGCCTTTGCCGTCGTTAAAGGGGATGCGGTACAGATCGTACTGAATCGGGACTTCGGCGGGGTCGTTGGCGTAGGCGGCCATTTTGCCGCCGGCCGGGTATGGATCTTTCGCCTCCGCGCGCGCGAACACGAAGTACTTGCCGTCGGGGCTCCAGACGGCGTTGGTGTGGACGTAGCGCGCGTCGTCGGCGCCGGGCAGCGGTTGGAGTTTGCGGGCGTCGCGGTCATACCAGACCAGGATGCCGCGCGTAGGATAAAAGACCTGGAGGAAGCGGTAGTCCTCGAAATTGGCGACATAGTAGAAGTGAGGGCCTGGGGTGCCGGGTGGTTTGATGGTGGTGACCACGCGGCGGCCATCGGGTGAGACCTGGGACATGAAGCCTTCGCGAAGCTGGTTGCCCAATTCTCCGCGGAACGAGGTCCACGAAATCACGTCCTCATTGCGGATCGTCATTTTCTGTTGCACGGCCGCCAGCGTATACAGGCTCTTGTCGTTTTCCGGACCGTCCAGGTCCATCCCCAGAGTCTTGCCATCGCCGGAGAAGGAGTGGCAGTTCGCGCAGGTATGCATGTCTTCCAGCAGCACACGGCTCCGGGTTCGAGCGACGTCGCGCAGGCGCCACGCGATCAGGGGAACGGCACGGGAGTCAAGAGGTTTGATGACGCCCTTTTCCGTTTTCGACGGCATCAGCGGCACGTCGCGGTAGAAGATGGGCGCGCCGACCGGGTCCGCGGAAATATTGAGCAGCATGTGTCCGCGTGATACCGGATGGCGGGCATTCCCGGAAGCGAAGCCGCTGATGGTCACGGTGGCGGCGCCGGCAACCGACTGCTTCTTGATCGCGGCCCAGGTGGCGGGATCGGGTATCCAGGTGCGGGCGGCGGCCTGCTGCGGCGTAAGTCTAGGGGGCTGATTGGTGGGCGCAACGCAGCGCGGGTCGATCTCGCCGATGTGCATCCGCCCGCCCGTAGCCGCCACATGGATGGCAGCGGAACCATTGGCGAACGATACGTCGATCTGCCAGGAGACGGCGCCCGGAGCGGGGTCGCGCCAGAGGAACGTGGGGGCGGTCATGTCGGGCGGAAAGACCGACCCGTCGGCCGGATAGTCGATGACGATGGGGGCGGCCCCGTCCTGCGCACAGGCAGACGCCACGCTGAACCCGGCAAGAAGCAGTGCCTGGAGTAGAGGCCACTTCACCATGGGATCGGCATCAGAATATCACAGTCGCTTTGCAGACTGCGGCTAGACTTTGCCTGCGGCGGAGCGCCCTCACTTTCGGCCTCCGCGCAATCGGTCCACCATTTGCCGTAGCTTCGGATCGGGCCTGATCCGAAGCGCTGCTTCATACTGAGCGATCGCATCCGGCAGCCGGCCGGGCAGTCGGGAAAGCGCGTTTCCCAGGTTGAAGTGCGCCTCGGCGTAATCGGGGTCAATCCGCAGCGCGGCTTCATACTCGGCAATCGCCTCCTGCCAACGCCCGCCGGAATCTGCCAGCGCGACTCCCAGATTGTCGTGCGCCGCGGCAAGATTGGGGTCGATCCGCAGCGCGGCTTCATACTCGGCAATCGCCTCCTGCCAACGCCCGCCGGAATGCGCCAGCGCGAGTCCCAGATTGTTGTGCGCCTCGGCGTAACTGGGGTCAATCCGCAACGCCGATTGATACTCGGCAATGGCGTCCGGCAGCCGGCCGGGTAGTCGGGAAAGCGCGTATCCCAGGTTGAAGTGCGCTGCGGCGTAGCCGGGTTCAACGCGCAGCGCCGCTTGATACTCGGCAATGGCGTCCGGCAGCCGGCCAGGTAGTCGGGAAAGCGCGTTCCCCAGGTTCATGTGCACTACCGCGTTGCCGGGTTCCATGCGCAGTGCCACCTCATACTGGGCAATGGCGTCCGGCAGCCGGCCGGGTAGTTGCAACAGGGCGTTTCCCAGGTTGCTGCGCACCTCGGCGAAATCGGGATTGATCCGCAGCGCCGCTTCATACTCGGCAATGGCATCCGGCAGCCGGCCGGGTAGTCGGAAAAGCGCGTTTCCCAGGTCGAAGTGCACGTCGGCAAAATCGGGATTGATCCGCAGCGCCGCTTCATACTCGGCAATGGCATCCGGCAGCCGGCCGGGCAGTTGCAACAGGGCTTTTCCCAGGTTGTAGTGCGCCTCGGCGTAATCCGGTTCAATCCGCAACGCTACTCGATACTCGACAATGGCGTCCGGCAGCCGGCCGGGTAGTTTCGACAGGGCGCTCCCCAGGTTGATGTGCGCCTTAGCGCTTCCCGGACAGACGTCCACGGCACTGGTCCAGAGACTGAGGTCGTCGAGCCAGTCGAAGTTCCGGGCGTAGGTCCGCACGGCACACGCCAGGCACAGAAGCCCCAGCGCAATCCATGCGGTCCGCATGGCCAGAAGCCGCTGGCGCGAGACTGGCCGGCCAAGCGCGCAGAGGGCCGCAATCGCGCACCCGGCCAAGCCGATCGAAGGCAGATAGACGAACCGCTCCGCCATGATGCTCCCGATGAGAATCGCCAGGTTCGAGGTCGGGGCGAGAGCCACGAAAAAGAAAGCCAGGAAGAAGAACAGCGGCTTCCGCGTGCGGTACCAGCGGATGGCCAGCAGGGCGGCGCCCAGGCAGAGTGCGAGCGCCATCAGCGCTTTCGCGTCCTCCCACTCCGCCGGATGCCAGCCAAACAGCGGCACTGCATCATAGGAATAATCCGCCGACAAGCGGGCCGGCCAGACAAACAGCCACAGATACTTGCCGATTACTTTAAGGGCCGTGAGTCGCGCCGTCCAGAAATCGGCGGTGATGAGGGGGTTATCGCCGAAGCGAGCCGGAATATGCATCGGGAATGCGACGCGCAAACAGAAAAACGCGGCCAACGGCAGCACCAGGGCCGAGTAAGCCAGCGCGCGCCCGCGCCACGCCGAGCGCCCGCGCCACGTCAGGTCGTATAGGAGCATGATGCCGGGCAGGACGACGGCATTCTCTTTGGAAAAGATCCCGACCGCTTGGGCGGCCACCATGGCCGCCACCCACAACAGCTTCCGCCGCCCGGTAGCGGAGGCACTCTTCACGTAACACAGCAAGCCTGCCAGCACGCCGAAGGCGGCCAGCAGGTCGGCGCGGCCCACGACATTGGTGACGGATTCGGTGAGCAGCGGATGCAGTCCCCAGAGCGCTGCGAGGGCCAAGGCCGGCGCCGGCGCTCCCAACACCAATATGCCCAGCAGGTACACCAGCGAAACATTCACTCCGTGCAGCGCAAGATTCACCCAATGATAGCCGGCCGGATGCGTCCCATTGCCGAAGACTGCGTAGTTCAGCAGGTAGGAGGCGGTGGTGAGCGGGCGATACAGGCCCGAGATGGTTCTGCTGTGCCAATACTGTTCGGTCAGAATGAGCCCCAGGTTTCGCGGCGTCACCGCCCGGATGCGGGCATCGTGCGTAATCGCCATGGCGCTGTCGAACACCAGGCCCGCCTGGAAGGAATTGGAATACGCCGCCAGGACCAGGGCCCAGAGAGCCAGCATGCGCCAGGCATGCCGCCGCCACGCGGGATGCGCCGCCCCGACCCGCAGAAGCGGCGGGTACCCCACCCGGCCCCCGACCCCCGGCCCCTGGCCCCCGGCCCGGCGCAATCGCCGCGGCTTGCGAGTCTCCTTCATTCACGGACCAGGATAGCAAGGCATGTGGGCGCATATCTGGTTTCTGCGCAGTGAGAAGGCCCGGCTAGATCCTGCAATAGCGCCAGTGCGCAGGGCACTTCCGCCTCGCCGCTCTTCTGAAAGCGAATGCCCAGGGAGATCGGAAACGGCGTGCTGACGACCGTGACCGCGACCAGGCGATGGTAATCCTGCAGATCGGTCCGCATCTCGACGTGCTGGCGCACTGGCTCGACCAGCTTGGCAGGGACGTTGAACGCCTTCGGCTGGCCATCGATCAGGACAGAAATCTGATATTGCAGGTGAAGCTTCTTGCCGTCGGCGCAATGGCAGTTGGGGCGACCGCAGGCGCGTTTGCGTTCTACAAAGGGCCTTGAATGCCAACCGACTCTGACCTTACGGAATCAATGGTGGGTGAGCAGGGCCACGCGCGTGAAGTTCGCGCTGCCCAATCCACTCCACCACGCCGATTTCTGTCTCGCGGCAATTCCCGGTCTGCCGGCTGGTGAAACTGGTGAACTGCCTTCTTGACACCGGTGTTTATCGGTACTTTCGGGTATTTTCGACATTTTCCCTTGACATCGGATGTTTTTAGGCACATATTTTCAGAGGAGAAGGTCCGAAGAATATGAAACTGAAAGGTCTCGCGAGTATTGTCTCTGCGTTGGCTCTCTGTTGCGCCAGCCTGTTTGGGCAAACTGTGGCCAGCTCCGTCGAGGGAACGGTTGTCGATCCGGCGGACGCGGTTATAGCGGGCGCTCCGGTCACGCTGACCAGCGCCGGAACCGGCGCGGTTCGTACGGGGACCACGGACAGCTACGGTACATTCCGGTTCCTGAACCTGCTACCGGGTACGTACAGTGTGACGGTCAAAGTGGTCGGGTTCAAGACCGCGACCCGGGCCGGTATCGTCGTGGCCGCCGAGGAAAACCACAACGCGGGTAGGATGGTCCTTGAGCTTGGCAGTGTAACGGAGTCGGCCACCGTCACGGCGGAAGCGGCCGAAGTGCAAACGACAAGTTCCGAGGCGTCCCAGACAATCGGCGCCGCCCACCTGGAAGATCTAACGTTGAAGGGCCGCGATCTGTTCGGCTATGTCAGGCTGGTTCCGGGGGTGATCGACACCGCGACGACCCGCGACGTGACCAGCCACTCCGCCTTCACCAGCATCATTATCAACGGAAATACGGCGTTATCGAACACGCTGAACTTCATGGTCGACGGAATCACCGACATGGATACTGGGTCGAACGGTTCGGTTCATTTTGAGCCGAACATGGACTCGATTCAGGAGTTGAGGATCTTGACGACGAATTATCAGGCCGAATACGGGCGCAACTCCGGCGGAACCATCACCGTCATCACCAAGAGCGGAACAAAAGACTTCCATGGCACGGCCCAGTGGACTCACCGGCACGAGGAATTCAACGCGGATAGCTGGGTGAACAATCACACCATCAAGAACGGCGCGGCTACTCCCCGAGTGCCGTACCGGTACAATGTCGAGACGTACAGCCTCGGCGGTCCCGTGTTTATCCCGAAGCATTGGAACAGGGACAGGAAGAGACTCTTCTTCTTCTGGTCCCAGGAGTACACCGGCCAGTTCGTAACCGGCGGCTCGCAGAGTGTGTACACACCCACGGCGCTGGAGCGTGCGGGCAACTTCTCGCAGAGCTTCAATAACAACGGCACTCTGATCCAGGTCCTCGATCCGAACAACAACAACGTGGCGTTCCCCGGCAACATCATACCCGCGTCGCGGATCAATCCGGTGGGCCAGCAGTTGCTCAACTTCTTCCCGACGCCGAACTTTACCGCGACCTTGCCGGCGCAATTGAACGTCGTGAACTACTTCGAGCAGGCCAGCGCCACACACCCGCGGCGTAACGACATGCTTCGTTTCGACACCTATATTACGTCGAAGCTCAGCGGCTATTTCCGCTGGATCAACGACTACGACGACACGATCCAACTCTACCAGGGGGTCCAATTCACTAAGGACGTAGGTGGCGTGCTGGGCGACAAGGGCATTTCGCCCATCGATCATCCCAACGGGGGACATGGCTATTCGGGTACGGCTACTTACACCATCTCGCCGACGCTGATCAACGAAGTCACGGTCGCCGAAAGTTGGGACACCTATTCGTTTTACACGCTGGACAACATGGCCAGCGAACAACGCTCGCTGGAGCCGGGTCTGCCATCGCTGTTTCCGGTGCCAACGGCCGCGAATAACAATGGCGTATTGGCTGTCAACGGTTACCTGCCCATCCTGCCGACGTTCAGCTTCGGCAGCGCGCCCGCCAACGCCGTGTCTTATTCGCGCAACGGCTCAACGGCTGGGACGTACCAAAACGCCAACCCCATCTGGACCTACCAGGATAACCTCAGCAAGGTCTGGGGCCATCACGGATTCAAGACGGGAGTTTACGTGGAACACAACATTAAGTATCAGCCGAAGGGGAACAACTACATGGGGGCATTCAGTTTTGCGTCCTCAACTTCAACCCCGCAACTCAACACCAACGACGGTTTCGCCAATGCCCTGCTCGGTAATGTCAACAGCTACAGCCAGTGGACCGCGACAACGACGTTTAACGTCAAGTACTGGAACGCGGAGTTTTATGTGCAGGACAACTGGAAATTGAGCCGCAGACTGACGCTCGATATCGGGATGCGCTTCTATCACCAGACGCCTCAGGTGGATTACAACAATACGTTTGTCAATTTCATTCCGGCCAACTATTCCGCGTCGGCCATGCCGCGGCTTTACGTTCCGGCCTGTTCGACCGGCGCCGCGACATGCACCAGCGCCGCCAACGGACTGGTGGCGAAGGACCCTCTTACGGGCGCAACCACGTCTAACGGATCCGTCGGGAGCTTTGTTCCGAACTCGGGCAATCCGACATCGGGAATGACGGTGCTTCGGACAAACGGCGCACCGAACGCTCTTTACAGTCAGTCGCCCCTGGCTGTGGCGCCGCGTCTGGGCTTTGCCTGGGACGTGTTTGGCGATGGTACGACGGCGATCCGTGGCGGGTTTGGAATGTTCTACAACCGGCTGGATGGCAATCAGGTGTACACCAGTTCCGGACAGTCGCCGATAGCGTACCAGGTGTCGGTCAGCAACGTGAGCTTAGCCCAAATCGCGGCGCAAAACACGGGAGCCCCGCCGAGTCTGGCTAGTATGAGCACCGCTCCCAACAGTCCGTACATCTGGCTGCCCTCCAAAGTTCCGTTTGACAAGGTCATGAACGCCAGTCTCGACGTTCAGCGAAGCTTCGGCACGAACACTGTGGTCAGTATCGGTACCAGGTGGGACCGCAGCTACAACCAGCACCTCCTGTACAACCCCAATTGGATTCCCATCGGAACGGGCTGGCCGTTCACGCCGTCGAATATAAACCCGACCACGGCGGGCAGTACGAGCGCCGACATTGGCTCTATTTTCGAGCGAAAGGTATACCCGGGGTACGGCCAGATGTACAGTTCCGGGTTTATGGGGGAGAGCATCTTCAACGCTCTAACCGCCACCATGCAGCGGCGCGTGTCACACGGTCTGGCAGTCGGTGTGGCGTATACGTTCTCCAAAGCCATGGGCGTTACCACTTACACGCCCGCGGTTGCCAACAACAAGGCATGGAATTACGGGCGGGTGACTGGGGACCGGCCGCAAAACCTCCAGATCAACTTCAACTACAACATCCCGGGCCTCGGTAAGAGGCTGGGCGTGAAGGCGCTCGGCGCTTTGACCGACCACTGGCAACTCTCCGGAATCGTTTCCTCCATCAGCGGCGCGCCGTTTAACCCGACTTGCGGCCTCACGTCGGGGGCGGCATCTGTCACCGGCGGTTATACCGGCACGCCGGACGTCACCGCCCGCTGCCAGGTAGTCGGTAATCCGCTGGCAAACATTCCGACCAGTGGCTACGGCAAAGTCTACTTCAATCCAGCGGCGTTCGCTCTGCCCGGGATCGCTACGGGGCCGGACAACTCGATGGTCGGACCGCCCGTTTTGGGTGACCTGGGCGGTGGCGCCGGAGTTCTGTCCCTTCCGCACATCACGAACTTCGACGCGACCATCACCAAGAACGTCCCGCTGGGCAGCGAAAAGCGTGTGTTGAGGTTTCAGGTTCAGGCGTATAACGTGTTCAACCACACGGAGATCAACGCCCTCGGTACCGGCATCACGTTCGCTCCGACTACCAATCAGGTGTCCAACGCTTCGTCGATGGGATATGCCACCGGGACTTTGCCGAACCGCGTGTTGGCGTTCACCGCCCGGATCGAGTTCTAGCGGTAACGCGGCGCGGCAGTATCAGCTCAACGTGAGGATTGCGTTCCGATCAAGGCGGTTGGTTGCAGGAGGTGCGACATGCCGGTTTCGAGACGTCACTTTTTCTTCGGCTCCTTGTTGGCCGGCGCAGTACCGGCCGCGGGCTTCGGCAGCGTGCCCTCGCTGCGATCCCTGGGCTATAAGCCTTACTACAATAAGCTGAATATCGCGGCCATCGGCTGTGGCGGCCAGGGCGGCGCCGACCTGAGCGGCGCCGCCCGGACCGAGAACATCGTGGCCCTCTGCGATGTCGATCTCAATCGCGCCGCGGCTAATATCAAGCGCTACGAGAAGCTTCCCTTCTATAAGGACTTCCGCGTCATGCTCGACAAGCAAGGCAAGAACATCGACGCATGCACCATCGGAATCCCCGATTTCATGCATGCCACGGTGGCCCTCGCCTGTATGCAGCACGGCAAGCATGTTTATGTCGAGAAACCGCTGACGCGCACCCCGTGGGAGGCCCGCCTGCTCCAGCAAGCGGCGCTGAAATACAAGGTCGCCACCCAGATGGGCAACCAGGGATTCTCACACGAGTGCCAGCGCGTGGCCGCCGAGATCGTCTGGTCCGGCGCCATAGGCGATGTGGCGGAAGCGCACTTCTCCACCGGCCCCGGCACTCACCCTACGGCCCTCAAGGAACTCCCGCCCGGAGAACCCGTCCCCGAAACCCTCGATTGGGATCACTGGCTCGGCGGGGCCTCCATGCGGCCTTATAGCTCGTATTACGTTCCCTACAACTGGCGCGGCTTTTACGACTTCGGCACCGGCCAGATCGGCAACTGGGCCACACACACCGCCGGCCCGGTCCACCAGGCACTGCAGCTCGGCGCGCCCACCAGCGTCGAGTGCGTCAGTCAGGAGGGCCGCGGCAGCATCACCTTCCCCAATCGCGCCACCATTCGCCTCGACTTCCCTGCGCGCGGCGGGATGGTGCCCGTCAAAGTCTTCTACCACGATTCGGCGCGGTCCGACGACCCCGACGTGTATCGCGTCCCCGGCATGGAGAACGAGACCATCCTGCCTCCGTCGGACAACCTTGCTGAGAAGGGCCGCCCCATGGGCGGCGGCCGTGGACGGCCCGAAGGTGCGGCGCCACCAGCCCGTCCGGCGAGACCGCCGCGGCCGCCAGCTCCCGGCGGCCAGCCGATGGGCGCCGGCGGCCCCGGCGTGCGCGTATTTGGAACCCGAGGTGGAGGCCCGAAACCCGGTATCCTCACCGGCAATGGCGCCGTCTTCATCGGCGCCAAGGGCATCATGGCCACCTGCAGTCGCGGTGAAGGTGTGTGGCTGCTTCCCTCTGCCCGGTGGAAAGAGTATGCGCTGCCGCCGCCACTGCTCACCCGCTCGCCCGGCCACATGCTCGACTGGATTCGCGCCTGCAAAGGCGGCAATCCTGGCTGTTCGGATTTCAGCATAACCGGGCCTTACGCCGAGTGGCTCGCCCTCGCCGTCATCGCCTTCCGCGTTTCCGGCAGGCTCGACTGGGACAGCGCCAATATGCGCTTCACCAACAGTGCCGAGGCCAACAAGTATGTGAAGCCCGTGTTTCGCAAAGGATGGGAGCTCAAACTGTGATGATGAACTACACCAGACGCGACATCGCAAAGCTGGCCCTGGCGGCCCTACCGGCGTCCAGACTGCTGGCCAAGCCGAACTCGAAGTTCGGCGGCGTCCAGATCGGCATCAATGCGCCATATAGCTTTCACGGGATGCCAACGGACGCGGACAGCGTCCTCCAAGACCTCCTCCAACTCGGCCTGAGCGCCGTTGAACTGCGCTCCCAGCCCGTCGAGCAGTTCTTCGGCGCTCCCGTGATCCCGGGCGTTGGGCGCAATGCCACTCCGGAACAGCGGGCCGCTCAGCGCGCCGCAGCCGAAAAACTCCAGAAGTGGCGCCTCGCCGCACCCATGTCGAAGTTCCAGGAGTTCCGCAAGAAGTACGAGGACGCCAGCGTGCTCATTGAGATCTTGAAGTTCGACGGTGTGGATTCCATGTCCGACGATGTCGCCGACTACGCCTTCAACCTGGCTAAGGAACTCGGCGCGCACGCCATCTCCTGCGAGATTCCCGTCAGCAAGACGAAATGGTTCGGCCAGTTCGCCGCCAAGCACAAGATGATGGTGGGCTATCACGGCCACACCAACATCACCAGCCCCGAGGCTTTCGGCCGTCCCGAAAGCTGGGAAACGGCCATGTCGTATTCCAGGTACAACGGCATCAACCTCGACATTGGGCACTTCGTCGCCGGCAACAGCAAGTCGCCGGTCGAGTTCCTGAAGAAATACGCCGACCGCATCACCCATATTCACCTCAAGGACCGCAAGATCGACAACGGCCCGAACACTGTCTGGGGCCAGGGCGACACTCCCATCAAGGAAGTGCTCCAGTTGATGAAGAAAGAGAAGTACCCGTTCCAGGGCACCATCGAATTCGAGTACAGGGTGCCGGAAGGCTCCGACCAAATGAAGGAGATTGCCCGCTGCGTGGAGTTCTGCCGCGAAGCGCTCGCCTAGGCTGGTCGTGTCCGCCCGTTGCAGGTCCGCAATTCGCTAAAGTAAGTCTAGTCCAAGGAGATTCGACTTGAGCACATCCAATGCATCGCACCGAACGCCTGTCTGTCGCACAGTCCTCTTGGCCGCCACAGGACTGATCCTCTGGGGGCTTTCGGGCCTGGCCTCGGCTCAGACCGCACCTTATGCGCCGCCACAATCGCCGCGCGCCAAATTGAATTTCAATCTGAACTGGAAACTCATCCGCGAAGACGTGCCCGGCGCGGAGGCGCCCGGCTTCGACGACTCGGCTTGGACCACCGTCAGCTTGCCGCACAGTTTCAACGATGTCGACTCGTTTCGTAAGATCATTTCCCATAGCGGCGGGGACCTCGGCACCTTCAAAGGGCTGGTTTGGTACCGCAAACATTTCAAGCTTCCGGCCAAACTTGCCAGCGATAAAGTCTTCCTCGAATTTGAGGGCATGCGCCAGGCCGGCGACATTTTTCTGAATGGCAAGCCAGTCGGGCTTTACGAGAATGGCGTGACGGCCTACGGTTTGGACATCTCCGACGCCGTCCACTTCGGGAACGAAGACAACGTTCTGGCCGTCAAGGTGGACAACCGCACTACTTACGTGGAGCGTTCCAGCAATACCCCGTTTGAGTGGAACGTTAACGACTTCAATCCCGACCACGGCGGCATTAACCGCCATGTCTGGCTGCATGTCACCGGCAAGATTTATCAGACGCTGCCGCTCTATTACGGCCTGGAAAGCACCGGAGTCTATGTTCATGCCGCGAACTTCAACATTGCCGGAAAGAGTGCCGACGTCACGATCGAATCGGAGGTGAAGAACGCGTCGGGCGATCGCGCCACGGTAGAGTTGTCGGCCGTGATTGTCGATCAAAGCGGGCGAGTCCGCGCCAAATTCAACGGCAGCTCCACCGACATGGTCGACGGCGAAAAGACCGTCTTGACGGCCACTGGAGCGTTCAAGGATGCCCGTTTCTGGTGCCTGGAAGACCCCTATCTGTATGACGTTTATACCATCCTCACGGTGGACGGCAAGACCGTTGACGTCAACAAGGTGGTTACCGGGTTTCGCAAGACCGCATTTAAGGGCGGCGCCGGCACCGGCGGCGTGTATCTCAATGACAAGTTCGTCTACCTGAAGGGTTTCGCGCAGCGCTCCAGCAATGAATGGGAGGGCTTGGGCGGGGCGTATCCGGATTGGCTGCACGATTTCACCGCCCGGATGCTTCGCGACAGCCATGGCAACTACATGCGCTGGATGCATATTTCGCCGCAGCGCGCCGATGCCGATTCATTCGACCGCTTTGGCATCATCCAGATCTGCCCCGGAGGCGACAAGGAACGGGACGTGGTAGGACGTCAGTGGGAGCAGCGGTTGGAAGTGACGCGCGATACCATGATTTACTTCCGCAACAGTCCCAGCATCCTGTTCTGGGAGGCCGGCAACACGGTAGTCACCGTCGAACACATCCAGCAGATGGTTGCCCTGCGCAAGCAATGGGATCCCGATGGCGGCCGCGCGATCGGCGCTCGCGGCAACGACAACGTCGCGTTAAACACCGCCACCACCCCCATTGCCGAATTCTATGGCGTCATGATTGGCCAGGACCGGCGGACCGACCAGCTCTCCAGCCCCACCGGCATGTTCCGCGGATACAGCGCCGAGCGCCGCGACCGCGCGCCGCTCATTGAGACCGAGGACTTTCGAGACGAAGGGGCGCGCCGTTTCTGGGACGATTTTTCGCCCCCGTATTTTGGTTTCAAGAAGGGACCCAACGACACCTGGCAATTGGGATAACCGCATTTCCAACCCCGACCCGGCTCACTCCAAGTGGTCGGGTTATGCCTCCATCTATTTCTCCGATTCCGACGCGGATGGGCGCCAGGATTCGAGCGAGGTCTGCCGGGTCAGTGGCAAGGTGGATGCCGTTCGTCTGCCCAAGGAGATCTATTTCGCCCACCGTGTCATGCAGAACGAGCAGCCCGACATGCATATCCTGGGCCATTGGAGTTACCCGGCGAAGACCGTGAAGACAATCTACGTCATTGCCAATACGCAGTCGGTGGAGTTGTTTGTGAACGGCAAATCCCGCGGGGTGAACTCCCAGCCGGCCGATGGATATGCTTTTGCTTTTCCCGATGTTGAATTTGCGCCCGGGAGCCTGAAAGCCGTGGGCCGGAACGACGGCAAGTCAGTGGCCCAGGAGGAACTGACCACCGCCGGCCCGCCGGCGCAAATCAAACTCACGCCCACAGTCGGTCCGCAGGGCCTCGAAGCCGACGGGCAGGATGCGGCGCTCATTGACGCGGAAGTTGTCGATGCCAAAGGCCAGCGCTGCCCCACCGACGACGACAAAGTCGACTTTACCATCGCCGGACCCGGAATCTGGCGCGGCGGCTACAATAGCGGCAAGATCGACTCGACAAATGATCTCTACCTGAATACCGAATGCGGCCTCAACCGCGTTTCCGTCCGGTCGACTTTTTCAGCCGGCACAATCACGGTCACGGCCAGCCGTCCTGGTTTGAAGTCCGCCCAAGTTAAGATCGTTGCCAAGCCGGTCAAGATTATCGACGGTTTGGCGACCTCTATGCCGCAGCATTTGCGTGGGCCGGCGGAGAAATAAGAGCGGGATCTATGACCGCAGCCATTTCCCTCCTTCGCGGCGTCAACGTGGGCGGCCACAACAAGATCAAAATGGAAGAACTCCGCGAGCTGTACGAATCCCTGGGACTGCGTCACGCCCAGACCTACGTACAGAGCGGCAATGTCGTTTTCAGCACGGACGCGCGGGATTTCACCCGTCTGTCGAAGCGAATTGCGGACGCTATCGAAGCAAGATTCGCCTTTCGCCCCGGCGTCATCCTCCGCACCGCGGCCGACCTGCGGGCCGTCATCGCGGCAAATCCGTTCGCCGCGCGTCGCGATCTCGACCCCAGCAAGTTGCTCGTCCAGTTCCTTGCCAGCGAACCGCCGGCGGACGTGCGCGAAGGCGTGCTGCGGATTGAAAGCGAGCCCGAGGAACTGCGCATGGCAGGCCGCGAGCTCTATATCTATTACCCCAACGGCATGGCTCGTCCGAAGGTCGCTTGGGCATCCATTGAGAGGATACTGCAGACTCCCTGTACCGGCAGGAACTGGAATACCGTGCGGAAGCTACTGGAGATGGCAGAGAGCTTGGAGGGCTGCTGACGCGGATAGTAGCTGCAAAGAGGGCAAGCCAAAGCATGCCCCACCCATCAGGACTTCAGGCGGCACGCTCATAGACAACCCTACCTTCGCGGGCGGCGGGCCAATGAACCGTATTCACGACGTGCTTGTATCGCTCGAATCGCGCCGTTGTCGAGACCACAATGTCCGTCGGCAGCTCACAATCGATCAGGGCGACGTACAGTTCTGCGGCGCGCTGGCGCGGGTCATCCACCTCGCGGAACAACACCAGGAGGTCGAGGTCGCTGCCTTCCCGCGCATCGCCACGCGCATGCGACCCGAAGAGGATGATTCTCTCGGGCGGATCTTCCTCTTGGCTGGGTGCGTTTTTCTCCTGGTATCTTCCTGATTTGAATTCGGTTATCTGACGAACTGCGACTGAATGCGTCTGGCTACAGTTTGCCAGTTGGCAGGCTGACTC
>JBEKSR010000001.1:0-134471 GCA_049516835.1 Bryobacteraceae bacterium | reverse complement strand
TGGTGTTGGTAAAAGGCGTTCATCGCTGTCCTCCAAGCTCACTACCTGGAAGTTTATGCGATGAACGCCTCCCGAGCACCTGCCAGGGATACCAAGGGCAAAGCCCTTGACTAGCTTGCCCTTTTATTTTCCCGAGCCGCACTCCATCCCCACGTCGCGCACCCAATTCTGAGGTTCAATAGGATTATGCGATACGCCTGTGGGTGGCTTCTGCTGGGTCTGCTGCCGGTTCTTCCCTTGGCGCGATACTCTCCTCGCCGGCGCGCAACTTGCCAGCGTGGTCAAGTTCCAGATGACCGGGAATGGCCCCATGATGATTTCCCAATCCGCCATCAATTCCACCGACGGAACGGGAGTGAACACGGACGACGAACCGGCTTTCCAGGGCCAGGTCTTCTTCAATCCGGGCGCGAGGAACCTCGGCGGCTTGCAGCGCCGCATGTTCGACGGCCCATGGACCTTTGATATCGACATGCGGCTCAAGAAGACCGTCAACATCACCGAACGCAAGAAGGTGGAGCTGCTCATGGATGCCTTTAACGCCCTGAACCACCCCACGTTCTGGTCCGGCGACCAGAACATCAACACCACCACTTTCGGCGTGGTGAGCTTCATGTTTTACACGCCGCGCATCGTGCAGTTCGGCCTGCACTACACATTCTGATGGTCTACGATCTCGCACAACCATATTTCACGGGGATGCCGCACCATCCCACGCATCCCCCGTTCCTGTTCAGCCTGGTGAAGCGCCATGGCGACTACACCGGTCCGGCGGGCAACAGCTCGGCCTCCGAGTCGATCGCGCTAGGCGGCCACGTGGGCACGCACATCGATGCCCTCTGCCATTTTTCGTGCGGCGGCAAGCTGCACGGCGGCCAGGAGGCGGCGCTTGTGCAATCCTACGCCGGTGGCCTTGAGAAGCTTTCGGTCGACACCGTCGCGCCGATTTTCCGGCGTGGCGTGCTGCTGGATGTCGCGGGCCCCACGATTCTTCCGGAAGACTTCGAGATCACGCCAGCGCATCTGGACGCGGCAGCGCAGAACGTCGAGATCCGCCCTGGCGACGTAGTCCTCCTGCGCACCGGCTGGGCAACCTACTGGGACGATCCCCGGAAGTTCATTTCCGGAGTGCGCGGCCCCGGACCCGGCCTGGCGGGTGGGCGCTGGCTGAGCGGTCGAGGCATTTTCGCCGCCGGATCGGACACGGTGGCCTTCGAGAAAGTCCCAGACCCTTCGATGCCGATGCACGTACACCTGCTGGTAGAGAGTGGCATCCACATCATGGAATGCTTGAACTTGGAGGAGCTATCCGCCGCGCGCGTATACGAGTTCCTGTTCATCGCCGCCCCGCTAAAGATCCGTGGCGCCACCGGTTCTCCGATCCGCCCCATAGCCATCGAAAACCCGGGGACAGACGGAACGTTTTCCGGTTTTCTGCGCTGACCGCGCTGCCAGGTCTACCGGCTGCATCCACGGGGAGCGCGAACGCGGCAATATGCGATACGCCGCCCGTAGCTCTGCGAGCCAGATTACCGCCCCACGCATGGTGCTAGGGTCTCTTATGGTGCGCCCGCCGGGTCCGGTTCCGTCCGGAACATGGCGATAGCTTCGATTTCGACCAGCAGTTCTGGCCGGCAGAGAATGGCCTGAATCCCCGTCGAAGCCGGCAGTGGATCGAGTTCCTGCTCCTCGTAAAAGGCGGTGCGCTCTTCGTTGAAGGCGGCGTAATCGCGCTCGATGTCGCGCAGGTAGCAGGTAGTCCGGACCACGTCCTTCCAGGTGGCACCTCCGGCCTCGAGCAAGCCGGTGACGTTCTGGAACGTGCGGCGGGTTTGCGCGCGGAAATCGCCGATGTGAATGCTCCGCCCATGCTCATCGACGCTGGCCGTTCCCGAGATCAACAGGATGGCCAGTCCGTTCAAGTCGATGCGCATGCCGCGCGAAAAGGAGCTGGGCCTGGGGTAGTCGTAGGCTTCGTTCAGGACCCGGTGGTTGGTGATGGCGCGCTTATTCACCGGCGCCTTGGCGATCTCCTTCAAAAGATCGGCGTCCAGAATCATACCTAATAATACCCGGTGCTCTATCTAAAGTTTCGTACTGGTTGTGCCGACCCCTAGAACTGGAAGTAAATGAACGGAATGGAGGCGTCGATCACGCCGAAAACCTCCAGGCACAGGAACATCGCCGCCAGCGCCGAGGCGTACGCCCAGGCGGGCGCTTCGATGATCCGCTCGAACCAATCGAACTTCTCTTCCACCGCCGCCAGGGCCAGCGCCACCAGAGCCAGCCCCACGTGCCAGTGCTGAAGAAGCGTGTGGCCTCCGGGGCGGGAGAACATCTGACCCAGGATTTGCAGGCTCTGGGGAAGATCGGCGGCGCGAAAGAAGACCCAACCGATCAGCACCAGGGCGAACGTCAGAATGGCCTTCGCCGGGTAGAGCCAGGACCATTCGTCGCGGATGGGCCGGTCGCCGCGAAATACCCTTTCGACGCTGAGCAGCGCGCCGTGATATCCGCCCCAGATCGCGAAATTCCAGCTTGCCCCGTGCCACAGGCCCCCAAGAAGCATGGTGATCGCCAGGTTGCGGTACGTCATCCACCGCCCATGCCGGTTCCCGCCCAGCGGAATGTATAGATAGTCCCGCAGCCAGCTCGATAGCGAAATGTGCCAGCGGCGCCAGAAATCCGTGATGCTCGACGCCAGATAGGGACGGCGAAAGTTCACCGGAAAATGGAATCCGAGCAGCTTCGCCATCCCGATCGCCATGTCCGTGTAGCCCGAGAAATCGAAGTAGATCTGCAGCCCGAAGGCCAACACGCCGCTCCAGGCGGTGACCATCCCCGGGTTGCCGGCGACATCGCTGAAATATCGGTTGGCGACCTTGGCGAACTGGTCGGCGAACGCCATCTTCTTGGTCAAGCCCAGCGTCAGCAGGAAGATGCCGGTCGAAACGTCATCGGCCGAGGGCTGCCGCCAATTGAAAAGGTCCCGGAAGAACGTGTGCGCCCTGACAATCGGTCCCGCCACCAGTTGCGGGAAAAAGCAGATGAACAGCGCGTAGTCGATCGGGCTGCGCACGGCCTTTTGCTCGCCGCGATACACGTCCACCACGTAGGACATGCTTTGGAACGTGTGAAAGCTGATGCCCAAGGGAAGAACGATGTCCAGGAAGAACGAGTGGGGTGGCTTCCCCAGCAACAGCGCCAGGTTGCCCGCCAGGAAATTATAGTATTTGAAGAAACCGAGAAATCCCAGGTTCGCCGACAGACTCAAAATCAGAAGCGCCTTTTTCCGGGGGCCTGGCGCTACCTTCTCCAGCCAGATGGCGGCGGTGTAGTCGATGGCCGTCAGAGTCAGCAGGAGCGCGATGAACCTGGGATTCCAGCACGCGTAGAAGAAATAGCTGGCCGCCAGCAGGATGTATCTCCGAAACTGTCGCGGGCTGGTGTAGAAGAGCGCCAGCACGACGGGAAGGAAGATGAAGAACCGAGTAGTGTTGAAGAGCATGGCTACCGCGCCGCCGAGCCGAGCATCCGGCTGATATCTTCCGCCAGCATCGGTGAGAACCGCGCGACGCCGGCCTGATTCAAGTGCATTCCGTCGCGGAACATTTCGGGGTGTTCCAGCGAATCGAAGGCATGTTCGCCGCACAGCAGAACGTTGGGCAGAGACGCAAACTCGCGGATGGTGGCGCTCTTCTTCCGCACCAGGCCGTCGGGGCGGGGAATGGGGCCGCGCGGCAGCCGCACAAAGACGATCTTCGTTCGGGAGCCGCGGTAACGGTCGAGAATCCGGCCATACCAGGCGCGGCGGAAGGCAGCCAGGCGTCCGGTCTGCGGCGCGGGCCGGCTCATCAGGGTGTTGTTGACCGTGTCCCGCTGGTCCTGGTCGAGCCCCGGGGGGAACGTCACCTTCCACGCGGACCAGTCGATCTGGAGCCCCGCCATGCTCCGGGGAGTCTCCAGGTAGCCGTAGGTCCATTTCTCGTAGTCGCGGTGCTCGATCCGCGCGCGCCGAATGCGCTCGGCCGGCTTCGAGAGAAAAGCCAGCACATCGCTCTGATAGACAATTCCCTTCAAGGAAGCCCCCCGCAACGCTTCCCATTGGCATCCCAGGCTGTGGAACGACAGAGCGAACCCGAGCACATCGCTCCAGCGCAACCGCGCGATGGCGTAATGCAGCGCGCGGATGTCGTCATCGGGGGTGAAGAACTCGTCTTCGTCGTCGTAATCCGTCACCCCGAACACAACGGCGCGATACCGCCGGGCGGCCGGGTCCAGATCGCGCAGCATGTAGTACCATGATCGGACGTCCGTGCCCGCCACGCCGGCGTGCCGGAAAACATATCCGGTTTGCGCTGTCACTTGGTTCGCCAGGCGCGGCAAATACGCAAAGCGCGAATCGCCCAGAGTGACCACCAGGTTGTCGCCGTTCCGTGTCTGCGCCTGCTGTTCCCGCCGCAGGGTCAGCTCGAAGACTCCGGTGGAAGAGTCCATCTGCAGAATCGACGGATAAAACGGCGTGCGGAAGAGCAGCCCATCCAGGGCGAAGAGGCCCAGGAAGGCAAGCGGCAACGCCAGAACGCGGCGGCGGCCCTTCTGCAACGATGTGCCTGGAACACGCACTGGCGCCACTGACATAGGTCTTAAGAAAGGCGTTTCCCGCAACCTGAGCGCGAGCTTTGACACAAGCTCGCTCGACCGCAAACGTCGCGGTCACCGTGATTGTATCGTGCATCCTGTAGTTGGAACCACTGGCTCGGCGGTCTTTGATTTGAGGCGGGATGGAAAGGCGAACGGCTTCAGCGAAGGTGGTTCAGTGTACAATGGCCCCCTGGAAGCCAAAATGGAAATCTTAGGTAAGACGATGCGTGCCGAACGCCTGCGGGTCGCCCTCCTGGCTCTGATCACGACCTATGCGTTCTTTTACGAATATCTGCCGCCCTTTAAGACCGTATACTTATACTCCGATATAGCCGGCTATCATTACCCCCTCCAGCGGTACGCTTTCCAGGCACTCAAAGACGGGCGCATTCCGCAATGGGATTCCTCGATCTACTGCGGCATCTCGTTTGTCGGAAACGTGCAAACGGCATTCTTATACCCTCCGACATGGCTGATGTATGCCTTCACCTGGAGGCTGCCGAGAATCCCGTTCAGGGCGATGGAAGCGTTCACATTCCTTCACGTGTGGCTCGCGTTCCTGTTGTGCTATATGTGGCTGCGCGGGAAAACCGGGAGCCTGGCGAGCGCGTTCGGAGCGGCCGTTTTCGCGTACACGGGATACATGGTGTCCCAGTTCTGGCACATCGGTGTGGTCTGCTCCATGACGTGGATGCCGTTGGGGCTATGGGGCATCGATGAAGCCGTTAGCCGGCGGGATTGGCGTCCTCTCTGGAAGGTCGCCGCCGCTTCCGCCCTGTCTTTCCTGGCCGGCTATCCGGCAGTTTGGATTGTCTACTGCGTGATGGTGGTCGCCTATGCGCTGGCCAGCCGCGTACACTGGCGGGCGGCCGTGGGTGTGTGCGTCGCGCTCGCGGCGTCGGTGCTGCTGTTCATGGTGCAGTTGCTGCCTGCCATGGAAGCCAGATCGCGGATGCTGCTGGAACCCAAGTACGGACCGGGCGCGTACGGCTGGCGGCTGCTTCTCTGTTACCTGCTGCCGAATTGGTTCGATTTCAACCCTGGGCATAGCACGGCATTTGAGTCCGGCGGGATGTACCTGTACCTCGGGCTGCCGGCCCTGTTCGCCTTTGCGTGGGCGGTGCGGCGGCACAGTTTGCGCCCTCATCTGCAGGCGCTTATTGGTTTGGCAGTTGCTCTCGTGCTGGCGAACCCGTCCAACTTGTTGGTCCGCACTGTCGAGCGGATTCCGACTTTGGACGACACCATGCAGCCGTTCAATTTCTACGCAGGCGCCGCCGCCATGGCCGCATTGATTACCGCCGTCGCCCTGGACGATTTCTTGAGAAGTGCCTCCCGCCGCGCGCTGCCGCGATGGCTTGCGCCGGCGGTGGCGACGGCGCTCCTGGCCTGGTCGGTCCGTCAACTCTGGATCTGGGCTCACGGTGGCGCCTTCGCTATCCGCGGCCGGGCGGCGGTGGAAACGGCCGTCGCTCTGGCGCTTTTCTCGTTGGGTCTCTATGTCGTCCGTGAGGCGACGGGCCGCCGCCGCAGCCAGTTTGCCGCCATCCTGCTGCTGGCAGCCGGAGTCGACTACAAGGTATTCGGCGCCAGCAGGCAGTTCAATGCAAGTCCGGGCGATGTGGACGATCAACACCCTAAGTACGGAATCGGGGGCGTAGACGACACCGCTTATCGCGCCATGTGGGCGAACCGGCATTACCGCGTGGTGAGCGACGGATCGGCCGGGCCGCCGCCGACCGACTATCGCATGTGGGGACTGGCGACCCCGGAGGGCTTCGACCCCTTTCTGCCGGTGCAATACAAGCAACTGATTCAGCACTGGGTTCCATTCAGCACGAACCGGTTGTTCGATACGGATCTGAAAAACGAGGACATGCTCCAGGAACTCGGCGTGCGCTACGTGCTGGTGCATGATGGCGAGTCTCACGAGGCATTCCTAGCCGCCAGCCCCAACTTCCGGCTGGTCGGGAGAAAGGAGATCTGGTGCCGCGTGTACGAATACCTCCACGCCAGGCCGCCCTACCGTTGGGAGGAGGAGACCAACGGCACGGTGCAACCCGTCGCGTGGAACCCCGAGCAGCGAGACTTTCTCGTGCGGGCGGACCGGGGCGGCCGGTTCGTGCTGGTGGAGCAGTTCTACCCGGGCTGGACGGCGGTCGTCGACGGACATCCAGCCGGCATTGAGCGCTGGGGCGGAGCTTTCCAGGCCATCCCAGTGCCGGCTGGCGAGCATCGGATCACATTCGAGTTCCGGCCCATGAGCCTGCGAATCGGCGCCGCGATCAGCTTGCTCGCGGGAGTTGGCCTGCTCTTGCTCATGCTGGCTGACGGCCGGTCGCGCCGGCATCTCGCGAGAAGGGCGGGCTGAACCGTGCTGCTAGAATAGAGCAAAATGATCCAGACTCTATTCGGCTCCGTCGAGCAAGAGCCATCCCTGCTGGAGAGATTGAAAAGCGGCGTCGAGAAGACGCGCGCGGGGCTGGTCTCCGCGCTCGAAGACGCCCTCCAGGGAAAGAAGGAGATCGATGCGGAGCTGCTCGACGAACTGGAATCCACGCTCATCGCGGCGGATATCGGGGTGCGCACCACGGACGAGATCCTCGAGCGCATCCGCCAGAGCGTCGAACGCCGCCAGTTGGGCGACGCCGCCGGCCTGAAGGGCCTCATCCGCGAGCAACTGCTCGAAATCCTCCAGGCCAGCGAGCGGGCGCCGGCGCGCGTGGCCGAGCCGCCCGCCGTAATCCTGGTTGTGGGAGTGAATGGCTCGGGCAAGACCACCACCATCGGCAAGCTGGCCGAGCGGTTCCGCCATGAGGGGCGATCGGTGCTGCTCTGCGCGGCCGATACGTTTCGCGCGGCGGCCATCGAGCAACTCGAAATCTGGGGCCAGCGCGCCGGCGCGGAGGTGATCCGGCAGCGCGGCGGCAGCGACCCCAGCGCGGTGCTCTTCGACGCGGTGCAGGCGGCGCGCGCGCGCAAAGTGGATTACGTGATTGTCGACACGGCGGGCCGCCTGCAGACCAAAGAGCACCTCATGGCGGAGCTTCAGAAGATGTCCCGCACCGCCGCCAAGGTGATCCCCGGCGCGCCCCACGAGGTGCTGCTGGTGCTCGACGCCACCACCGGGCAGAATGGGCTGGAACAGGCCCGCAAGTTTACGGAATCGTCCGGCGTCACCGGCATCGTGCTGGCCAAGCTGGATGGCACGGCCAAGGGCGGAATCGTGGTGGCCATCGCGCGCGAGCTGAACCTGCCGATCCGCTACGTGGGGGTCGGCGAGAAGGCCGACGACCTGCTGCCCTTCGACCCCGAAAAGTTCATCGAATCGCTGTTCGAAAAATGAACCCCGCATACATGCGCGAAGCGTTCGACCTGGCGCGACAGGGACGGTCGCTGGCCAGCCCGAATCCCATGGTGGGAGCCGTGCTGGTGCGCGACGGAGAAGTCGTGGGGCGCGGCTTCCATACCTACGCCGGTGTGCAACATGCCGAAATTATTGCGCTGGCGCAGGCGGGTGAGAAGGCCCGTGGCGCCACGCTCTACTTGAACCTGGAGCCGTGCTCCCACCAGGGGCGCACGCCGCCCTGCGTCGACGCCCTGATTCAGGCCGGCGTGGCGCGCGTGGTGGCGCCCATCGAGGACCCCAACCCGCTGGTGGCGGGCCAGGGATTTCGCAGGCTGCGCGAGGCGGGTGTCGAAGTGGAAGTAGCGGCCTCGTTCGCCGCCGAAGCCGAGAAGTTGAATGAGCCGTTCCTGCACTTCATGCGCACTGGGCGGCCGCTGGTGACGCTCAAGACCGCCATCACGCTGGACGGCAAGATCTCGGCGCCCGACGACGGGGCACCCTCTGGGTCCGGGTGGATCACCAGCGAGCGCGCCCGCGCCCACGTGCAGGAGTTGCGTCACGACCACGACGCCATTCTCACCGGCATCGGCACCGTGCTGGCGGACGATTGCCTGCTGACCGACCGCACCGGACTTCCGCGCTGCCGCCCGCTATTGCGCGTGGTGATGGATTCGCAACTCCGGCTGCCGCTCGATTCGAAAATGGCGCGCAGCGCCGCGGGCGATGTGGTGGTGGCGGCCACTTCGGCCTCTTCCGCCGAGCGGCGCAAGCTGCTCGAAGAGCGCGGCATCCGGGTGCTGATCTTCGACGGCCCTGGCGGGCGGGCGGACCTGCGAAGCCTCATCGACTGGCTGGGCCGGCAACGGTACCTTTCGCTGATGATCGAGGCCGGCAGCAAGGTCAACTGGACGGCCCTCGAGAGCGGGATGGTGGACCGCATCTTTTTCTATTACGGACCCAAGATCCTGGGCGGTTTGGAAGCGCTCCCGCTGGCCGGCGGCCTGGGGCGGCGCCGGCGCGCGGACGCGATTCGCATTCGGGGCATAACTATTCACCAGATTCCGCCGGACGAATTCGCCGTGGAAGGATACGTCGATGTTCACCGGGATTATTGAAGAACTGGGCGAAGTAGAATCCATCGGCGCGCGCCTGAAGGTGCGCTGTGCAACTGTCGCCGAGGACCTGACGGTGGGCGCCAGCATTGCCGTCAACGGCGTGTGCCTCACCGCTGTGGACCCGCGGCCCAATTCGTTCTCCGCCGATCTGGCGCCCGAAACCCTGCGCCTCACCAACCTGGGCGACCTGCGCGCCGGCTCGCGCGTGAACCTGGAGCGGCCGCTCTCGCCAGCAGGCCGCCTGAGCGGCCACATCGTGCAGGGCCACGTCGACGGCACGGGCGAGTTGCTCTCGCTCGAGGCGCTGGGCGACGAGAACTGGTGGCTGCGAGTTCGCGTGCCGGCGGAGCTGGACCCGTTTCTGGTCCACAAAGGCTCCGTCGCCGTTGATGGCATCAGCCTGACCATCGCGGCGCTCGAGAGCGGCGTGCTTTCGGCGTCCATCATTCCGCACACTTTCCGCAATACTACTCTGGGCGGCTACCGCCCCGGCGCGCGCGTCAACCTGGAGTGCGACATCCTCGCCAAGCACGTCGAGAAGCTGCTGCGCAAGCTGGACGTGAAGCCCCCGCTGACGGTCGAGAAGCTGCGCGAAAACGGCTACTGACGCGGGGGCCTCGGCGCATCGCCCGCCGGCCGGTTGCCGGACCCGCCCGGAAACCCCTCGCCGCTTACCGGGTACTTGGTCTCGACGGTCTTCTGAAACTGCGGCTCGAGCGGCATCAGGCGGAACCCCACCAGCAGGGATGCGTTACCGTACCAGAACTGCTGGTGAGAGATATTCCAGAAACCATAGCGCGTTTTGGTGTCCGCGCCCTCCCAGTCGATCAGGCCTAGTCCCATGCCGATGAGCTTGTTCTCTGTCAGTTGCGTCTCCAGAGCGCGCCACGGACCTTCGCAGCCGGAATAGTCGAAGGGAGTGATGTAGAACTCCAGGATCAGCTTGCCGGACTCTCCCGGCTTGAAGCTGTAGTTGTAGGCGTGCTCGGAATAGGGCGGATCGATGCCGTACTGCGGGCAGCCCCACTCCATTGCCCAGTTCTTGCCCGGACCCGGCGGAGTGAAAATGTGATAGTTCTGCGCCGTTACACCGTGGGTCTGCCGCGAAGCTGTCTCGCGATCGATCCGCGGGTCGAGGACCGATGCCGGCTTCCCCACCATCTCGGGAGTAAAGATCTCCCGATGGTATTGATCGATCAGCGGCCCGCCGGAAAGATCGCCGTCCACGACCACCTCGAAAATGTCGTTGTGCAATCCCGGCAGGGAGAAATCCCAGTAGCCTTTGTATGCCTCGTAGAGGAAATACAGGCGGTTCTCGCCCTTCACCCACCCGACCTTGATTTTCACATCCAACTTCTTCGGATCGTGGTTCAGGCCATGGCCCTGTTCAGTGTCCATGAACTCGCTCATGGTGATGGCATAGTTGTCCGGCACGATATTCCAGTCGTCCGGATTCCCGTCGATGCACGGCTTCATGCTGGCGGGAAATTGAAATGCCTTGAACGTCACATCCTGCCGCTCGAGTGCCGTGGCAGGGATCGACAGGAGCACTACGAAGAGGGCGCCTATCGGTCTGCTCAGAGTCATGTCTCCTCCAGTTCAGGACTGCAACTCGGCAACGATCTCCGCCGCCAGGGACCGGGCCTTCTCGAGTGCGCCGGGCTCCAGGCTGATGGCGCCTACGCGCGCGTGACCGCCGCCGCCGTAACGCTCGCAAATGGTGGCGAGATTGTGCCTCGGCGCTGCCGGAGACCAGGGGTTCGAGCCCACTGAAATTTTGGTGCGGAAGGCGGAGCGGCTCACCGACACCGTATAGGTGGAAGCTGGAAACAGGTAGTACGGGATGAACTTGTTGTAGCCTTCCATGTCATAACCCGCCAGATCGAAAAAAACCACGCTGTCTTCCTGGCGCGCGCGGTTCTTGATGATCTCCATCGAATCCAGGTGGCGCTGGTACAGAGGCTCGAAAAGCGCCTGGACTTCCGGTTCGGCGATGATTTCCGGGAGCTGGCGGAACTGCATCCAGCCGATGATCTTCCGCACGATATCGGAGTCCTTGGCCGCTTCGATCACCAGCGTCAGCTTCATGGCCGGCTCACCCAGCTCGACGGCCGTCCTGGCATCCGGATACTGCGCTCCGTCGATGACCACCGACCAGCGCACCAGGTCCGCCAGGTCCGGCGCGCGGAAGCCGAAGCGCTCGCCGGCCACCGCGCAAATGAACGCGGTGCAGGACTTGTAGCTGGGGTCGTAGAGCTTGCGCCCGCTGGTATCGCGGCCAAAATGCTCCGCGTCTTCGGGGGTGAGGAACGCGCTCTGGTGGTGGTCGAACCACCACGTGAGGCGGGGATCGCTGGAGTACTTGAAATCCACAATGGCGTTCTCGTCGCCATCGAACAGCGCCGGATCGAAGGTCTGGGACGCCCGGTGCGCCATTCCTGTGTAACGAAACTCCGCGTCCGGGTGAACCGCGCCCGCGATAAAGCGGCTGAAGAAGGCAGCCGACGCTGCCCCGTCAAAACAATGGTCGTGGTACAGCACGCGTTCGAGCATGAGCAAACTGAGGAAAACCTATCAGCTTGCCTGAACGCGAGAAGAAATGCAACTGCGCTCCGCCGCCGGCGCTGCGCCGCCCATGCCCTCGCCAGTCAACTCTGCTACATTTGTTGGGAAACCATGCGAACCATCCCCGGCTGGGACCAGTACTACCTCGATATCTGCAAGGTTGTCTCCTGCCGCAGCAAGGACCCCCACACCCAAATCGGCTGCGTGATCGTTGGGCCGAACCATGAAATCCGGTCGACCGGTTACAACTCGTTCCCGCGTGGAATCCGGGACGACGCCCCGGAACGGCTGGTGCGGCCCGCCAAGTACCTTTGGATCGAGCATGCCGAGCGCAACGCCATCTGCAACGCGGCGCGCGCCGGAACCCCCACCGAGGGGTGCACCATGTTCGTCGAGATCATGCCGTGCATGGATTGCGCCCGTGCCATCGTGCAGGCCGGCATCACGGAGGTGGTGGTTTCCTCCGAGCGCATGGCGCAATATTGCAGCGAATACTACGACGAGCACTTCGGCATGGTTGAGGTGTTATTCGGCGAGGCCCGGGTGCGCGTGCGCCGGGTCTAACCGGCCTTGGAACCGCCGGGGCCGGCGGGGTTGTCTGACGGGCTCCCGCCAGTTCTTGCCAGTGCACTCCTATGAAAGCGGCACTGGCAAGCGCGGCACCGGAAGGGACGCCTCCCCAGCGCCGCCATAAACGAGTCTCTGATTCCGCGGGGGCTGGACTGGCGGATGTCCCTGCCGCCGCAACGCGGACACCGGAGTTTTTCCTCGAGATCCGTAATTAACGTCCCCGTTATAGTGAGCTTACCAGAACCATACGCGCCCTGTCAGGGCTGGTTTGGGGTCAACCACCCTGAAGCGCCGAGCGTGTCGAGGTCGGACGGCTCGCCGAACTTCAGCCCGGCGAGTGAGGCGTCGATAGCGCGCAGCAGGCCAGTCAGCACGCCGCCGGCTCCCACCTCGACGAAGTGCCCAATGCCCAGTCCCGCCATCTGGCGGATGGATTCCAACCATCGCACCGGGTTGGGCACCTGCTGGTAGAGTCCCTCGCGGGCTTCGGCGCCGGTTCGGATCTCGCGCGCCTGCCAGTTGTTCACCAGCGGCCGGGAGAGGTCGCGGAAATCGGTGGCGTCCAGATCGGCTCGCAGGCGCTCCTGCGCCGGCTTCATCAGCGCGCAGTGGAACGGCGCGCTGACGGGCAAGAGCACGGCGCGGCGCGCGCCCGCGGCCTTGGCCAGCTCGATGGCGCGGGCGACCGCTGCCGCATGGCCCGCGATCACCGTCTGGTCCGGCGAATTCAGGTTGGCGGCGCTCACCACCTCGCCCTGGGCGGCCTGCTCCAGGACCCCGTCCAGTCTTCCTTCCGGCAGCTTGAGCAGCGCGGCCATGGCGCCCACGCCGGGCGGCACGGCTTCCTGCATATACTGGCCGCGCTTGCGGACCAGCCGGACGGCGTCGGCGAACCGCAGACTTCCCGCCGCCACCAGCGCCGAATACTCGCCCAGGCTGTGGCCGGCCACGTAGTCGGGCGCAAAGCCCCGCTCTTGGAGCACCTCGAAGGCGGCCATGGAGACGGTGAGCAGCGCGGGCTGCGTGTTCTCGGTGAGCTTGAGCCGATCCTCGGGGCCTTCGAAGCACAGACGCGAGAGAGGAAAGCCGGCGGCCTCGTCGGCCTCCTCGAAGATGCGGCGCGCGGCGGCGTACGCATCGGCCAGCGCCTTGCCCATGCCCGCGAATTGCGAGCCCTGGCCGGGGAAGAGAAATGCGATTTTCGGTGGCAAACCAAAATTATAGCCGGGGACTGACGAATCTGTCCCAAGGCGCGCTTTTCGCGCCGCGCGGACAGATCCGTCTGTCCCTGGTCTTTCGAACGGCGGGTGCGTCTCATTCGTTACAATAACTGCTGTGGGCACAGAGAAAACCAAGCGGTGGCGCCGCCTGTGGGTCGGCTTTTCGGAACTGACGCACGAGGTGCACCGCGGCTTCATTGCGGAATGGACGGTTACGATCGTTCTATTGCTGTTCGCCACCACCACGCTGGTGCAGGCCTTCGTCATACCGAGCGCCTCCATGGTGGCCACGCTGCTGATCGGCGATCACGTGCTGGTGGACAAACTCGTCTACGCGCCTCCAGGGACGCTCGCCCGCGACCTGCTGCCGTATCGCGAGGTGCGGCGGGGTGACATCATCGTGTTCCGCTACCCGCTCGATATCAAAGAGGATTACGTGAAGCGCGCCATCGGCGTGCCCGGCGACCACATCCGCTTCGTGAACCAGCAGCTCATCCTGAACGGCAAGCCCGTTAACGAGCCGTATACCATCCACTCTGCCGCTTCCCCCGATCTGTACCGCGACAATTTCCCCACGGCGCCGCCCAATATGCCGTTGCGGCCGCAAGCTGCCGACATGCTCGAAAACCACGTGGTGCAGGGCGACTTGGTAGTGCCGCCGGGTTTCATCTTCGCCATGGGCGACAATCGCGACGACTCGGACGACAGCCGCTACTGGGGTTTGGTTCCGCGCGAGAATATCGAGGGCACGCCGCTGATCATTTACTGGTCGTTCGAGGCCCCTACACAGGACCTCACCAACGGCAACATCGGCATCGATCACATTATCGATGTGGTGTCGCACTTCCTGACCAAGACGCGCTGGTCGCGGACCTTCAAGCTGATCCGCGGCTACCCGCTGCGGTAGGGCTTCATCGTGCCGGCATCTCCGAATTCGGGACCACGTGTCCGCCGGATTGTTCCTCATTGAATTCAAAGACGTCGGTGTTGGTCCGGACCACCAGCCGGCCGGGCCCCAGAGGCTTGCCCTCGGTGGGGAAGAACACCGCGCCATCGGTGGATTCACCGGGAGCCAGTTTGGTCTGCACCAGTGCCAGCGCGCTGGCGGTCGCCGCAGCCTTCAGCTTGGTGGAACCCATGGAGAGGGCGGCCAGCCGGCGCTGCTCATACCCGTTCGTCGTCGACCTCAGGTGCAGGTTTCCGTAAACCCCAGCCTCATAGCTGGTGACCAGCTTGATGACATCGCTGCCGCTGCCTTTTTGCTGCAACATCGCAATCACCGTCCGCGCCGGCGCCGCGCGAACAGTGACGCTGGTGTCGCGGACGTAAGTGAAATCTTCCGGCCGGATCACGTAGGGCCCCTCGGATCCATTCGAGACCGCTACCTGGATGGTGGTGTATTCGTGCAGATGAGACGGCAGAACGGCGAACATGATGGTCACGCCGGATTTCGTAAGCGTCTGATACTTCAGACCGTTCGACTCGTACTCGATCACTTGAGCGTGCGCGCGCGGGTACAGCAGCGTAAGCGCCAGGCCGCATACCCCGAGAAGCCGGTTCATGAGACAATCTTACGATAACCCACTGGGAACCTCTATGCCGCGTCTACGTCCGATCGCTCTCTTCGCCGCTCCGCTCCTCGGCGATCTGCGCCGGCGCCCTCCGCGACCCGCCGTCAAATAGGGCGGCGTCCGCCAGGCCGCCCAGTTCTCCGCCGCCGGCAACCAGATCGAAGTGCGGCTGGCCCCTCACAAGCCCGCCCTCGATTTCTTCGATGCCTGGCCGCACTTTGATCACCAGGGCAAGTGGTGCGACAATTGCGTTTCCTGCCGGTAGGGCGCGCCGCACCGGAGCCCACATGGGCCGTAACCAAGAGTCGCATACGCACGCCGTTGCGGTGCTCGACTTACCAGAGGACGGATAGACGCTATACAAAAACGGAAAGGCGTACTTCTATATGAAACGTGTTCAAGCGAGAGATCTGAGCCGCCGCGCGATGTTGTGCCAGGCCGCGATCGCCAGCGGTTTGGTGGAATCTATACAATGTCTGCCTCGGCGCAGCAGGGCACTCCCGGTCGAGTACCCACTGGCGGCCAGAACCCCGGAGGCGGCGGAGGCGGACGCGGCGCGCCGGTGCACTATGGGCCCCTCAACAAGTTCTCCGCGCCCAGCGACCTGAAAATCACGGACATACGGGCGCTCCGGGTTGCGGCCAATTTCGACTACCCCATCATCAAAATGTTCACCAACCAGGATGTCTACGGCCTGGGCGAAGTGCGCGATGCCGGCAACGAGAACCTGGCCCTCTCGATGAGACCCCTGCTGGTGGGAAGAAACCCCCTGGACATAGCGAGCATTCTCCAGAGCGTACGCCCGTTCGCGGGCCCCGGACGACAAGGCGGCGGCTTCAGCGCCATCGATATCGCCCTGCACGACATCACCGGCAAGGTCTTCGGCGTGCCGGTCTGGCGGTTGCTGGGCGATAAGAAGCGCGATCGGGCGCGGATGTATTGCGACACAACCGGAACCTCCGACCCCAAGAAATATGGGGAACGAATGGTGGAGCGTATGAAGAAAGGGTTCACCTTCTTCAAGATGGATGTCACCACCAACTTCGTGGGCGTCAAGCCGGGGTATCTGGATACCGAAGGCGTCCCCACGGACAAAGGGCTGGAGTACGGAGCCGAGTTGATCATGGCCGTGCGGGATGCCATCGGCTGGGATAAGCCGCTGGCGGTGGACGCCTCCAGCCTCCGGTGCGGAACGGTCCCCGACGGCATTCGCGCCGCCAAAACGTTCGAGAAGTGCCGCCTCTCATGGCTCGAAGATCTGTTCTACACCGGCGGCTTCTGGCGATGGAAGGACTTCAAGGAAATCAAGGCTCATACCAGCACGCCGCTGCTCACCGGCGAGGACGGTTTCGGGCTGGAGGAAGGCTTCCAGCAGTTGATCGACAATCGGGCCGTCGATATTATCCATTTGGATCACGGCACCTCCGGAGGATGCCGCGAGACCAAACGGATTGCCGACTACGCCTTCGACCGCGAGCGCATCCCCACGGCCATTCACATGGCGGGATCGCCGCTGGCCACTATCGCCGCCGTTCATACGGCCGCCACGCTGCAGTCGTACATTGCCATGGAATGCCATGCGGTGGATTTCCTCTCCTGGTGGCAGCAACTGATCACCGGAGTGCCCCAGCCGTTGATCGACAGAGGCTACATCACGGTTCCGGATGCCCCCGGTCTGGGCGTGGAACTCAACGAACCCGTGGTCAAAGAGCACCTGCGGAAGCCCGGCTACTTCGACCCGGCCACCAAGTGGGACGACAGCATCACCGGACGAGGCTTGGGCGGGCCGTGGCCGCACTTCAACGTGGACGGCGTCTGGGTAAACGAGCGCACATCGGATTACTGATTATGACTCGACTAACGATTCTCTTGACCGTCTCGAGTTGCCTTTTTGCCGCGGATCCGATCTTTCTGCGGCGGCAGGTATCGGACGTTAAGCCGCAACCGGACGATCTGACCGCGGCCAATGCCAAAGGGGCTTCCTACAAGCCCCTTTTTGGCATTGGCGACCAGGACGTGGACCAACTCAAGTGCGTGGCCCGGTACGGTGAACTCACTGTCGGTCCCGGCGGGACCAGCGCGCTCGTGAGCTACCCTGCCGAGGAGCAGATCTATTTCGTCGAGGAAGGCAGCGGGACGCTGTTGTATGGCGATGATAGGGCGCCCATAAAGGCAAATGACTTCATGTACCTGCCCGTCGGGGTCAGGCACGGCGTCGCGAATTCGTCGAACGCGCCGGTGAAAGCGATCGTGATGGGATACAAGATTCCCGCCGGCGTGAAAGTGCAGCCCACGCCGAAGCTCATGCTGGCCAGTGCGGATGAGGTGCAGCTCCAGATCCTGGGTCAGCATGGCCCGACCTCGCAGTTCAAGCTGATGATGGGCGCCACTTCCAGCCAGCGCGATAAACTCGCCGCGGCCTACCTGATGAACAGCCTCTTTATCATGGACTTCGCGCCGGGCGGGACGAACATTCCGCACAATCACCCAGCGGAGGAAGAAATCTACTTCCTGCTGAGAGGGTCGGGCGACATGGTGGCTGGACTCGATGCGGATGGTAAAGAGGTGCGCCACCCCGTCACCCAAGGCGCCGCCTTTTTCTTCAAGCCGGGCACGCAAGTCGGCTACTACAGCCATGCGAAGGAAGGCCAGCCGCACGATCTGATGCTGGCCGTGCGGTCGCGGGTCCCGGGCATCGGCATGCCGGGCCGAGGCGGCAGGGGAGGTCCGGCAAACCAACCTGGGCGCCAACCATAGGACCCCGCACGGCCTAATCCGGGATCTTCTTGGTGAGTCCCGAGCCGGGTTCGCTGGTCTTGCTCGGCGCCGGCGCTCTGGCACTGGCCTTGCGGCGCCGGCCTCGTTGACAGGTGAGCCCACTGGAGCATCCGTTGAAGCGCCGGCGGGCGCGCTGGGCGCCCTGTGTTACATTGGGGGAAATCGCTCCCCCAAAAATGAAAACCGATTCCACGGCTGGCGAAAAATTCCAGAAACTGGTCGAGATCATGGCCCGGCTGCGCGCTCCGGGCGGCTGCCCGTGGGACCGCGAGCAGACCTTCGATAGCATCAAGCCGTACACCCTCGAAGAGACCTACGAGGTTCTCGACGCCATCGACCGGCGCGAGTGGAAGGAACTCGCCGAAGAGTTGGGCGACTTCCTGCTGCAAGCCGTCTTCTATGCGCAGATGGGCTCGGAGCAGGGCCTGTTCCGCATCGAGGACGCGCTCGACGCCATCAATGAGAAGCTCGTCCGGCGCCATCCGCACGTGTTCGGGGAGGAATCGGCGGAATCGGCCGGCGATGTGAAGCGCATCTGGGCCGGGGTGAAGGCGGCGGAAAAGAAAGACCAGGGCAGGGAAGAGGCCGGGCTTCTGGACTCGGTGCCGCGCGCGCTGCCGGCGCTGGTGGAGGCGCAACAAATCGCCTCGCGCGCCGCGGCCGTGGGGTTCGACTGGGAGAATCCCCAGCAGGTGCTCGACAAGCTGCATGAAGAGCTGGCCGAGTTCGACGAGGCGCGGCGCAACGCTTCGCCAGTGCGGCTCGAGGACGAGCTCGGCGACCTGCTGTTCGTGCTCGTGAACCTGGCGCGGTTCGTGAAGGTCGATCCCGAGCAGGCGCTGCGCGGAACCAATGCCAAGTTTCGCGAGCGCTTCGGCTACATCGAGCGCAAGCTGGCCGAGCGCGGCAGGAAACCGCGAGATTCCAATATCGAGGAAATGGAGGCGCTGTGGCAGGAAGCCAAGCGGTGATCGAGATCCGCCGGTTGTGCCAGCTTGACGAGTTCGAGGAGGCCGTCCGCTTGCAGCAGGCCATCTGGGGATTCGCCGATATCGAGATGCTGCCCCTGCGCTCGTTCGTGGTGTCCGGAGAGGTGGGTGGACAACTGTTCGGCGCTTACGATGGCGCTGAGATGGCCGGGTTCCTCATCGCCGTGCCGGGCATCAAGCCGGGCCCGCGGCCGTATCTGCACAGCCACATGCTGGGGGTGCTGCCCGCCTACCAGAATACCGGGATCGGGCGGCGGCTCAAGCTGCGGCAGCGCGAGGAAGCTCTCGAGCGCGGAATCGAGCTGATCGAGTGGACCTTCGATCCGCTGGAGCTCAAGAACGCGTTCTTCAACCTCCAACGGCTGGGTGCCATCGTGCGGCGGTACTCCGAAAACCAGTACGGCGTCACCGACAGCCCCCTCTACGGCGGGCTGCCTACGGACCGCTGCATCGCCGAATGGTGGATCGATTCTCCTCGCGTGCGGGCCGTCCTGGCGGGCGAAACCGTAGCGCGGCGCATGGAAGAGGCGGAGCGCATCGTCTTCCCCTTCGACATAGCGCGGATTCGCGGCCAAGACCCTGGACGCGCGCGTGAAATCCAGATAACCAACGGCGGGAAGTTCCAGCGCGCCTTCGAGCGCGGGCTCGCCGTGACCGGCTTCGAACGCAGCCAAACGGAGGGCATCTACCTCTTGGAGCCATGGCCATGAAACTCGAACGCATCACCCTGCGCCAAGTCCGCATGCCGCTGGTCGATTTCTTCGAAACCAGTTTCGGGCGCACTACCGAGCGCCACATCATCCTGGTGGAAGCGCAGGGCGAGGGAGCGTCCGGCTGGGGCGAGGTGACCGCCGGCGAAAGCCCGTTCTACAACGAGGAGTGGACCGGCTCGGCGTGGATGATCCTGCGCGATTACGCGGCGCCGCGCGTGCTGGGCCGCGAACTCGCGAGCGCCGCGGACGTGTACCCGCTGACGGCCCACATCCGCGGCCACAACATGGCGCGCGGAGGCCTGGAAACGGCCGTCTGGGATCTCGCAGCGCGTCTCGATGGCGTGCCCCTGTGGAAGAAGATCGGCGGCGGGGGTGCCCCCTGGGCCCGGCGCGAGATTCCCTGCGGCGTCTCCATCGGGATTCAAGACACCGTCGAGCAGCTTCTCGTGAAGATCGAGCGCGAGCTGGCCGCCGGGTACCAGCGCATTAAAATCAAGATCAAGCCGGGCTGGGACGTGGACGTGGTGCGGAGGGTGCGGGAGCGTTTCCTCGGAATCAAGCTGATGGCGGACGCCAACTCGGCTTACACGCTGGCCGACGCGGAGCATCTTCGCCAGCTCGACGACTACTACCTGATGATGATCGAGCAGCCGCTCAGCCACGACGACATCATCGACCATGCCGAGCTGCAACGAAAGCTCCAAACCCCCATCTGCCTGGACGAATGCATCCGCACCGCGCACCACGCGGAGCAGGCCATCAAGCTGGGCGCTTGTGGCATCATCAACATCAAACTGGGACGCGTGGCGGGGTTCAGCGAAGCCAAACGCGTGCACGATGTGGCTCAGGCCGCGGGGATTCCCGTGTGGTGCGGCGGCATGCTCGAAGCGGGCGTGGGGCGCGCGCACAACGTGGCGCTGGCCACGCTGCCGAATTTCGTGCTGCCGGGCGACGTTTCGGCGAGCCAGAGGTACTGGAAGCGCGACATCATCCAGCCGGCCGTCGAAACCACGCCGCGGGGCACCATCGCCGTTCGCGACGAGCCGGGTTTTGGCTACGCGCTCGACCACGACTACATCCGCGCCATCACTGTGCGTGAGGAGTCCATCGGTTGAACGCCTTCGTCTCGCTGCTGCGCGACAACCGCAACTACCGCTACACGTGGGCCGGCCAGGTGGTCAGTGAAATCGGCGACCACTTCAACAACATCGCGGTCTTCAGCCTGGCGGTGGCCCATACCAAGTCGGGGCTGGTGGTGAGCGGGGTGATGCTTTCGCGGGCCATCCCGGCGGTGCTGATTGGGCCGGTGGCGGGGGTGGTGCTCGACCGGCTCAACCGCAAGCAAGTCATGATCGCCAGCGATCTGATCCGCGCGGTGGTGGCCATGGCTTTCATCCTCACGGTGAGGCGCACGGACACGTGGCTGCTGTACGTCCTCAGCGCCCTGCTCATGCTGGCCTCGCCGTTCTTCACCAGCGGGCGCGCGTCCATTCTGCCGTCGATCGCCACCAAAGATGAGCTGCACACCGCCAATTCGCTGACCCAGACCACGCAGTGGACCACTCTGACGATCGGCACTTTCCTGGGCGGGGCGAGCGTGATGCAGTTCGGCTACCAGTGGGCGTTTTTCGGCAACTCGCTTTCCTTCCTGGTCTCCGCGCTGTGCATTTCCCGGCTGTTTCTGGCGGGCCGCGGCTTCCGCCCGCCGCGCAGCTCGCTCACCGAAGCCGAGGTGGTGCGGCCGTGGCACGAGTACGTCGAGGGCCTGCGGTATATGCGCGCCACTCCGCTGATTCTCGGACTCGCCCTGATCAACGTCGGCTGGGCCACCGGCGGCGGGGCGGCGCAGATCCTGTTCACCGTCTTCGGCGAGCTGGTCTTCAATCGCGGCCCCGCCGGCCTCGGCACCATCTGGAGCTTCGCCGGAGTCGGCCTGTTGTGCGGAGGGGCGCTCGCGCATATCATCGGGCGGCGTCTCAGCTTCACCAATTACAAACGCTCCATCGCGATCTGTTACATCGTGCATGGCGGTTCGTATATTCTGTTCAGCCAGATGCGCAGCTTCACCTGGGCACTGGTGTTCATCGCGCTATCGCGCGCCGGAGTGGGGTTCAGCTCGGTGATGAACATGTCGCAACTGATGCGCTCGGTTCCGAACGGACTTCGGGGGCGCGTGTTCGCCACCATGGAATCGACCACCTGGTCTGTCATGATGATCTCGATGATGCTGGCGGGCATCGCCTCGCAGCATTGGGACCCGCGGACCATCGGCGCGATTGCGGGAGCGCTCAGCTCCACGACCGCGATATTCTGGGGCTGGGCGCAATTCACCGGCCGGCTTCCCGAGCCGGCGCGCGAGGGCGTAGACCCGGAGGAGATCGAAGTTCATGGAGAGCCGAACGTCTGATGGAGTTCTGTCCGGCCGCGTGGTACTGGTCACTGGCGCGGCCCGGCGAATCGGGCGTGGGATCGCCCTGCGGCTGGCCGAAGAGGGCGCGCGGGTAGCGATCCACTACCACCGCTCGGAAGCCGAAGCGCGCCGCACGGCCGAGGAGTGTGGCGGCGCGGCGCTGGTCCGCGCCAACCTGGAAAACGTAGCCGAAATCGGCCGCATGTTCGCCCAGGTGGAAGAGCGCTTCGGACGGCTGGACGGGCTGGTGAACAACGCCGCGCGCTTCACCCGCCGGCTTCCGCTCGAAATCACCGAGCAGGACTGGGATTTCATTCACTCCGTGAACCTGAAAGCGGTCTTCTTCTGCTGCCAGCACGGCGCGCGGCTCATGAAAAAGACCGGCGGCGGGCGCATCGTCAATATCAGCTCGCTGGGCGGCATACGCCCCTGGGCGGAGCACGCCCACTACTGCGCCTCGAAGGCCGGGGTGATTATGCTGACCCGCGCGCTGGCGAAGGCCTTTGCGCCGGAGATCACCGTGAACTCGGTGGCGCCGGGAGTGATTCCGTTCGAGGACATCGACGAGCGCGGTCGGAAGATGATGGAAGTCACTCCGGCCAAGCGCGGCGGGACTCCGGCCGAGGTCGCGGACGCCGTGGTTTACTTCCTGAAAGCGTCTGATTTCGTGACCGGGCAGACGCTGGCGGTGGACGGCGGGCTAAGCCAGCGGTAAGCGGCTCCAAAAGGTATGATCGAAGTGAGATGGCAATCCGCTTGAAAACGCGCGTCTTCCAGCAACAGGAATTGACCCTGGCGGAGGCTCGCCGGCGCCGCCGCATGCGAAGCCAGCGCGAGCAATTCCGCGCGCTGGTCGATTCTCTGCCGGTGATGTCGAACAGCGCTGAATCGATCCACGAAGACCGCGATCGCGGGCATCGATCGGATGTCCTGTCGCGGTAGGGAGAACATGATGGCAACGCAGTGGGAATATAAAGTGATCTGCTTGCGTAACGTTTATGGGAACAGCGACGGAGCAGAGAAAGAACTCAACACGGCCGGATCGGATGGATGGGAAGCAGTGGCGGCATGGGGCGATAATTTGGGAGGCGCCTCCACCGTCATTCTCAAGCGCCAGAAATCGTAAGTAGCACACTACCCAGCCGGTGATCAATTGAGAGTTGCTGCTGCGTGAGAAGGCGCGAAAAACCGATTTGGGCCGCCGATGAACACCGATAAACACGGATTGAAAACAGGATACTTATCTGCGTTCATCGGTGTTCATCAGCGGCCATGATTGTTTTGGATGGTCTGGGCAAGCTAAAGCATGCCCCACCGACTATACTGAAATTCGTGGCGCGGCTGAACTGGAAAAGCACGGCTTCGTATATCGCCCTGCTGGCGGCTGCGTTCGTCGTGGCCGTGGTGGGGAGCTGGATGTTCGGGGCGCAGTTGGACAACTACGCCTACGACTACATGTTCCGGCTCTATCAGCCCCAGCCGTGGCAGCCGCAGTCGGAGCTGCTGGCCATCGACGAGCGGACTCTCTCCGCCATCCCCGGTGGCATCCGCGGCATCCGCCAGCCTCTGGCCGAGGCCCTGCGCCTGGTTGCGCCGGCTGCGCCCAAGGCCGTCGCGGTCGACGTGATCCTGGCGGAGAGAAGCCAGGACCCGGCCGTGGATGCCGCGCTCGCCCAAGCTTTCCAGGCCACGCCGGACCTGGTGCTCTCCTGCGAGCTGATCGATGACGGCCGGCAGTGGGAAGAGCCGCTGGAGGAGTTCCGGCGCGGGGCGGCCCTGGGGCACGTTTACGCCGATCCCGACAAGAACGACTCGGTCACGCGCGCCATTCCTCTGGAGAAACGCTCGGGCCATGTGCGCCGGTGGGCTCTGTCGCTGGAGGCGTTCCGGCTGAGCCGGGGCGCGCCCATCGTCGAATCTCCCAGCGATCTCCAAATCGGCGACACCGTGATTCCCGCGCGCGGCGACGGCCGGCCCATGCGCGTGCGGTTTATTCCGTTCGACATGGCGCCGATCCCGCGCGTATCTTTGAAGGACCTGCTCGACGATCCCGCCGGGGCGGCGAAATTCACTGGCAAAGTGGTGTTCATCGGGGTCACTGCCATCACCGAGGTCCGCGACCGCCTGTTGACCCCGTACGCGCTCGGCCGCCAGACCACCGGGATCGAAATCAACGCTCAGGCGTTTGAAACCATGGCGCAGGGCCGCTTCCTCACCGATGTCTCCGATTTCTGGGTGCTGCTCTTCAGCCTCGGCCTGGTGGTGGCCGCCGGCCTGGCGTTCCGGTATCTGCCGGGGTGGCGGGCATACGCCGCGAGCGTGCTGATTCTGGGGTGCGCCGGCGTCACGCCCTACGTCTTTTTCACGCACCAGCGCGTCCTTCCTTTTTCGACTCCGGCATCTGCGGCGCTGCTCGGAACTATGACTGCGGCCGCTTACTATCATCTCGTGGTGCGCCGTAATTTGCGCCTCGAGCAGGCCACACGCGCGCGTTACCAGCAGGCCATGCACTTCGTCACGCACGAAATGCGCACGCCCCTTTCCGCCATCCAGGGATCCAGCGAGCTGATCTCGCGCTACGCCCTCACCGAGGAGAAACGCCAGCAGATCGCGCTGCTCATCAATTCGGAATCCAAGCGCCTGGCTCGCATGGTGGAGATTTTTCTCAACGTCGAGCGGCTCTCCGCGGGGCAAATGGAGCTGAAGCGCCAGGCCATCCCGTTAAAGGAGATGGTTGATGTCTGTGTCGCGCGCGTGAGGCCGCTGGGCGAGCGCAAGCATATCGCCATCACCCTCGAACCCATCCCCGAAGAGCTGCAACTTACCGGCGACCGGGAATTGATGGAGTACGCCTGTTACAATTTACTTACCAACGCGGTCAAGTATTCCCCCCAGCGCACCGAAGTCAAAATCTCCGGCTGGAGGGACGATAGCCACATCCGCATCGCCGTGAAGGACCAGGGCATCGGCATGGATCAGAAGGAGGTCAAGCAGGTCTTTCAAAAGTTCTACCGCACCAAGAAGGCGGAAGAATCCGGAGAAGCAGGCACCGGAATCGGGCTTTCCATCGTCCAACAGATCGTGGAACAGCATGGAGGGCGGATTGAAGTGACCAGCGAGCCCGGCGTTGGCTCCTGTTTCACGGTGGTAGTGCCCGTACAACATTAATGCAGAAAATACTATTAGTAGAAGACGATCCAGCCCTTCAGTTCACCGTTCTGACGGCGCTGGAGGAAAAAGGGTACGAGGTGGACGCCGTGTCGACCACCGGGGAAGCCATCGAGCGCCTGAGCGGCAACGCTTATCCCATCGTGGTTTCCGACATCTATATCGATGAGCGCACCGGCCTCGATATCCTGGACGCCGCCAAGCGGAAGGATCCGCTCTGTTCGGTGATTCTCATGACGGGCCGCGGCACGGTCGAGACGGTGATGGCCGCCACCCGCGGCGGCGCCTTCGATTACATCGCCAAGCCCTTCGACCTCGACGTGATGCTGGATGCCATCGAGCGCGCCGAGGCCTCGCGCCAGGAACAAGAGGGCGAAGCCGAAGAGAAGGAGCCGCTCGAGACGGAGATGATCGGCACGTCGCCGAGCATGGTTGAGATCTATAAGACGATTTCCCGGACGGCTCCCACCGATGCCACCGTGCTCATTGAAGGCGAGACCGGCACCGGCAAGGATATGGCGGCGCATATGATCCACCGGTTCAGCAATCGCAAGGATCAGCCGTTCGTGCCGGTGGATTGCGCCTCCATCGCGCCTTCCCTGCTGGAGAGCGAATTGTTCGGCTCGATGCGCGGCGCGTTCACCGGCGCCGACCGCGACCGCGTGGGTGTGTTCGAGGCCGCCAACCGGGGCACCGTGTTTCTGGACGAGATCGGCGATATCGAACACAACTTCCAGCTTGCGCTGCTGCGGTTTCTCGAAAGCCACGAGATCCGCCCCGTGGGCGCCTCGCGATCCAAGACGGTGGATGTGCGGGTCCTGGCTGCCACCAACCGGGATCTCCAGCGGATGGTGAAGGAGGAAAAATTCCGCGAGGACCTTTGGCACCGCCTCAACGTGGTGCGGATCGTGATGCCGCCGCTGTGCGAGCATCCCGGCGATATCGTCCTGCTCACTCAGCATTTCCTCAGAAAGTACAATGAGCGCTACCACCGTGACGTGAAGTTGATGGACTCCGGAGTCGCGGCGCTGCGGGAACACCTATGGCCGGGCAACGTGCGGCAGTTGCAGCACGTGATCGAGCGGCTGACGATCCTGGCTGACCGGGTCGACGACCAGACCGTGCGGCACGCTCTGGCCATTGGTTCGCGCGAGAAGCCCGTCGAGACCCTGGCGGAAGTAGAAGAAGACCAGATCCGCAAGATGCTGGTTGCCATGGGCGGCAACAAGAGCAAGGCCGCCAAGAAACTGGGCATCGAACGCAAAACCCTCTACCGGAAGCTGGAGCAGATGAAGCTGTAAAAAGGGGTCAGACGCATTTAAATAAATGCGTCTGACCCCTTTTTTAGCATCGCGGCACGAAGCGGGGGACGCGCGCGCAATAAGCGTCGTATTCGGCGCCGAAGCGATCGCGAAGCTCGCGCTCCTCGATGCGTACGATCAGCAGCAGGCTCGGGATGGCTACGATCCAATTCACGTAAGTGGCCAGATTGTTGGCCACCAGAGCGAGAGACGCCATGACCAGCAGGGCCTCGACGTAGCGCGGATGGCGGATACGGGAGTAGATTCCCCCGGTCAGGAGCGGCTGAGGATGACTTTCCGGCGCCAGCTCCGGGAGCCCGCCCAGGGTACTGAAACGCAGGTGGCGGGAGATCTTCCGGCGCAGCACAATGCACGCGGCCAGAATCGGCACGGCTACGGCAATCAGGACGGGATTCGTTCCGAACTCCACGGCGAGCAGAGTCTTCCGCAATAGAAACACGCCCGCGGCGAATACCGTAAGCAGCGCAGTGAGGATGGCTCCGGAACGGCGCAAGCCAATCCGTCTCCAGAACCGAATGAACGGATGGATCACGAACCAGAACAGGACAGCGCCGGGCATGAACATCAGCATCAGCACGGCCAGAACGTGTCGGAAGGTGTTCATCACTGCGCCCGCGAGGCTCTCTGCTCCTCGCCCCAAATCAGCAGGTCGGGACCGGAGAGTTGCCGGAACAACTGGTAGTTGGCGCGCGCCTCGTCGGGCTTGCCTTCCTTCTCCGCAACCGCTCCGCGCAGGTAGTAAATGCGCGGGAAATAGAATGGGGCGAACAGGCTCACGCCGTTGGGAGACGGAATCGGATTGAGGCGCAGGAGGGGCGCGGCGTCTTTGGCGCGGCCGGTTTCCAGGCAGGTCCACGCCAGCATGACCGGCAGGCTTGGATCGGCTGCCGGTTTGGCGCCGTCGTACAGCTCCTTCAATAGCAGTGAGGCGGGCTGGAATTCCTTGCCGAGCAACAGCGCGTAGGCCAGCGCGAAATCCTTGATGGAATCCTGGGAGGCGTTGGGGAAGAGCCGCTCCGCGCGCACGGACCACTCGGACGAGGAGGCCGGAGGCTCGGCCAGGTAACGCGCCACCGTGGCGGCGCCGGCGGAAGAAGGGCCGGCGAGGAGAACCCCTTTCTGCGCCAATTGTCCGGCGGCGGCGCGGTCGCCCAGCACCAGGCTCCATACGGCGAGCTGGGAATAAGCGCGCGAGGCGAGTTCCCGCAACGGGCCGTTTTCGGCTCCGCGCGCGAAGGTCGCGAGCCGCTGCCAGGCGGATTTGCGCCGGCCGCTGACCCAAGACCATTCCGCCTTGTGGTACTCGGCGACGGGGTCCTTGGCGGCCTCGCGGGCCTCGATGTACTGCTGGGCGAGCTTGTCGGCGCCGGCCACGTCGCCGCTCATGAGCCGCGCCATGGCGGCTTTCCACAGCTCGCCGCCATTCTCGAAGTTGGGGTCTTTTTTGGCGGCCTGCAAGTAGAGGTTCTCGGCCTGGCGCAAGCGCCCGGCCAGCAGGCTGACGTCACCCTGCGAGTCCAATGGATTGGCGTCCGCGGGGCGCAACGCCTGGTAGCGGCGTAGCGCGTCCAGCGCGGTATCGAAACTGCCCGCATACGCGGCGGCATAACCGAGCTGGTTCAGCGCAGCGACGTCTTCCGGCTCCACTTCGAGCAGTTTCCGATAGGACAGAACGGCCTGCTGGTATTCGCGGCGGCTCATGCAGGATTCGGCGAGCGAGCTCCATGCGGCGGGATCGTTCGGCTCGAGCGCGACCAGCGTGGTGAGGGCGCTCTTGCCAGCGGCGAGATCGCCGTGGAGATTGGCGGCTTCCAGCTCCAGGCGCGCGCGCTCCGCTGGGGGCATGGCGCCGGCGCGGGCCAGCGCCTGCCCGAGTAGAGCCTCGGCGCCGGCGCGGTCCTGCTGCTGGGCTTTCAATTGCGCCAGCAGGCGGTAAGGCGGTCCGAAATCGGGGTCGACGGCGATGGCTTGATTGAGATTCTGCGCGGCGGCGGCGGCGGTGGCCGATTCCCTGGCCGCCACGCAAGCTTTCAGCGCCGGCACGCTGTTTGTGCCGTAGGGCGCCACGCGGCTCGAGATCCGCCGCGCCAGCTCTGAGGCCACGGCGAACACGTCGCCCGCCGCAGGGTGCCCACTGGGCCCGGCGGAAACCACGTTGGTCGTCTTCCCGGTCCGCGGATCTTCGATGGTGAGCCGCGCCGAGAGCCTGCCTGCGCGAACGGAGTACTCCCCGTAGCCCAAGCGGGTAGCGCCGGAAGCGAACGCTAAGGTGCGCTCGGCGGAAATGCCCGGCAAAGAGACCGGCCGCGGTCCGAGCACCTGATCGAAACCGTGCAGCCGGTTCGAGGGGATGGCGTAGAGGCCCGGCGCGCCGGCCAACTCTGCGGTAATGACTTCGGAGAAGGCGCGGCCCATCCAGTCGTCGGAAACGCCGGCGCCGAGGTTCTCGAAGCGCAGAATGGCAATCCGTTCGACGCGCGGCCCAACCGGCTGGCGAGTGCAGGCGGCCAGGAGCAGGAACAATAAGAGTGGGGCAGCCATTCCTGGCTGCAGCCGGCTTTCAGCCGGCGCGCCGCCTGAAAGGCGGCTGCAGGCAAGATTGCCTGCCCTACAGTACACGCGGCTCCAGGGCCAGCAGTTCCTTGAACTCCGGCAGGTCGCGCATGGCCTGGAAGTCGGGATCTTCCTCGATCTTCTTCTTTTCCTTAAAGCCCTCTTCCAGGGCCTTCCTCAGATACTGGAGCGCGAGCTCGTTCCGGCCAACCTGGGCGTACAATTTGGCCATGTGGAAATGGAACTTGGCGCGTTCCTCGACGTTGCGCTCCTCGAGCAGGACGCCGTAGCTGCCGTGGTTCTCGAAGACGTTGGGATCGAGCTTGAGCGCGATCTGGTAGGTTTCCATGGCTTCTTTGTATTTCTTTTGGGCGAAATACGCCGTGCCCAGGTTGGAATAAATCGAGGCGGAGTTGGGAGTGTACTTGAGCGCCCTCTTATAATACCGGATGGCTCTGCTAAAACTTTTTCTGGCGTAGTAGACCGTGCCGAGGTTGTTAATGGCTTCGGCGTAGCTGGGTTTGAATCGGACGGCCTGCTCGTAGTACTTCCTGGCGTTGTCGAGCTGCTGCATCTGGTGGTACGCGATGCCGATTTTGTTGCTGATGACCGGGTTCTTGGACTTATCCTCGCGGAACACGTCGATGGCTTCGCGGTACATCTTACGCGCCATGAAAATGTCGCCGCGGGTTTCCACGGAAAGAGGGGTTTTCGGGGCTTGGGCCGCTACCTGGGCGAAAGCCAATGCGGACATCAAGCCTGCCGCAACTGCGATGGCCAGAGGTCGGGAAACCATGGGGGCCTCCACCACCTATTTAAACACACCCCACAAGCGGCGGAAAAATCCTTTCTTCTCTTCTTTCTTGGGCTGCTGCGGCGGCGGCTGCGGAGCGGCGGTGGCGGCGGCATTCGGCCGGTTCTGCCGCGCGGCGCGGCGCGCCACGGCGGCTCCCGACACTTCTCCTTCCGATCCGGTGACGCGCAGGGAATCATCCGCGGGCGAAGCCGGCTTGACGGGCGAGGGTGTTTCCCATCCGGCGACGTTGGTCACGCCTTGCCGGCCTCCGCCGTGCAGCGGGCAGGCGCCCACGGGCTGTGTACCCGCGATGTAAACCTCCGGCCGCTTGACCGGGCAGTAAGGCGTAGCGGGCATTCCGGATTGCGGATCGATATCGATCGAAACAATGCCGTCCGGGGCCTGGAATGGTTTGGCGTCGCGATACTCGCGGTATCCCAGCGCGCGCTTCATGAACTCGGTCCAGATGGGCGCGGCCGAGTGCGCGCCCTCCAGGTCGAGCTCTTTGTTGTCGTCAAACCCCACCCACACCACGCACAACAGCTCGGAGGTGTAGCCGGCGAACCAGCCGTCGTGCGAGGTGCCGGTCTTGCCGGCCGCCGGGACGTTGAAGCCGCGCGCGCGGACGGCGGCGGCGGTGCCGCTGCGCAGGACCTCTTCCATCAGGTTGGTCATGAGGTACGCCACGCGCGGGTCCAGCACCTGCTTATGTTCGAGCTGGTTCCTATAGACCACCTTGCCGTCCTGCGAGCGCACCAGCGAGATAAAGTTGGGCTTGACGTAATCGCCCTGATTGGAAAAGATGGTGTAGGCGCCGACGGCTTCGAGCGGCGTGATTTCATACGAGCCCAGAGCCACTGCCGGGGTCGGCTGGATCTTGTAGTTCATGCCGGCGCGGTTGGCCATTTCGACCACCTTGTCGTAGCCCACCATTTCGGCGAGCTTTACCGTGGCGTTGTTGAGCGAATGCGCCAGCGCCTCGCGCAGAGTGACCGTGCCGTGGTATTCGTTCTTGAAATTAGCCGGCGTGTAAGACTTTTCGTCGAACCAGAAGATGGTGGGCTGGTCGAGGACCGTGGTGCTGGCGGTGAAGACGCGCGGCGCGCCCTCCACCGCGGTATCGAGGGCGGCGGCGTAGACGAACGGCTTGAAGATGGAGCCGGGCTGGCGCTTGGCCAGCAGGTGGTTGAGCTGGCTCATGCCGTAGTTGCGGCCGCCGGCCAGGGCCTTCACTTCGCCGGTGTGCGGATCGATGGCCACCAGCGCCACCTGCGCCTCGGGAGGGGGCCCGGTTACGCCGGGCGCCCCGGCCCGGAAGCGGCGCTGGCGGTGAATCTGCTCGTCCACGTTCTGCATGCCGATGCGGATGGCTTCCGCCGCCGCGCGCTGCAGGTGCATATCCAGCGTGGTGTAGATGCGGAAGGCGTTGGACTGGAAGTCGGTGTCCTGGAACCGGGTTAGCAGCGTGTCGTTCACCAGGTCTACGAAGTATGGCGCCTCGACCGATTGCGCGGTGGACTTGGCCACGGTCAGCGGCGCCTGAACGGCGAGGGCGTAATCGTGTTCGCCGATGTACCCGTTCTGCCGCATCAAACCCAGCACCACGTTGCGCCGCTCGCGCAGGCGGTCGGGATGGCGGTACGGGTCGTACAGAGCGGGTCCCTGGATCAGGCCGGCGAGCTCCGCGGCCTCGGGCAGAGTGATCTGGCTGAGATCTTTTCCGAGGAAGGCCTCGGCCCCTTCGCCGAAGCCGTGGATGCTGAACGAGCCGCGCCAGCCGAGGTAGATATCGTTGGCGTAATCCTCGAAGATCTCCACTTTGGAAAGCTTCTGCTCGAGCTGGAGCGTGATGATCGTCTCGGCCAGCTTGCGCTTCCAGAGCTTGCGCGTATCCAGCCAGAACATGCGCGCGAGCTGCTGGCTGAGAGTGGAGGCGCCCTGGTCTCTGCGGCCTTCCTTCACGTCGATGTAAGCGGCCTTGACGATGCGGATGGGGTCGAAGCCGGCATGCTGGAAAAAACGCTTATCTTCGGCCGACGTGACGGCCTGGACCAGCACCGTGGGGATGTCGGCGAACTTGACCATGCGGCGTTTCTCGCGGTTGGGTCCGGAGACGTTGGTGATGAGCTGCGGCTCGAGCTGATACTGGCTGCGTCCGGTGTTGTCCTGAAGCGAAACGATTTGCGAGATCCTGCCGCCGGCGAACTTGACCACGCCGGCCTCCTGGTCGAAGTAAGATTCGGGGCCGGGGAAGACTTCAATGGAATTCGGCTGAAGCAGGTAGTAGCCGATGGGATTGCCGCGCGATTCGTTATAGCCGCTGCGGCGCAACTCCGCCGCGATCTGGGCCGGAGTGGTGGCTTCGCCCACGGCCACCGATTCCGGCGCGGCGAAGATCTTGGCCGTATTGGCGAACGGGCCGGCGCGCAGCTTCTCGTCGATGAGCCGCGAATACTTGACGTAGAAGTAGGTGAACGTGCCCAGCCCCAGGATGGTGAAGAGGGCGAACCCGATCACCAGGAGGCCGCCTACCGGTCCCAGGAGGAACCGGGTGAGGCCCGCGCCTTTGGGGACCCGGACCTTCATCTCCGTTCTGGGCGCTCGTTTCGGCACTAGATCAATTCTCGCATGGGCAGACCCGCCGGCGGCCAAGACCCGCATGGGGCACGCCGCCGCCGGCGCTACACTACCGGCTGCCGGCGCCGGGGTAGAAATGCAGGTCGACGGTGTACCCGGGCAGGGTGACGCGCACGAAATAGCGCACCTCGATCCGCACGCCCTCCCGCGAGCGAATGACCTGCACGTTGTCTTCCTTTACCGGGAGGTCCAGCTCATGGGCCTTATCGAGCACCCAGGTGCGCAGGACGTCGTCCGAATTCGTCTGGTTTTCGACGCGCTGTGCCACTTCCGACACGAAATTCTGCAATTCGAGGTTGCGAAAATAGATGGGGGCGAACATGACGGTGAAAGCCAGGAGGGCCACCAGGACGACGGCGGCGGCCGCCATGCGCCAGCGCGGGACGCGGCTCACGGCCGGCCGTCCGATCGCTTACTGGCGGCGCAGAGATCGTCCCAGATATCGTCGGAATGCGGCGTCCACCGCGGGTTTTCCAGTCCGGAGATTTGCAGCTCGTCCCGCTTCAGGGTCCCATGTCCGTAGGGGCAGATGTACTCGATGCGCGGGCGTCCGAACTGCAGCATGCGGCCCCAGGAGCCGGTTTCCACGGGCATGCGCAGGCGGCGCAAGCAGATGCGGCAGCGGTAGCGCTGATCCCGGACGATCACGTAAAGGGCCCCGGCGCCGAGCAGAAACCAGCCCAGAACGGCCAGGTTGAACAGCAAAATCTGTGCGCCATCGCGCAGAGGCTCCGGGGGATCCGATGCGGCGGGGAAGACCTTGACGATCCACGCCAGCAAGCCGTAGAGCACCGTGGCAGCCGAAAGCAGCTTGGCGGCTAAATAGGCCCAGTAGCGCATACTGTTTAGACTTCCACCCCCCATCTTTAGTTTCCTAGCAACGGGAGTTGTGCGCAAGGGGTAACCGCTCTCTGACGTTCGCGGTTGGGCTGCTATTGCCGGAACAGGTTGCGGGCCACGAAGAAGACGTTGGCGGGGCGCTCCGCGAGCCGGCGCATGTAGTACGGATACCAGGCCTTGCCAAACGGGACGTAGAGGCGCAGGCGGTAGCCCGCGGAGGCCAGCCGGCGCTGCAGATCGCGCCGGATGCCGTAGAGCATCTGGAATTCGAAAGCCTCGCGCGGGATTTTGCGCTCGGCGGCGTACGCCTCGGTCTGCCGGATGATCGTCTCATCGTGCGTGGCAATGGCGGGGTAGGCGCCGCGATGGAGCAGGAGCTTCATCAGCTCGACGAAGTTGCGGTCCACATCGGACTTGCGGGGGAAGGCCACGCTGGCGGGTTCCAGGTAGGCGCCTTTGCAAAGCCGCACGCGGATGGCGCGGGCGCAGAGATCCTCGATATCGTTCCGGCTGCGATAGAGGCAGGCTTGGATCACGACGCCGACGGCTCGGTATCGCTCGTGCAGGTCCGTCACCAGATCGATGGTGCGCTGGGTGTACTGGCTGGATTCCATGTCCACGCGAACGAAGCCATTGAGCGCGGCGGCGCGCCGCACGAGCCGCTCGACGTTGGCGCGGCACTGATCATAAGAGAAATCCAGGCCGAACTGGGTGAGCTTGAGCGAGACGTTGCCCTCAATGCCGGAATCGTGAATGGCGGAAAGAGCATGGAGATAAACATCGCGCGCCTCGGCGGCCTCCTCCAGCGAGGCGACGCTTTCGCCGAGGTGATCGAGCGTGATAGCCATGCCTTCGGAGCCGGCGCGGCGGGCCGCCTCGAGAGCTTGATCGAGTGTTTCGCCCGCCACGAAGCGGGTGGCCAGGCGCTTGGCCAGCGGGGAGGTTTCCATCCATTTTCGCAGCCGTTTCCGGCGCGACAGGAACAGGAACAAATTGCGCACCACCACAGACTAACATTGGACACCCCCAGCCGGGCGCCAGTCTGGTAGACTGCCGGATTGAGAGTCAAAACGCCGATCGACGTCAAGCTGGGGGATTTGCGGTGCCCTCGGTGCTTCTTGCGGGACATCGTGTTCTCATTGCCGCGCGGATGGAAGGACGCCGTGATGCGGCGGTTCGGGCGGATTCCCAAGCACTGCCGATCCTGCGGAAAGCGGTTCTATGTGCGGGCGCAGGAGACCGCAGGCCAGGGGCCGGACGCGGATTGATCCTGCATGGCGGACGGTTTCGTCTGCCAGGGACAGGCCGGGAAGCCTGTCCCTGGTTCCGGACTGGCTTTTCTAGAACGTAAACCGCAGGCCGACATCCGCCCGCCGGGCGTTGGTGCCGTCGGGGAAGCCGGCGGTAGCCGTGCGGAGCCCGGGAGTTTCCGGCGCACAAACGGTCGCGGTCGCGGACGCGCACGGGGCAATCACGAAATTCGGCGCAGTCGCCGTTCCCTTGTTCGCCGCCGTGAAACCCGGGGCCGAAACGCCGGTCGCGCTGACCGTGTTGGTCATGTTGAACACTTCGAAGAGCAGCGTGACCGACATCTTCTCATGGATCTGAATGTTCTTCGCCACGCGCGCATCGAAGCGCGTGATCGGATCGATCATCAACGGGTTATTCGGCAGCCACGGCACGCGGTTGTCGCCGCCCAGCCCATCGAGCGAGCCGGTGAACGCCTGCGGCAGGTTGGAGGTCGAGGAGAAGGTGACCGTCTCGTAGTTCGGCCGGCCGCTGGCGAGCGTCAAATAGCCGTCCAACTCCCACCCGTTCACGAAGATGCCTAAACAGCAGTCGCTCTTCACAAACTTGGGACGGGCGATGAACGTGCCCACGAAGCGCTGGCGCTGATCCAGGTTGCCGCTGGCTTTGTCCAGGCTGTAGTTGCCGTTGTACAGCCCCATCGGCCCGCTGCTGAAATAGATCGCGTTGGTGCCGGATTCCTGGTTCTCGTCCAGCTCATGCGACCAGGTGTAGGCGATGGTTCCCTGGAATGTGTTGCTGAATCGGTGGTTCAAATGCACCGCCAGGGCGTCATACCACTGCTTGCCGCCGTTCTCCACCTGGTTGATATGGCCGTACCGGGTATCGATGCGGTTGCTCAGAAGATAGAGAGGCGTGCTGTAGACCTGGCCCGTCGGATTGTAGTTCGAATCCAAAATCGTGAAATTATACACCTGCGAGCTGAGCGGGCCGATGTTGATGTCCCGCACCGTGTACAGCTTCTTGCCGCGGTTCTGGATATAGGAGGCCGTCAAGGTCGTTTTCTTGCCAATCGCCCGTTCGATGGCGACGTTGATCTGCTGGGTGTAGGGATTCACCATGTTGGGGGCGGCAAACGTGATGGCGCGGTTGGACGCCAGCGCTCCCGCCGGGCTGCTCAGCGGAATCGGGAAAACCGGCGCGCCCGCCGACGTCGAGCTGGTGATGCTCAGGCTCTGGGTGAACACGTCGTTGGCTGTAAACAACGTGCTGTTGATCATGCCGGAGACGTACCGCGCGTAGTACAAGCCGTAACCGGCGCGCAGCACGGTCTTGTCGTTGAGCGAGTAAGCCAGACCCACCCGCGGCCCGAAGTCCTTGCCCGCCGAGGGGACAGTGCCAGTCTGCGGATAGTTCGGGTTGGTGGTCGGAGGGGTGGGCAGCACCGCGTACTCGTAGCGCAGCCCGTAATTGGCGGTCAGTTTTGGAGTGATCTTCCAGGCATCCTGGGCGAAAAAGGCCAGGTCGCTGATCTTCGTATCCACAATCGGATTGCCAAAGGCTTGGGAGTAGCCGGACCAGTGGCTGGCGCCGGCCGCGGGGCTGGTGAAATCCTGCGCGAAGGTGCTCACGTTGGAATACGTAAAGGTGCCCCACCGGCTGGCCAGGTAGTTCGAAAAGTCCTCGGTCCGGGCGATGTCAAAGCCAAACTTGAAGGTGTGGCCGCCCTTCACCCAGGAGAGGCTGTCGGCAAACTGGTAGCGATTCTCGCTGGGAAGGATGCGCGGCAGGATGTTGTAGCCGCCCAGGGTGCTGACACCCGCCACCGAAAGGCCTACGTTTCCGATGGGGTAGCCGGCCTGGAGCACGGGGTCGAAGTCGTCCGCCTGGCGGTCCTTGAACCAGCCGAAACGAAACTCGTTCACCACGGAGCCGTTGGGCACCCAGGTCCACAGGCCCTTGCCGATGCGGTCGCGCACCGAGTCGTCGCCGTTGTTGCCCACTCCCCCGCCGCTGGTGTTGGTGGCGCCCGTCTGAATGCCGTTCATGGAATACCATTTCAGATAGTTCATGCTCAGGCTCAAGGAATGGTGCTCGTTGGGGCGGTAGTCGAGTTTCAGGAAATCCAGCATCTGGTTGCCATTACGATCCACCAGGCCGAACATCCGCGGCAGGAGTTTGTCGATGGCCGCGCACTGGGCCGTGGTGGCCGGAGCGCCGCAGCCGATCCACGTCTCGCTGATCTGGTTGACCGAGGAATTGATCACGCTGCTGACGATGGGGAAGTGCCGCCGCTGAAACTCCGTGTCGAAGAACACGAACAGCTTGTCTTTCTTGACGGGAGCGCCGATCGTGCCGCCAAAAATATGCCGCACCTCGGGGGGATTGATCGCCGCCGGTCCAGTGGGAGTTGGATCTCTCGCATTCAGGGTGCGGTTGCGGAAGAACTCGAAAGCGGTCCCATGCACATCGTTGGTTCCGCTCTTGGTGATAGTGTTGACGATACCGCCGGACGCCCGGCCGTACTCCGCCGAATAGGATGAGGCCAGCACCTGGAACTCCTGGACCGCGTCCTGAGAGATCTGCGATCCCAGCCGCGTCCGCCCGGCGTTCTCGTTGTAGTACTGGTTGGTCGTGTCGTTGCCGTCAATCAGGAAGCTGTTGCCGCCAGCGATGCCGCGGAAGGTGACCAGCCCGAAATCGGCGTCTTTGGTGACCGCGGGCGTGAGCAGGACGAAAGAGTCCACGCGCCTCCCGTTGATCGGCAGGTCGTTGATCATCGTGTTGCCCACCACGGTGGACGTTTCCGTCTTGACGTCGTCCACGACGGGCGCCGCGGCCACCACTTCCACCTGCTGCGTGAGCGCGCCCACCGTGAGCACCAGGTTTAAGTTCAAAGTCTGCCCCACCATGACTGCCAGGTCGGCCGTTTGATAGGGGGTGAAGCCTTCCTTGTTGACCGAAACCTTGTAGCCTTCGGCAGGAACCAGCGCCGGGGCCGCGAAGATCCCGGCATCGGTGGTGCTCAACTCGCGCGTAAGACCCAACGCGGGATTCGAAACGGTTACTTTGGCTGCCGGGACCGGCGCGCCGGAAGCGTCGCGAACGGTTCCCGAAATAGCGCCGAGCCCGGCGGTCGCCTGACCCCACGCGGCCACGCAAGCCAGGAAAACGAGTAATGCAACGCATACCCCTCTGTTCATGCTAACCTCCATGCGAATTGAAGAACCCACACTCCATTGCCTCGCAAGACGCGGGCCTTGACCCGGCAGGGAAACACCTGGCGGGTCGGTGAACCTCTCCAGCGACCGGGATCACTCTTTTGGCTTCCTGGCCGCCGTGGCTTGTACATTCGATACTGTGAAAAGCAACCCTGAACCGGTAGCATAGCACCGTGCCGGCTAAAATTGAATGACAAATCCGGGAAGAGCGCGGCGGGGTGGGGGAGCCGGGCGCCGATTTCCAAGCGGCGGCACAAAAAAAGGCGGCGTCCCGGGTCGGCCGGGGCGCCGCCTGTCGCCGGAGTGGCTATGCGTCAGAACGTGATTCTGCCGGAAATCTGCAACTGGCGCGGGCCAAACAGCAGGTTGCTGGTGGCCGAGGTCGTCATGAAAGCGGCGTATGGCGTGAAGCAGGCGTTGGTGTGGCCGGCGCAAGCGCCGGACCCAGCCGCAAGATAGGAGAATGCGGTGTTGGTCAGGCCGGAGACATTGGTGTGGTTGAACAGGTTGAAGGCTTCGCCGATGAGCGACAGCTTCAGCCGTTCGCCGAGCAGGAACTGCCGTCCCAGGCGGAAGTCCACGTTGTGATAACCGGGAGCGGTGAACGCATTGCGCGCCAGCCACCCGGCGCGGCCTTGCGTAGGAGCAGCGTAGGCTACACCGCCGGTCACGCCGCCATCCAGGGGGCTCGGGGCGCCGGTGATGTACGGCGTCACCGGCTGGCCGGTGGCCATGACCACGATGGTGGAAAACGCCCAGCCATCGAGAATCATCCGGGCCGCCTGATTCGTGATACCTTTCGCCGAAGGCATCCACACGGCGTTGGCCACGAACCGTTGGCGCTGGTCGAGGTCCGAAAGCGCGTATTCGAGCTTGCGATTTCTGGGATCGATCGGATAATCGGTGCCATTGAACGTGCCGAAGTTTCCCGCCGCCTGGGCGCCATCGAACGCCTTGCTCAACGTGTAGTTCATGGTGAACTCCAGGCCATGGCGCATGCGCCGGCGCAGGGTGACGGCCATCGAGTTGTACCAGGAATTGACATCGCTATAGCCGACGAAGATGTCGCCGGTGGCGGTGTCGATACGACCGGTATAAAAGGGAACGGTGTAGGTTTGCGTGGTGGCGCCGCTGGCATTCAGGATGTCGTAGCTCTTGGTGGTGGTGGGGGCGGCGAGGTTGGCATCGACGAAGATGGGCAAATGCAAGCCCCGGCTCACCACGTACGAGATTGAGCCGCTGAGTTGGCCCGGCAGCTCGCGTTCCAGGGTGACCTCGCCCTGGTGGGTTCGGGGATTGACCCAGTCGGGCGACTGGCCGCGCGTCAACTGGGTGGCGGCGGGCGGGGTGAAGGTGGTCACCTGGGGCGTCAGGGCGCCGGCAAACGGCGCCACCATGGGCGGGCCGGGCGGGGTCCAGATGACGTTGGGGAACGTCAATGCCGGGCAAGCTGTCGCGCCGGTCGGCGTGCAGGTGAAGGACTGCTGATAAACACCGTTCTCCACGCGGGTGGCGTAATAGGTGCTGTTGGTGGTCTTGGCGTAGAAGATGCCGTAACCAGTGCGCAGCACGGTCTTCGGCGTGATCTGCCATGCAGCGCCCAAACGCGGCGCGAACTGGTCCTTGGGGATTTTGATAGTCGAGGTATAAAGCGTGGTGAGCGGCGTCAGCGTGTTCGGCTGTGGCGGCGCCGGAATAGTAAAGACGTCGTAGCGCAGGCCCATGTTCAGCGTCAGCTTGGAGCTCACCTTCCAACTGTCCTCGAAAAAGGCGGCGACATCATTGTTGTAGAAATCGTCCTTGCCGACGTGCGTGATGGGGTCGTCGACCATCGTGAACGTGCTGTAATGCTTGCCTGTCAAACCGTCACCGATGTTGATCCCGTAAGCGTCGATCACCCAGTTGTTGAAGGCGGCTTGCGCCGTTCCGCTGTAACTGTACTGGCCGGTGCCGTTGTACAGGTTGATCATGATTTCGTGGATGACGTTCACATCCACGCCGGTTTTGAATACGTGCCGGCCGTGGATTTTGGAGAACGTGTCCGAAATCTGGATGCGGTGCTCGTCCGGTTCGGCGGTGCGCGGCAGAGCGTAGTTTTCGCCGTAGATCCCCAGGTTGGAGCTGCCGCCGGAGCCGCCGACGTTGATGTAGGGCGCGGCGGCGTTGGAACCGGCGACTTCCAGGTCGCGGCCCCACTGGAAGCGGAGATCGTTGACGGCGGAGCTGGAGATGGTGGAATCCCAGTTGGCCACAAAGATGCGCTCGTGGAGGGCATAGCTTCCGTTGGTGCCGAGCGAGCTGTTGTTGTAGGAAGGCGAAGTGCTGTAGGCATTGGGCCCGCGGTAATTCATGAAATCGAAAGCCGCGCTGACATGGTTGCTCGCGCTCGCCTGGTAATCGAGCCGGCCGAAAAGGACGTCCTGGTTGGTGGCGCGGGCGAAAGTGCCTTGCATGCCGTACAGGAAAGCATTGGCATTGGCGCACTGCGTGGCGGTCACCTGCGCCGGGCAGGGGAGGGCGGTCACGGTCGAACTGAAGACGTTGCTGGTGTACGTAATGGGGTTGACTTTGCGCGAGCCATCGTACGTCCCGAAGTAAAACAGCTTGTCTTTGACGATCGGCCCGCCAACGCTGCCTCCGAACTGCTGCCACTGATGGATGGGCTGGCTGTAAGTGCCGCGCGACTTCGGATAGGAATCGAGCGCGTTCCAGGTGGGGTAGCGCAGATAGTAGAACAAGTCGCCGTGGAAGTCGTTGGCGCCGGATTTGGTCACGGCATTCACCACGCCCCCGGCGGCCTGCCCCAGCTCCGCGCTGAAATTGCTGGCGCTCACCTGGTACTCCTTGATGGAGTCCATGCTATAGACGTAGGCGCCCATCATGGCCCGCCCGCGGGCCTCCGAGAAGAACGCCTGGTTGTTGTTGGCGCCATCCACGGTGTTGCTGTTGTAAAGGCCGGAGATGCCGCGATAGGATACCAGGCCGGAGGTGCCGTCGGTGGTGACGTTGGGAGTGAGCAGGGCGAAGCTGTCCCAGCGCCGGCCGGAGATGGGCAGGTTGCCGACTGAGCCTTCGCTGATGACCTGCGAGTTTTCGGTCTTTTCGGTATCGACCACCGCCGCCTCGCCCGTGACCGTCACCTCCGTTTGCGTCGCCTGCACGGTCATCGCAAAGTTGATGGTCAGCGTCTGGCCGACCTGGAGAATCAGCTCCTTGCGCACCACCGAGGCGAATCCGGTCTTGCTGGCGTGCACTTCGTAATGGCCCGGCGGGAGGAACGGAGCGGAATAGATTCCGGCTTCGTTGCTTTCGATTTTGCGCTCGATGGCGGTGTCGGTGTTACGGATGGTCACGGACGCCCCCGGCACGAAGGCCCCGGACGGGTCGGTCAGAGTGCCGGTTATGGTGGCGGATCCGGCGAGCTGGGCAAAGGCCGGAGCTGTTAGAACCATGAGCACCACCAGCAGGGCGGTGCACAGGACTGCGAACTTCCGAAACAGGCTGAATTCACGCATCATTTGTCTCCTCATAAGACGCACTGGTTCTTTCTGGTCCAAAGAACATCAGGGAGAGAACACCACGGCTTTTCCCGCAGTGCTGAATTTCTCGAAGACCCTGAACAGACAGCATACCAGAAGGGAGGCTTAAATTGAATTACAAAAGGAGCACGAGACGCCAAACTTGCACGCGACGGCGTTGTGCCACCCGGAGAGTAACGGTACGTCCATACGGAGCTGCACAATGGGGCAGGCGGCTGGCCCGCCTGCCCCAAGCGCCGCATCCCGTTGGAAAGCCTAGAACGTAATGCGAGCGCCGATCTGCATGCGGCGCGCCTGCGTGCCGTCCGGGAAGCCGCCATCGCCCGACGGGACATACAGGTACGACGGAGTCGGCGTGAGCACGCCTTTGGTCTCGGTATAGGCTTGGCTGCTGGTATAGCCCGTGGCCGACCACGTGTTGGCGATGTTGAAGACGTCAAACATGAGATACGCCTTGACGCGTTCGCCGATGGGAATGACCTTGGTGAGGCGCGCATCCGAACGGTACCACGCCGGCAAGTAGTAGTTGTTGTACGGCAGCCAGGGCACACGGTAGCTGAAGCCCGATCCCGTTACGCTGTAATTCGAGAACATGCCGGTGACCGGCGTATCCTTCAGGCTGATGGTGTAGCTGCCAGATGGATGACCGCTGGCCATGGAGGTGATGGAGGAAAGCTGCCAGCCGTTCACTACATACTTGGAGAAGGCGTCGGTGCGGTGCGTGAAGGTTGGCGCCCAGACCCACGACAGCACCACGCGGTGGCGCTGATCGAGCGTGCCGCTGCCCTTGTCGGCCGCGTAGTTCCCGTTGTACAGCCAGTAGTTTGGATTGCTCAGGAACAGGTTGTTGGTGCTTTCGCCGTAGCTCTGGCCGTCGTCGATTTCATGCGACCAGGTATACGAGAGCATCGCCTGGAGCCCGTGGGAGAAGCGCTTGTTCACCTGAACGGCCAGCCCGTTGTAGTAGCTGTTGACGCCGTTTTCATCATAGGCGACGGCGCCGTAGCGGGTATCCGGGCGGGCGCCGATGTAGACCGGAGTGGTATAGGAGCCGACCGCACTTCCGTTGACGTCGTCGATGGTGTAGGTGAAGTTGGTGGTGGTCGACGGCATGTTCAGGTCGCGCACGCCGTACAGTTGCACCCCGCGGCTCCACATGTAAGAGACCGACATGGCGAGATCATTGGTGAGCTGGCGCTGGATCGCGATGTTGCCCTGCTCGGAGTAGGGCGTCTTCAGGTTCGGAGCCATGTACTGAAGGCTGGTGGAGGACACCGCGACCCCCGTCGGAACGGCGCTGAGAGCGTGCGGAAATACCGGGCCAGCCGCCAATTGCACGGCCTGCGTACTCGCCAGGCTGATGGCCGGCTGGTAGATGCCATTGCCGGTGGTGAACAGGTTGTCGATGGTTCCGCCTTGGAAACGCGCGTAGAACATGCCATAGCCGGCCTGCACGACCGTCTTGTCGTTCAACCGGTAGGTGATGCCGAGGCGCGGCGCCAGGTTGGTGGGCTTGGAGGGCAGATGGCAGGTGCCCGGATAGTCCTGATTGCAAGTCTTGGGCTGCGGCAACTGGGCGTACTCGTAGCGCGCGCCGTAGGTCACGGTCAGCCGGCTGCTGGCGCGCCACTGATCCTGCAGATAAAAGCCGTAGTCGTTAATGGTGGTGTCCAGCACCGGATTGCCAAACGTCTGCTTATAAGTCTGCCAGTATTTGGTCCCGGTGGTGTTGCCGGAAAAATCCAGCGCAAACGCATTGACGGTCTGATAGGTGTAGCTGCCGAACGCGGCGCTGATGTAGTAGACGTAGTCTTCCGTGGTCGCGATATCGGCGCCGAACTTAATGGTATGGGTGCCCTTGGTCCACGTCGCGTTGTCCTGGAACTGGAAGCGCCGTTCGCTGGGCTCCACGCGGGGCAAGTAGCTGGCCGGACCGATGCTCGTGCTGTTTACCGACACCTGGAGATACCCGACGCCCTGGCCCAGTTCGGCGTCGTCGAACGTGTCGGCTTGCCGGTCGGTGGCCACCGCAAAGTGAAACTCATTCACGAAACTCGAAGTGGGGACCGCAGTCCAGGCCAATCTTCCGTTGCGCACGGTAACCGCGTCATCGCCATTGCCGGTGAGGGCGCCGCCGCTGGTCGAGGAAATGGCCGTCTGAATGCCGTTGGGCGACCGGTGGTGCAGGAAGTTAAAGCTGGCGCTCAGGGTGTTGCGCTCGGAAAGGTGGTAATCCAGCTTGGCGAAGTAGAGCTCCTGGCCCAGAGTGCGCGGGATGATGCCGAAAAAGCGCGGCAGCAGGGCGTTGATGGCGGCGCACTGGGCGGCGGTGGCCGCCGGCTGCGTCCCGCTGGCAACGCCGCAACTGTTCCACGTCTCGGTCGTGGGATTCACGGCCGTGGTGTTGAGGCTGCTCGACATGGGGAAATTGCGCCGCGTGACCTCCGTGTTGAGGAAGAAGAACAGCTTGTCCTTCAGGATGGGGCCGCTGATCGAGCCGCCCACCTGGTTGCGCTTCTCGGAGGGGACGAAGGTCGCGAAGGGATCGCGCGCATCAAACCCGGTGCTGCGGTAGAACCAGTAGCCGGCGCCGTGGATCGCGTTCCCGCCGCTCCTGGTGACGGTGTTGACGATGCCGCCCATGGCGCGGCCGTACTCGGCGGAGTAGTTCGAGGAAACTACCTGGAACTCCTGCACGGCATCCTGCGAGATCTGCGAGGCGATGCGCGTGCGGCCGGCGTTTTCGTTGTAGAACTGCTCGGTAGTGTCGGTGCCGTCGATCAGGAATGAGTTCTGTCCCGCGGTGCCGCGGAAAGAGAGCAGGCCGTAGGTGCCATCGTTGCTGACCCCGGGGGTGAGCAGGACGAACGAATCGACGCGCCGGCCGTTGATGGGCAACTCGGTGATTTGCTGGGAGTTGACCACCTGCGACACTTCGGTCTTGGTGTCTTCGACCAGCGGAGCCACTCCCGTAACTTCGACCGCAGTGGCGCTGGTCGCGACTGCCAGATTGACATTGAGGCTGAGGTTTTGGCCGACTTGCAATTCCAGGCCTTTCGCCTCATAGCCGGCGAAGCCGGCGGCCGTGACGGTGACCTGATAGCCGGATCCAGGCACCAGGGCGGGCGCCGTGAAAAGTCCGGCCTCATTGCTTTCGAGGGTGCGGATGGTGCCTTGCCCCTCGCTCGAAATCACGACCTTGGCGCCGGGCACAACCGCGCCCGATGGATCCCGGATGACACCGGAGATTCCCGCCACTCCGCCAGCTTGCGCAAAGACCGGGGCGGCCACAAACACCAACAACACTAATAGCACGGCGAACTTCAGACGCATTTCGAACCTCCAAATCAGATAAAACTAGGGTAACAGATCTCAATGTCGATATAAACACAAGTCGTTTCCGGGCAGGTTAATTCCACCTCCCCGGAGTCCCGGTATACTGAAGCGTGCAACCGGCAATGGGCACCTTGGGCGAGCGGCTGGCGGCGGTACGGGAGCGCATTGGGCGGGCGGCGGAGAGCGCGCGCCGCGATCCGGCGGAGATCACGCTGCTGGCCGTAACCAAACTGTTCCCGGCGGCGGTGGTGCGCGAGGCCTACGAACTCGGGCTGCGCGAGTTCGGCGAGAACTACGTGCAGGAATTCGAGCACAAGGCGCCGGAAGTCGCGGATTTGGCGGGGGCGCGCTTTCACCTGATCGGGCATCTGCAGTCCAACAAGTCCAAAAAGGCCGCCGAGTTGTTCCAGGTGATCCAGACGGTGGATTCACCCAAGCTGGCGCGGCGACTGAACGACGCGGGGCACGCGCTGGAGGTCATGCTGGAGGTCAAGCTCTCGGAAGAAGAAGCCAAGAGCGGGGCGGACCCCGTGGCGCTGGCGGAGCTGATCCAGGCCGTGCGCGGGTGTGGCAACCTGCGATTGCTCGGCCTGATGACCATGCCGCCGTGGACGGAAGACCCGGAGGCGTCCCGGCCTTACTTCCGGCGGCTGCGGGAATTGGCGGAGCGGCACGGGCTGCGGCAGCTTTCCATGGGAATGTCGCACGATCTCGAGGCGGCCATCGAAGAAGGGGCTACGTGCGTGCGAGTGGGGACGGCGCTGTTCGGAGAGCGGAAGGCGTGACGGTCGGGTTCTATGCTCCCATGCCGCCGGCCCGGACGGGCGTGGCGGATTATGCGGCGGCGCTCGTCGCCGAGCTACGGCGGCACGGCCGCGTGAAAATAGCCCCGGAACACTGCGACGTGGCGCTCTACCACCTGGGCAATAACGCGCTGCACGCGGAGATCTACCGGCGCGCATTGGAGCGGCCCGGCGTGGTGACGCTGCACGATGCCGTGTTGCACCACTTCCTGCTGGGACAACTGGACGAGCCAGGCTATATCGAGGAGTTCGTTTACAACTACGGCGAGTGGAACCGTGGGCTGGCGGCGGAGTTGTGGCGCGGCCGCGCGGCCTCGGCCACGGACGGCCGGTACTTCAAGTACGCCTTGTTACGGAGGGTGGCCGAGCGCGCGCTTGCGGTAGTGGTGCATAATCCGGGGGCGGCGCGCGCGGTGAAGGAACACGCCCCGGAGGCGCGGGTGGTGGAGATTCCCCATCTTTTTCAGGCGCCGGCGCCGCCTGGGGAAGAGGAGGTTGCGCGGTACCGGCGGCGGCTGGGCGTCGAGCCGGGGACCTTCCTGTTCGGGGTGTTCGGATACCTGCGGGAATCCAAGCGGCTGCCCGCAGTGCTGGAAGCGTTCGCGGACCTGCATCGAGAGAACCCGCGGACGGCGCTGCTGGTGGCGGGCGAATTCGTCTCGACGGACCTGGAACGAGCGGTGGAACCGCTCCTGGGCGGGGCCGGCGTGGTCCGGTTGGAGTATCTCGAGGAGCGCGAGTTCTGGCTGGCGGCGGCGGCGGTGGATGCCTGCATCAACCTGCGGTATCCGGGGGCGGGGGAGACTTCGGGGATCACCATCCGGCTGATGGGGATCGGCAAACCGGTCCTGGTGACGGACGCGGCGGAGTGCGCGCGGTTTCCCGAGGATGCCTGCCTGCGCATCGCGCCCGGCGTGGCGGAGCGGGAGTCCTTGCGCCAACACATGATTTTGCTAACATCTATTCCTGAGGTGGCCCGTGCCATCGGCCAACGGGGAGCCGGGCATGTTGCGGCGCACCATCGGGTGGAGCGAATCGGGAAACAGTATTGGGGTTTGTTGTGCGAGTGCTGCACGTAGCGCGGCTGTGTCACGAAATGGGGGTGAAGCTGTGGGGCGGGCAATCCTGCCCGCAAGCCGGCCTTCCGGCCGGCTGGACCCGCCGGAAAGCGGGTCCGCAGGCTGAAAAGCCTGCCCCACATCTGCTGGTTTTGTGCCTGGTTTGTGTGGGCTTCGCCTGGGCGCAGAGGCCCGCGGTCAAGCCACTGAACGTGCCGGTTCCGATGCGCGACGGAGTGCACCTGTCGGCCAACGTTTTTCTGCCCTCCGAGCACGCCCGAGTCCCCACGATTCTGGTGCGCACGCCGTACGGGAAGGGCGCCGGCATCACCTCGAATTACCAGGCCTTCGTGGACCACGGCTACGCGGTGATGGTGGAAGACGTGCGCGGGCGCTACGAATCGGAGGGATCCTTTCAGCCGCTCGAACAGGAGCCGGCGGACGGCGACGACACGTTGAACTGGATCGCGCGGCAGCCGTGGTCCGACGGCAAGGTTGGGATGATCGGCGGTTCGTACCTGGGGATCGTGCAGTGGAAGGCAGCGCTGCTCGACAATCCGCACCTGAAGGCCATCTTCCCGGTAGTCTCGGGGTACGACGATTACCGCGACCGGTTCTACTCGACGGGCGGCGCTATGAAGCTGGGAAACCGGCTGGAGTGGATGTCCGAGAACCTGAAGGTGCCGGGTTATCTGCCGGATTTCAGCAAGTTTGTGCTGCACCTGCCGATCCGCACGGCGGACGTGGCGGCCACCGGCAGGCCCTCGGATATGTATCGCGAGGCGGTGGACCATCCGGCGTTCGATTCGTTCTGGCGCGCCATCAGCACCAAAGAGCAGATTCAGAAGGTCCGCATCCCCGTGTTTTCGGTGGGGGGGTGGTATGACAACTTCGCCCAGAGCGATCTGGAGGCCTACGCGGCGCTGCACAAGACTTCGGGCCTGAACCGGATTCTGGTGGGGCCGTGGCCGCATAACATGTCGTACCAATTCGCGGGCGTGGATTTCGGACCCCAGGCCGCGGTCCCCATGCGCTCGCTGCAACTCGAGTGGTTCGACCAGTGGCTGATGGGGAAAGACACGCCGCTGGTTTCCCAGCCGCCGGTGCGGATCTTCGTGATGGGCGCCAACCGATGGCGCGAGGAGCGCGAGTGGCCGCCCCAGCAGGCGCGTGCGCGGAATTTCTACCTGGAAGGCGGCGGCCGCGCCAACACGCTCGAGGGTGACGGCGCCCTCAGCGACCGGCCCGCGCGGCATGGCTCCCGGGACCATTATGTGTTCGATCCGCGCGACCCGGCGCCCACGCGCGGCGGCGCCGTGTGCTGCAATCCGCGGGTGTTCCCCTGGGGGCCGATGGACCAGCGCCCGGTGGAGCGGCGCGCGGACGTGCTGGTATACACCAGCAGGCAGTTGAAAAGGGACGTGGAGGCCATCGGGCCGGTCAAGGTGGTGCTCTACGTCTCGACCAGCGCCATGGACACGGACTTCACCGCGAAGCTGGTGGACGTGTTTCCGGACGGCTCCGCGCGCAACCTGACGGACGGGATCCTGCGGCTGCGATACCGCAACTCTCTGGAGAAGCCGGAACTGGCGCGAGCCGGCGAAATCTACATGGTGGCGGTGGACGCGGGCGTGACCGGCAACGTGTTTTTGAAAGGCCACCGGATCCGCGTGGAGATTTCAAGCGGCAACTTTCCGAGGTTTGACCGCAACCCCAACACGGGCGCGCCGATTGCCGATGAGACCCGGCTCGTCAAGGCGAGCCAGACGGTGTATCACGATCGCGCGCACCCCTCTCGCGTGGTGCTGATGGTCATGCCGGAGAAGGGGTAGAGAAGCGTCTTCCGGCGCGCGCTGTTAACCAAGGACAACAGAGAAAGACCTGAGAAATTCTCCGATAAAGGAAGAAGGTCATGTCGCCGAAGCTCAGTGTGTGCGCGCCCGCCGATTCGTGCCTGCTCCGTCACTGCCGGCGAGTTGCGGCGGTCGCACAGTGCATCGCCCACCAACTGTTTCTGGCGTCTCCCGTGAAGGTCGGTGTCGAGTCGGCGGCCCTGTTGCACCATTCGCCGCTTGAAACTCTTCCGCACTTGGCGGACGAGGAGGCGCTGATCCTGGCGCTGCTGCGCGCCTTCCACCACGCGGCGGATGCCCCCGAACACCTCCGGCGGCTGGCCGAGATCATCCATATCGCGAATCGCTTTGACGAGCTTTACGAGCTTCGCGCCACCGAGCCGCGTTCCACCGCGGAAATCGTCGCCGAGCTGCGCCGCCTGGCCAAGGAGCACTCGTGGAGCATGGATCCCGTGAACGCGCTCGAGAACGTGACGCGGGGAACGGACGTCAAGGTTTCTGCCAAGTCGTCGCTGCCGGTCTTTCGGCAGGCTGCCCTTCGCATTTTGCAGCTTCTGGACCGGCCGGAATCCGCCGCCGGGCAGATCGACAGAATCGCGGCCACCGTCTTCCGGCCGATCTTCACGCGGCCATCCATGCGGCCGCTGCTCCTGCACGCGCTGGAAGCCGCCGAACTGGCGCGTCACCTGGCGGCTCGGGCGCCGGGGATCGACAGCGAAGAGGCTTTTCTGTGTGGGCTGTTGCACGACATCGGCAAACTGCTGATCGATCGGCTCAATCTATTCGATTCCGCCACCATGCAGGGGCTGCTCGATTATGGATGCCCGCCGGTGTATGCCGAGAACCTCCTGATCGGGTGCGACCATGGAAACGCCGGCGCGGACATTGCCGCGTCCTGGAGATTGCCCGCCAGGTATGTGGAGGCCATTCGCTACCACCATCAGCCGGAGCGGACCGATTCCCCTCTGGCGCACTTGCTCAATTTGGTCGAGTGTCGTCTGGGTCACCTGGAAGACACGCCGTCCGCGCATCGAGTCGGTCTGTGCATGGGCAGCACCGGCGTCACCGTCCACAGCCTGGAAGCCTGGCGCCACCGGCGGCCGCCGTTGACGCTGATCGCCTGAGGGTCAGTCGCCGCTGGCGGCGCCTGCGTTCTTTACGTACTTGTCGAACCAGGCGAACTTCTCCCACAAGACGTGCTCGATGGTCTCCTTCCCGCGGTAGCCGTGGGCTTCGAAGGGAAGGAAGACCAGGCGCACGGTGCCGCCATTGCCGCGGACGGCCTGGTACATGCGGTCGGACTGAATCGGGAACGTGCCGGAGTTGTCGTCGGCCTCGCCGTGGATCAGCAGCAGCGGCGCCTTGATCTTGTCGGCGTACATGAATGGCGACATCTTGATGTACACCTCGGGCGCCTGCCACAGGGTGCGCGTCTCGCTCTGAAAACCAAAGGGGGTCAGGGTGCGGTTGTGGGCGCCGCTCTCGGCGATGCCGGCCTTGAAGAGGTTCGAGTGCGCCAGCAGGTTGGCGGTCATGAAAGCGCCGTAGCTGTGTCCGCCGACGCCCACGCGCGCGGGGTCGGTCACGCCCATCTCCGTGGCCTTGTCGATGGCCGCTTTGGCGTCCGCCACGATCTGCTCGACATAAGTGTTATTGACCGTATCCGGATCGCCCACCACCGGCATGGCTGCGTTGTCCAGCACGGCGTAGCCGTCGAGCACGAAGAACAATTGCGAATAGCCCGTCATTTCGGTGAACCGCTGGGTCGAGCCGCTCACCTGGCCGGCGGTGTCGGCGTCGTTGTATTCGTAGGGGTAGGCCCACACCAAAGTCGGCAGTTTCTCGCCGGGCTTGTAATCGGGAGGGAGATACAGCGTGAAGGAAAGGTCCACGCCATCGTTGCGCTTGTATTTCACCAGTTGCTTGTGGATGCCGCGTATCGAGGGCTGAGGGTCGGGGAACCTGGTCACTGCGGTCATGGACCCGGCGGGCGTCCTCACATAGTAGTTGGGGGGCTCGGTGGGGCTCTCGCGCCGCGTCAGGAACTTCTCTCCGTGCGCATCGAGGAGCGCGACCACGGTCTCGTAGTGCTGGTCGTCCGAGCGGAACAGCCGCTCGGTCTTCCGGGTAGCGAGATTGAAGCGATCCAGGAAAGGCCGATCGCCCTCGGGCGACGATCCCGTGCCGGTCAGGAAAATGTTGTCGCCATCCTGCAGGATGGCCATACCGCCGCTGGGCAGGGTTTTTTCCATGGGGCGGCCGGGGTCGTGGTAGCGATCCTGGTTATTGCGCGCCCAGATCAGCTTGGGGGCCGCGTCGGGCTTGTCCAGGTCGATCTGGAAGGTGCGCGACCAGCGCTTCAAGCGCTCGAAGTCTTCCACCAGCGCCATGCCACCCTTTTCCGCCATCTGGATTCCCTGGAACCGCTGCTCGGTCTTGAGCAGCTCCCGCGGCTGGCCGGTGAACGGCGCCTCGAACGCCAGGATGTGGTCGCGATAGGGCGCCTTGTTTTTCAGATCGCCGCCATCCAGCGCCTCCGCCCAGATGAGCGTCGCGGGTTCGCTGGGCCGCCATTGGACGCTGCGCGGGCCGGTGGGCACGCCGTTGATGGGGACCTTGTCTTCGAGCGGCAGGCTGGCCACCTTGTGCAGAATCTTGCCGGCGCGGTCCCAGACCTCGATTTCCCTGGGGAACGATCTTACGGCGTGGAGGTACGAGAAGGGACGGTGCACGGTGGTCACCAGGATGTATTTGCCGTCGGGCGAGATGCGCGCCGACTCGACGATTCCCGCCTTTCCAATGGGCGTCACCTTGCCGCTGGCGAGGTCGACAAGAGCAAGCTGCGAGGTGGCGTAATACTCGAACAAGTCTTCGTCATGCGGGTTCTGCAACATGTCTTCGAGCGTCTCCATGGGAGCGGCGCCGCCGAGGCTCTCCTGCACATGCGGACCGGTGGGGACCAAAGGCTCGGGCGGAGGCGCGCCGCGGTTGGGCTTGACCGTTTCCACCAGCAAGGCTTTGCCATCGGGCATCCACTGCACGTCGGAAGCCCCGCCGCCAAAGCCCCCGCGCCCGCCGGGCCCAAAGGGCACGCCCCTTCCTCCCATGACGCCGTTGACCCGCACACCTTCCGCCCTGTGGCTCTTGCCGGTGGCGGTGTCGCCGATCCACAGTTCGATGCCGTTGGCCGTAGTGTGCGTGAAGGCGAAGTGGGTGCTGTCGGGACTCCAGCGTCCCGTGCCCAGCTTGGGGGCGCCCTCTGGGCCCGGCGGCAGGTCCACCTTGATCTCGGTGCCTTCGGGAATCTTGCGTAACGTCAGGCTGCTGTCGAAGGTTGTATTGTGCAGGCCGTTGGTCTGGGGATTGATGCGCAGCCCGGCCAGCCGCAACATGGGCTGCGCCAGTTCCGCAATGGGAGGATAGCGCACCGGCGAACCCTGAATGGCATAGGCGCGGGAGGGGCTGAGTGACAGGGCCGGTGTGGCGGGCGCGTTCAGGACGTCCAGAACCGCTTGGGGCGGCTTCCGGTACGGCTCGGCGCCGAAAAGCAGCAGAGCCGATAGGACGAGAATCGAAGCTCTTGATACGGGTTTCATAGGAGACACGAAGATCTTATGGGAAACCACGAGGGGAAGTCAAACTGGCACCCCACCGGCGGCAAGACCGCCGGCGCTACCCCGTCTTTACATCCATCGAATCGCCCGGCTACCATTTGAGACATGCCTGCAAAGTCCGTTATCTGCGCCTTGGCCCTGGCGACGGTCATCCTGCTGTCATCGCCAGGCCCTGCCGTGGCTCAAACCGTTCCCACGCCGGAATCGGTGCTCGGCCATAAGCCCGGCGACGATTTCTACCTTGCCAGCTACGACGAATCGCGGGAGTACTTCCACCGTCTGGCCGCGAGTTCCAATCGGATCAAGATGATTTCCGTGGGCAAGACCACACGTGGCCTGGATTGGGAGATCGCGCTCATCTCTTCGCCCCAGAACTTGGCCCGGTTGGATCAGTACAAGTCCATCTCTCAGCGGCTGGCCCTCGCCCGCGGGCTCACCGGCGAAGCCGCCCAGGCGCTGGCCCGTGAAGGCAAGGCCATCGTGCACATCGATGGCGGCATGCACTCCAGCGAGGTGGCCGGCGCGCAGCAGTCCATTCTGCTGGCTTACAAACTGGTTGCCACCGAGGGCAATCCCGAGATCGACGCCATCCTCGACAACGTGATTGTCATTCTCTGGCCGACGCTCAACCCGGACGGTCAGAATGAGGTGGTCGCCTGGTACCGGAAGAACCTGGGCACCCCCTACGAAGTGAGCCCCTTGCCGGATCTGTATCAAGAGTATGTGGGCCACGACAACAACCGGGACGGCTACATGAACAACATGCTCGAATCGCGGGAAGTAACCCGCGCGGAGCTGGAGTTCGCCCCGGTGGTCTTCTACTGCCATCATCAGACCGCGCCCTTTCCCGCGCGGATTTTCATCCCGCCTTTCACCGAGCCCATCTCCTCCAATATTCACCCTCTGATGATGCGCTGGCTCAATGTGCTGGGCATCAACATGGGCGCGTATCTGGACGAGCACCAGATGCCCGGCGCGGTCCACCGGGTGGGTTTCGACAACTGGTATCCGGGGTTCATGGACTTCACAAGCATTTTCCGGAACAGCATCTCTTTCTTCACGGAAACCGCCCTGTACCGCTATGCGACACCCCAGTTCTACACGGTCGAGGACTTTCCGAGGGATCGCCAGCTCTTGCGCTCGGAGGTGTTCTACAACAGCCCCTGGAAAGGCGGCTGGTGGCGCTTGGGCGATGCTGTCCGCTATATGCTGGGCGGCTCCATGGCGGTGCTGGACACCGCGGCGAAATACCGCCAGGTGCTGCTCTTCAACCGCTACCAGGCTGGCCGCGATAACATCGAGCGATTCCGCAACGAGCCGCCGTTTGCCTACGTCATCCCGCGGGAGCAGCGCGACCCGCCCACGGCCGCAATCCTGGTGGAAAAGCTGCTCGTCAACGGCATCGAGGTGCACCAAGCCGCGCAGCCATTCGCGGCCAATGGCCGCGAGTACCGGGGCGCGTGGGTGGTCCTGATGGACCAGCCATTCGCTCCGCTGGTGAAAGAACTGTTCGAGCCGCAACATTACCCGGATTTGCGAGAGTCCCCGAATGGGCCGCCCATCCGGCCCTACGATGTGGCGGGCTGGACTCTCCCCATGCAGATGGGGGTGGAAGTGGCGGCCGTCCTGAAGCCAGTCACACCCGAACAGCGCGCCGGCCTGCAACCGATCAAGGAAGTGACGCCTCCCGATGGCGGCGTTCAGGGAACCGGCGCGGCCTACGTAATCAGCCATCAGACCAACGCCAGTTTCAAAGCGATCAACGAGGCCCTCAAGCTTGGCGCCCAGGTCGGTTTTGCCAAGAACGACGGGGAGCCGGGCGCCATGGTGGTCTCCGGTATCGATCGGGAGCGTCTGGCGGAGATCGCGCGCAAGTACTCCGTGAACGCGGCGGCCGTCGCCAAACTGCCCCAGGACGCGGTCTCCACCAAGAAGCCTCGCGTCGGCCTGTACCGCTCCTGGGTTCCGGCCATCGACGAGGGGTGGACTCGATGGATTCTCGAGGATTATGGCTTCGCGCCCATTACGCTGCGCAACGGCGACATTCAGGCCGGGCACCTGCGGGAGCGGTTCGATGCGATCATCATCCCCGATGGCACGCCGAGGTCGATCATGGACGGTTACGCGCCAGGCTCGATTCCCGGAGAGTACGCTGGCGGCCTGGGCCCGGCCGGCGTGGACGCCTTGCGCTCTTTCGTCGATGGAGGAGGCACTCTGATCGCATTCAACAACGCCTCGCTCATGGCCATTGATGAGCTCCATTTGCCGGTCGCCAATATCCTGAGCGGCATCGGCAACGACCAGTTTTACTGCTCGGGATCGCTTCTGCGAATCGAGCTGCGCGACCCGGCGCATCCGGCGCTTTGGGGAATGCCGCGCGAGCCGATTGTCATGTTCGAGCGGGGACCGGCGTTCGAGCAGAAGAGCGGTTTCCGTGGCGCGGTTCTGGCTACTTACCCCAGGGACCGGAATCCGCTCGAGAGCGGTTACCTGCTGCACCCCGAACGCATTCAGGGAAGAGCCGCCGCGCTCGAAGTCTTCTCCGGCGATGGGCGAATCTATCTGTTCGGTTTCAAGCCGCAGTGGCGCGGGCAATCGCACGGCGCCTACAAGCTGGTCTTCAACGCCATCTACGATTCTCCCAGCATGGCCAAGCCCAGCACTTTTCAGAGACCGGCGGAGCAGGCCAATCTGCGGATGGAAAGCTGGAGCGGAGTGGTGGGCAAGGTCCACGCCGACCTGGCCGCGTTGCTCCGTCAGAATCGGGCGTTCTTTGCCGCCCGCGGGCCGGCCGCCGTGGAAGAGCGGAGCAAGCTGGCGGCGGCCATCGGCCAGTTTGAGAAGGAACGCATTTCCGAGGTCGAAGATGCCGCCGCTGCTCTGGACGAAGCCGGCAATAGGAGAGCGGGCGATTATGTCCGGCAGTTGCAGAGGATGGCAACCGACTTGAGGGCCAAGGAATTCGAGGCTGCCGTGGATGCCGGCGTGCTGGCCGAGCGCTACCGGCTGGCGGCGCTCGAGCAGGAGATCGCAGCGGGGCCATCCAGACCGTAGTTACTAGCCCACTTACCCACGGCGAGTCACTTGTGCGTATAATTGGTTGTTTATGCCTGCACATCTGGATTCCGAAACTCTCCAAGCGGCGCTGGTAGGTTATCAGCACCAGCTTGACCAAATAGACGCGAAGATGGCCGATCTTCGCGGCATGCTGAAGGCCGAGGCGCGCGCCGCCGCCGAGCCCGCCGAGGCAGCGCCGCCTGCCCGCGGCGGGAAGCGCCCGTTGAGCGCGGCCGCAAGAAAGCGGATTGCGCGAGCGCAGCGGAAGCGGTGGGCCGAGTACCACAAGGCCAAAGAGGCGCCCGCGAAGAAGCGGAACATGAGTCCCGCCGCCCGCGAGCGCATTGCCGAAGCCACCAGAAAGCGATGGGCTGAGTTCAGGGCGAAGAAGGCGGCGGCTGCGAAAGCCGCGGCCAAACCAGCCAAGAAAGCTGCGGCCAAAAAGCCCGCGGTGAGAAAGGCCGCGCCCAGCCCGGTGCCGGCTTCGTAGCATCCGGCCAACTGATGGGTCCCATGGGTTGCAGGCGGAGAAGTGTGGCCCAACCCCAGTGCTGGTGCCATGTCTTGTAGACCAGGTGCCGATTCTTCTTCGTCCTGGAGAGCCTCCTGCCCATCGTTTTCACCCGGAACTTCGATCCGTAATCTTACTCCGCGCTGAAGCCGGGTCCGCGCGCGGCACGTTGAGGTATCCTGGGTTTATATGCGTCGAGTCTCGTGGCTTCCATTGGTCGCCGTCGCGGCGCTGTACGGGCAGAACATCAAGACCGGGCCTGCCGCGGGGAGCCCGGCGCCTGAATTCTCGGCGCTGGACCAGGCGGGCCGGACCCAGACACTGAAGTCCATCATGGGCCCCAAGGGCGCCATGCTGGTGTTCTACCGTTCCGCGGACTGGTGACCGTTCTGCAAGATCCAGCTCGTCGAGCTGGAACAGAATCTGGATCGAATCCGCAAGCAGGGCCTCGGGCTGGCCGCTGTCAGTTACGACTCGGTAGAGGTATTGAAGAACTTCGCTGGCCGGAGGCACATCACCTTTCCACTGCTCTCCGATCCGCAATCGACGATCATCCGCGCCTTCGGCATTTTGAACGAGACGGTGAAGCCGGGCACGCCGCAGTTTGGCGTTCCGTGCCCCGGAACGTTCGTGTTGGATGCCAAGGGGACGGTTGTCGCCAAGTACTTCGAAGAGGACTTCCGCGAACGCGTATCCGCTTCCGACATCCTGGTGCGGCAGTTTGGAGCCTTGGCGGATGCGGCCAGCGGCTCCGTCGAGACCAACCACCTGCGCCTGACTACGGCGGCCAGCATGCCCGTGGCGCGGCCCGGACATCGCATCGTGCTTAGCCTGGAGCTCGATCTCAAGCCCAATATGCACGTCTACGCTCCCGGCGTCGAGGGTTACATTCCGATCGACTGGAAGCTCGAGGAAAGCCCCGCCGCCAAGGCGCACCCCTTCCAGTACCCAGCCTCGCGGAAGTTGCACCTGAAGGCCATCGGCGAGACGGCGCCGGTATATCGAGGGCGCGTGCGGATCACGCGGGAGATCACCTTCGGGCCGGAAAATGCTGTCAGGACGCTGGTTACCCCCTCGGGCGAGCTAATCCTCAAGGGATCATTGCGGTACCAGGCTTGCGACGACCGAAAATGCTACCTGCCGGAAACCGTCCCGCTGGAGTGGCGTTTCCATTTCGAGGGACTGGACCGCGAGCGGGCCCCGGTGAACCTGCAGCGCAAGTCCCCATAGGTCCCAAAAACTGGCCCCCAAAAATTAATGGCCCCGAGCTGGGTATCTCGGGGCCTGCACTCAGAGAGTTGGCGGTGGGAGGGGACTCACCGCCAGGGATGCTGTCTGTGTTGTATTGATACTAGCAGTTTAAGGTCTGCTTGTCCAGTGATTTCTCAGAATTTTTTTTGTGGGGGGATGCGGTCTCCCTTTTTTGGGGGGATCTGGCGTAGTACCTCTAGTTCATTCATGCTCGCCATTTCGCGGCAAAAGGTGCAAGGCCCCGAACTGGGTATCATGGGGCCGGCACTCGGAGGGGTTGGCGGCGGGAGGGGACTCACCGCCAGGGATGCTGTCTGTGTTGTCCTGATATCAGCAATATGGGGCCTTGTTGTCCAGGTGTTTTCACAGGGTTTTCTCGCCCTCGGTCTGTGCCGTGGATTCAGTCGCCTGCGGCCGGAGCGCCGCTTCCCTCCGGGGCCCGGTTAGCGCCTCCGGACTAACCAAAGACATCTTGAGCGCACCGCCGGTCCAGTGTAGTTTTGCGGATGGAAGGTGGTGTGTGGTGACCGAGACTCGCGAGGAACAGACCGTCGGCAACGGCCAGCGGGAAAGGCGCACGAAACGGCGCTTCGAGATCGCTCAAGAATTGCGCTACAAGATGCTTTACGGCCAGCGCATCGCTGAGACCGGCGCGGGAAAAACCCTGAACATCTCGAGCGGCGGAGTGTGGTTCACCGCCGAAAACACGCTCGGCGTTGGCATGCCGATCGAATTGTCGATGAGCTGGCCGGTTCTGCTCAACGACTCCTGCCCCATGAAGCTCATGATCTACGGCTGTGTCGTACGGAGTAACGAAAAGGGGGCGGCCGTGGTGATCGAGCGGTATGAATTCCGCACCCAGGGTTCGCGGGCCTTCCAACAGACGGCCATACCGACGCCGGTGGAGTTCCGCCTGCCAGGTTAGATCTACCACGCCCGCAGCAGGCGCGCCGGCAGCGTCACCAGGGACCACACCAGCGACAGCGCGCCGCCGACCGCAATCCCCACCAGGCGGAACGGCAGCAGCAGCAGCCAAACCAGGGGGTAGAGCACCAGCGCGATCAGGGCCAGGGGCCAGCACAGCACCAGCAGAATGCACCACAGGAGAAACTTCACCACGGCAAGCCTCCGCTTCCATCATCTTCATACGCATTCAGCCAGATAATTGTTCGAGTCTGCTACGATGAGAATTCTCATCCGATGTTGCGCTTTGAGACGGCCGGAGAGTCCCATGGCGAGTGTCTCGTGGCGACGCTCGCAGGGCTTCCCGCCGGCATACCCATATCGTTGAAGGCCGTCAACCACGAGCTGTGGCGCCGCCAGCAGGGCTACGGCCGCGGCGGCCGCATGAAGATCGAGGAGGACCGCGCCCAGATCGTCGCGGGCGTCCGCCATTCCCGCACCATCGGCTCGCCGGTGGCCATCCTCATCCGTAATCGCGACTGGCAGAACTGGGCCGAGGCGCTTCCCGTGGAAGACACCGAGGGCGCCGGGGACCGGCGCCAGGCGGTGACGCACCCGCGGCCCGGCCACGCCGACCTGGCGGGCGCCATCAAGTACGATTTTGACGACGCGCGCTGCATCCTCGAGCGCGCCAGCGCCCGCGAAACGGCGGCGCGTGTGGCCGTGGGCGCGCTGGCCAAGGCGCTGCTGGGGGAATTCGGCATCCAGGTGTTGAGCCACGTGATCGCCGTGGGCCCCGTGCGGCTCGAGCGCGCCGCCGCGTGGGAGGAGATTGTCGCTCTCAGCCGCCAGCCGGAAGTGCTGCTGGGCTGCGTGGACGCGGAAACCGAAGTCCGTATGAAAGCCGCGGTCGACCAGGCGTTCCGCACCGGCGATACCGTCGGCGGCGTCTTCGAGGTGGTGGCGCGCGGCGTCCCCGTGGGGCTGGGATCGCATGTGACGTGGGATTCGCGTCTCGATGGCCGCCTGGCGCAGGCCATCGTCTCCATGCAGGCGGTGAAGGGAGTCGAAATCGGCTTCGCGGCGGAGGGCGCGGCGAGCTTCGGATCGAAGGTCCAGGACACCATCCACTATGATCGCGGGGAGCGCCGCTTTACGCGCGGCGCCAATCGCGCGGGAGGCCTCGAAGGCGGCATTACCAACGGCCAGGACATCGTCGTGCGCGGCTTGCTCAAGCCCATTTCCACGCTGCGGCGGCCGCTCGAGTCCGTCGACCTGGCCACCCGCGAACCGGCCCTGGCCGCCTACGAGCGCTCCGACGTGTGCGTGGCGCCGGCCGCCGGCGTCATCGGGGAGGCCATGATGGCGATCGTGCTGGCTCAGGCGTTCCTCGAGAAGTTCGGTGGCGACTCGCTCGGTGAGACACGGCGGAATTTCGAAGGCTACCGGGAACAGGTGAGGAGTTTCTGATTCTTATGGTTTATCCGATTGTGAAGTTCGGGAATCCGGTGCTGGAGCGCGAGGCCGAGGACGTTACCGAATTCGATACCCCGGAGCTGCACAAATTCCTCGAGGACATGTTCGAATCCATGTACGCCGCCAAAGGGGTGGGGCTGGCCGCGCCGCAGATCGGCTTCTCCAAGAAAATCTCCGTCATCGATGTCTCCAATGGCGAGAATCCGGCCGACAAACTTGTCTTGATCAATCCCCAGATCGTTCGCATCGAGGGCAAGCAGGAGGGCGAGGAGGGCTGCCTCAGCATCCCGGGATTTCGCGAGCAGGTGCGGCGGGCCAAGCGCGTCACGGTGCGCGCCCGGAACGCCCGCGGCGAGGAGTTCGAAAAGACCGGCGAAGACGTGCTGGCGCGCGCGTTCTTGCATGAAACCGACCACCTCAATGGCCGCCTCTACATCACCCACATCAGCGCGCTGAAGCGCGACCTGATGAAGCGCAAGATCAAGAAACTCCAACGCGCCGGGGAGTGGGGTTGAGGCGCCGGCGATGCGCCTGGTCTTCTTGGGAACTCCAGCCTTCGCCGTCCCCACGCTCGAGCGCATAGTGGAGGCCGGGCACCAGGTGCTGGCGGTGGTGACGCAGCCCGACCGGCCCCGCGGCCGCGGACAGCACCCCTCGCCGCCACCCGTGAAAGAAGCCGCCGCGCGGATGGGGCTGCCAGTCCGCCAGCCGGAGCGCGTGAAGCTGCCGGAGGCCGTCGATTTCCTGCGCGCCCTCGGGGCGGAGGCCATGGTGGTGGTGGGTTACGGCCAGATCATTCCGCAGACCGTGATCGACCTGGCGCCGCTCGGGATCGTCAACGTGCACGCCTCGCTGTTGCCCAAGTACCGCGGGGCTGGACCCATTCAATGGGCCATCCTCAACGGCGAGACGCGCACCGGCGTCACCACCATGCGCATCGACGCCGGCCTCGATACCGGCGACATGCTTTTGAAGACCTGGACGGAAATCGGGCCGGACGAGAACGCCGTAGAACTCGGGGCACGCCTGGCCGCCATGGGGGCGGATCTGCTGGTGGAAACGCTCGCCGGTCTGGCGGCTGGCGCCATCGTTCCCCAGAAGCAGGACTCATCCCAGGCCACCTACGCACGGCTGCTGAAGAAAGAAGACGGGATGGTGGACTGGAGCCAACCCGCCCAGTCGATTCACAATCGTGTGCGCGCTTTGCAGCCCTGGCCCGGCGCATTCACCACTTTCCGCGGCCAAACCCTTCACCTCTGGAAATCGCGCCTGGCCCCCGACCTCCGGCCCCCGGCCCCTGGCCCCCGGCCCCCCGGCCGCATCTCCGCCGTGAAGCCGCTGGTGGTAAGCTGCGGCTCCGGCGCCCTCCAACTTCTCGAGGTTCAGCTCGAGGGCCGCAAACGCATCTCCGCCGCCGAATTTGCCAACGGCCAGCATTTGGCGGAAGATGAGGACATAGGAGGGATGCGCCTTTGACCCTGCCGCTGGGATATGCCTACGCTGCCACCTACGCCGGCATTCGCCAGGTGGAGAAGGACGACTTGGCCCTGATTGTCACGGGGCTCGCGGCCAGCGCCGCCGCCGTGTTTACCCAGAACCGCGTCGAGGCCGCTCCGGTGAAGCTCTGCCGCCGGCATTTGAAGCTGTCGCGCGGCCTCGTGGGGGCCATCCTGGTCAACGCCGGCAACGCCAACTGCGCCACCCGCACCGGCGACGCGGTGGCGCTCGCCACCTCCAAAGCAGCCGCGAAACTTCTGAGGCTGCCGGTTTCGCAGGTGCTGCCGGCCTCCACCGGCGTGATCGGGGTGGAACTCGATCCGCGGAAAATCATCGACGCTCTCCCGAGGCTCGTCGGCGGCCTCGGCACCGGGCGTTTCGACGACGCGGCCCGCGCCATCATGACCACCGACCTCGTGCCCAAGACCGCCTTCGCCGAAACCAGTCTGCGGCGCGGCGTGGTGCGGATCGCGGGCATGACCAAAGGCTCGGGCATGATCCAGCCGCTGATGGCCACCACCCTGGGGTTCGTCATGACCGACGCCTCCGTTCCGCCGGCGCAACTGCGCGCCATCCTCAAGCGCGGCGTCGAGCGCAGCTACCACCGCCTTTCGGTGGACGGAGACACTTCCACCAACGACACGCTGGTGCTGCTGGCCAACGGCGCTTCCGGAGTGCGCCCGGATCCCCGCGAGCTTCCCAAAGTGGAAGAGCGCATCACCCAGGTGATGGAGTCGCTGGCGCAGGCCATCGCGCGCGACGGCGAAGGTGCGCGCAAGTTCATCACCATCGTGGTTTCCGGGATCTCCAATAACCATGGCGCGGCGCGCATGGCGCGCGCCATCGCCAACTCGCCCCTGGTGAAAACGGCGGTGGCGGGCTCCGATCCCAACTGGGGCCGCATCCTCTCCGCCGCGGGCAATGCCGGAGTAGCCTTCGATCCTTCCAAAACCGACGTCTACATGCAAGGTGTCATGGTGTGCCACGGAGGCCTGGCGGTGTCGTTTTCCGAGCCCCGGTTGAAGCGTAAGCTGGACGCCCCCGAGTGCGAAATCCGCGTGACCGTCCGCGGCAAGGGCCAGGGCACGGCGCGCTTCTGGACGTGCGACCTCACCGAGGGCTACATTCAAATCAACACCAGCTACAGGACTTGAAATGACGCGCCGCGTGCTGCTCCTGGTTCCCTTCGCGGCCCGCCTCCGGGCCGATTCCGCGCAGCAGGTATGGGATCTCTTTGCCTCCATGGCGTCGGCGCTGAGCGAGGCCAATGCCATCGCATTTATGAACGCTTTCGATCCCGCCATGCCGGGATACGAGGCGCTCCGCGCCAGCGTCACGGCCCTTCTGCGCGAGGCCGAAGTGCAGTCGTCGATCGAGTTGGTCGGGGAAGAGGGGGATGATCGCAGCCGCGCCGTGGAGTTGGATTGGCTGGTTCATATTGTGGATCGGCAGGATGGCGCAGTCGCCGAGCGGCGCCGCCAGAGCGTGAAGTGCCGCGTCGAGAAGTCCGGCAAGAAGTGGCGCATCGCCGCGCTCGAGCCGCTCCAGTTCTTCGCCCCTCCGCGCATGTAGCGGCGCCGCCCGCTATTGCGTTTGGACTTCGCGTACCAGCGCGAAAGCAGCGTCTTTCTGCTCGATGAAGACCTGGAATTTCGCCGTGGCACGGGGCGCCAGGTTGTCCACCCGGGCGCTCACCGCTCCCAGGTGCGAACCCGTGCTATCGGTCACGTTGAGGATGATCTCCGTCGTATGAATCAGGTGGTCGGTGTTGTTCTTGACCGTGCCGGCCACTTTCACTCCGCCCTCACGTTCGACATGCGCATCCAACACCTGCACGTCCTTGTTGACCTCGATAGTGATGGTCTTGTCCACATTCGGCAGGAGCTTCGCTGCCAGTTCGGCGGCAGACGGCTCGGCGGCGGGCCCAGGAGTGTTGGCATGAAAGAAGTGGCTCAGCCCGAGCACGGTGACGCCCACCGCAATCAGGCACGGCACTGCTATCGCCAGCCCGAGCTTCACCTTCTGGTCGAACGTGCGATTGCTGAGATACAGGGGGTCGGAGGGCGCCGGCCGAAGCAGAACACGCTCCAGTAGACCGCGCAGCGGGCCGAGCCGCCGCATTTGCTTGGCCTGCTCCCTGGGAGCGTCCGGCTTCAGGCCCGCGAAGACAATGGAATCGATAAACTGACGAAAACGCTTCAGCATAACCGGCTACACGCAACCCATGTCATTATACCGTGCAGCACCGCGCCGCGGACTCCTTTATTCCCGCCGGCTGCCAGACCCGGCCAGCAATCCTTCCAAAGTGCGCAAGTTTTCCTGGCGGCCCATGACGATCAGGTAATCGCCGCCCTCGACGGCCGTGTCGGCCGGCGGATTGAACAGCATGTGTCCGTCGCCCTTGCGGATGGCCATGACGATCACGCCGACATCGCGGCGGTACTGCATCTCCTTGATGGTCCTCGAAACCACCTCGCTGGTTTCGGAAACGCGCACCTGCTCGATGGCCACGTCCATGCCGATGTCCTTGGTGGTGAAGTCGAGAAACTGCACCACGTGCGGCCGCAGCAGCGACTGCGCCAGGCGGTGGCCGGCGATGGAGTAGGGAGCGAAGACGGCATCCGCGCCGGCGCGCCGCATCTTCTCCTCGGCGCCTTCTTCGGCCGCGCGCGCCGCCACGTAAATGCGCGGATTGAGGCCTTTGGCGGAAAGCAGCACAAAGAGGTTGTCGGCGTCCGTGGCGAGGGCCGCCACCAGCCCGCGAGCCCGGTCCACGCCCGCCTGGCGCAGGGTCTCATCGCGGGTGGAATCGGCCGCCAAGGCGAGCAGGCCCGCCAGCAGGGCGCGTTCCACGCGCTCCGGGCTGTTATCCACCACCACAAAGGGGACGCCGGAGTGTTGCAGTTCCGCGGCGGCGCCGCGCCCCACGCGCCCGTAGCCGCAGATAATGTAGTGGTCCTTCAACTTGTCGATCATGCGTTTGGTCCGCCGCTTGCCGATAACATGGCCGAATTCCAGCTCGATGATGGTCTGGGTCATGGCGCCCAGGGCGATGAAGATCGTGGTGACGCCGAAAAAAATCAGAAAAGAATTGAAAACGCGCCCGGCCTGCGAAAGCGGATGAATCTCGTTGTACCCCACCGTGGTCATGGTGATGAGGGTCATGTAGAAAGCGTCGAAAGGGGGGTAGCCGTCGATCAGGGTGAACCCTGCCGTTCCGATCAGCAGCGTTGCCGCGATCGCCAGGGTGAGAAATAGAAAACGGCGCGCCAGCCGGTTCATCGGTTGTCTGGACCAAGTATAGCCGCCGTCTGATAAAATGAACAAGTATCGCAACGTACCGCCACAGCATCCAGGGCCGGTAGCTCAGGTGGTAGAGCATGTGCCTTTTAAGCACAGGGTCGCGGGTTCGAGTCCCGCCCGGCTCACCATGAAACCCGGGGACAAAAAACCGGCGACAGACGGAACGTTTTCCGGTTTTCCCGCCCGTCCCGGGCAAGAAACTGGAAAACGTTCCGTCTGTCCCCGGGTTTTACTTCCCCTTCATCTGCAATACCGTGATGGAATACGGCGGGAACGTGCGCGTGAAGTTGGCGCCCAGTCCCTCCACGTTGGTGGTCATGGGCACGATCTTAGTCGGCTCCGTAATCGAATTCGTGTCATCCGGAGCGCTCGCGCTCAGCGTGATGGCTTGCCCCTGGGCCTCGACGGCGCTCAGCCCGCTGATTTCCACGCGCACGGGCTGCGGTGTCCCGGCCCGGTTCACCAGCTTCAGATAGATGGTTCCCGCCTGGCTGTCGCGCGTCGCGTCGAAGAACAGCGTGGGCACCTGTTGCGGCGGCGGCGCTGGTTGCGGCGGAGGCGTTGGCGTGCCCGGGGCGCCGCGGCGTCCGCCCGGCGCGGGCGGCTGCCATTCCCGCGTGGGAACGCCCTGCGCGGTCACCGGAAGTACCACGTCGCCATGGTGCAGGCTGAACATCTGCTGGGCGTAATACGCCGGCGAGCCGTAGCTCCCCAGCGCGTCGAAGCCGATCAAATCCGTGGGCCACTGCATCCCGCCCTTGTTCACGTTGACAAACAGCGGAGCATAAGACTCCATGATGACCAGGTCCGAGTTTCGTTCCAGTCCCGTCATCCAGGCCGCGTCGCCCAGGGCGCCGCTCATGTTGGGTGTCGGCGCGCCCACGCGCGTCGCCCACTCGCCCACGAAGACTTTCTGCCCGGCGCGGTCGCGCGTGTCGTAATCGTGCGCGTGCGATGCCATCTCGTCTTCCGAGCGGCGGTAGTAGTGTTCGTCGAGCACGTCCGAATTGCGGCCGCTCACCCGGGCGGTGGTGACCACATTCAGCTTGGGATACTTCGCCTTGATGGCATCGAAGAATTGTGCGAACCGGCCTTCATAGCTCCCCGTCTGCCGGTCGAACTGGTCCTCGTTGCCTACCTCGACATATTCCAGCTTGAAGGGCGCTGGATGTCCGTCTTTGGCGCGTCGTGCGCCCCACGTGGTGCCGGCGCCGCCAGTCGCATATTCGATTTCGTCAATCGCGTCTTCGACGAAAGGCTCCAGGTCGGCGCCCGGCGCGACGCGCTCGCCGGCCAGTGAGTAGCCCGCATAGACCGCCAGCACCGGCTCCATGTGCAGGTCTTCGCACCATTCCAGAAACTCCAGCAGCCCCATGCCGTCCGACGACCAGTACCGCCAGGCGTCGTTCATGTGGCCCGGCCGCTCGGAAATATCGCCGATGGTCTTCTTCCAATCGAAGCGCGTGGCGATGGTGCGTCCTTCCACGTAATTACCGCCCGGAAACCGCAGGAAGGCCGGCTTCATGTCGGCCAGAATCTGCATGATGTCTTTCCGGTTGCCGTTGGGCCGATTGTTCCACGTCGGCGGAAACAGCGACACCATGCTGAACCAGACCGTCCCGGCGCTGCCGGCTGAAATGACCAGCCGGTTTTCCGCGGATGGCTTCGCCTGGCCCGTGGCCAGAATGGCCTCATATTTCTTCCAACTCCCGGTGACTCGCGGCGCCTGTGCGCTGGCGTGAACCGTCGCGCCATCGTTGCTCACGATGGCAATTCTGAGAGGCCCGGCGAATCCTTCGGCCTTGGCGTAGAACGAGGCCCGGTAGCGCGTATTCGGTTTCACCGGTATACCCCAGAATCCCTCGTTGGCGATGCCCACCCGCTGCCTTCCGCCGGCTTGGGTCACGGCAAGCTTCAGGCTGGTAGGGATGGCGTCGTTAAACGGCTGGCCGGGGTCCAGCGACATCGTTCCCGTTCCGCCTTGTTCCTGGACGAGCTGCCAATGCACCGGCTCTTTGGGGTCGTCCTTGAAGCTGCGATTGCGAACCATCTCCGCGTACAGCCCGCCATCGTAGGAGAAGTTGATCTCTTCCGTCATCAGCCCGTAGAGCATCGGGCTGACGTGCGCCGCCACCTGGTCGGCTTTGATCCGGAGCACCACCGCGTCTGCCCCTTGCCCCGGCGCAGCCACGAGCAAGGCGCAAAATGCAACTGGAATAATCTTCGTAATCATAACCTTTGGAACCACTATACCCTTTGATCGGAGGGCGATCCGGCCTTGCGGTCCGTCGAGTACGGGGCGATTGTGCGCAACCACCACAGCGGCATTCCATTCCGCGGCGAGGTTCTGCCGCCGGCCTGGGGGAATCTGCAGCCGGAACATCCGCCCGCAATCGCCGCCCGCCATCAAGCGTAATAACCCGACAGATCTTCTTCCTGCGGACCCCGGTTGCGGCCCAGGTTCGGCGGCAGGTCCTGCATCGGCCCGCGCCACTCCAGCATCCGGTCCACGTCGGCGTGCAGCCGGTACTTCCGTTTCACGTCGGCGATCTTGGCGCCCACTACGTCGATCTTGGCCAGATCGTATTGGCCCAGGCCGCCCTGGTAGGCGTAGTTCAGATAGCCGGGCCAGCCGGCGTCGATTCCCATGCACTCCAGGCCCACCCGATCCGCCGCCAGGAAATCCGTGGAGGCCACAGCGATGCGATGCGGCACCGGGGTGCCCGAAACGGGACCGTTCCCTTCCATGCCCTCGAACCCGTCGATGAGACCCACTCCCCAGTTATGCTTCATCATCTGGGCGCCGACATACATGTTGTAGTTACCCGCGCGTATGCCGACGTGGAACTTGCGCTTGTCGCTGTCGCCCCAGGGCCGCTTCTCTCCGGGAGGCGGAGTCATGGCGGCTCCCAGCACCATGTTCTTGATCGCCATGGTGGCCACCACCATGTTGTGCGTCTTCAGCACCGCCGAGGAAATCACGAAAGCATCGGGATCCACGAATCGAGCGCCCATCTTGATGGGGAGCGGATGCAGGTCGTAGTCGATGCCGTACAGCAGCTCGTAGCGGTTCTCGTCCTCGTTGGGAACCTCGAACTTCATGTTGAAGGCCTTGTGCTCGGCGAAGATCTTGTCCCAGCCGAACTGGCTGGTGGCCGTCTTGGCCGGAGTGCCGCAGCATTCGGCCACCACCACCTGACCTTTGAAGCGCGGGGCCAGGTAGTCCATGATTCCGTGCACGGTGTCGGCGTGCGTGGAAATCAGTGCCCGCGTTAGGTCGCTGCCGTTGGGCTTGATCAGAACGTACTTCCTGATCTTAAGACCCGGCCGGATCTGGTCGTCGATCGCGACTAGCGCGTCGTAAACGTTCTTGCGCCGGTTCTCACCCTTGATCAGGGCAACCTTGGCGCGTTGGTTGGAATACTTGAACAGTTTCTCGACATTGCCAGTGCCCATACGAGGGTCCTGCGGCGTCGCCCCCGGATCCACAAGCGGCTTCTGCTGCGCCTTCAAAGCCAGCCCCTGGGCGGCGGCAATCGCCCCGGCGCGGGCGAAGAAAGATCTGCGTGAAACTGACATCGGCCAGTAACCTCCTCTCCGTCCAATGCGGCGAACTCCTCCAGTGTACCTTCATTTCGGGGTCCGCTCTCCGCGGTAGCGCCCGCGGCGGAACGCCCGATGCGGGTCTTTGCCGCCGGTTCACGCAGTTCTCGAGCGGGATCGGCGCGCCGTCGGGATGGATGCTGGCCGTGGGCGGGAACAGTCTCGTTCTGGAAGCGCCGCCGCCGCTGGCGTTGCAGCTCAGACCCGCGCGGTTACAGCAGATCGTGACGCTCGAGTTTCTCCAGCCTTTTGACGATTTCGCCCACTCGTTGCGCATCGTCGCGCGCGGCTACCAGCAGGGCGTCTGGGGTGTCCACCACGATCAGATCCCGCACTCCCAGGAGCGCCACCACTTTTCCGCGGGCATCCACGAAATTGTTGTGCGAATCCAGGCAGATGGAGCCGGGAGCGGTGACGTTGCCGCAGGCGTCGCGGGGAAGCAGCTCGTAGACCGCGTTCCAGCTTCCTACGTCGTTCCAGCCGAAATCGGCGGCGGCGATGCCGCTGACGAGGTGCCCTCTGGGCCCGGCCCTTTCGAGCACGGCGTAATCGATCGAGATGTTGTCGCACAGCGGGAAGACCTGCTTCAGAGCGGTGGAGAAGCGGCGGGACCCGAAACGGGGCAGGGAAGCCAGCACGGTGGCGGTTTTGGGCAGATGGCGGCGGAGTTGGTCGAGCAGGACGTCGGCGCGCCAGAAGAACATGCCGGAGTTCCAGTAGAAGTTGCCGGCGGCCACATAGCGTTTGGCGTTGGCCAGCTCGGGCTTCTCGCGGAAACGGCGCACCGGAAGCGCCTCCGCGCCGGCCTGGCTCCCGCGCGGGAATTCGATGTAGCCGTAGCCGGTTTCCGCCCAGCGCGGCTGGATGCCCACTACCACCAGCTTGCCCGCCGCGGCGGCTTTCAGAGCGGCCCTCAGCACCCCCCGGTACCTGGCGGGCTTTCCCACCACGTGGTCGGATGGGAACACGCCCATCACGGCGTCGGGATCCAGCGACCGGAGGATGTGCGCCGCCAACCCGATGGCCGGCGCGGTGTTGCGCTGCACAGGCTCCGCCAGAACCTGATTCGGGGGAACTTCGGGAAGCTGGCGCAGGATGGTGCCGCGCAGGTACGCGTTGGTCAGAATCCACATCCGCTGGGGAGGGATCACGGGGGCCAGCCGCTCCACCGTGGCCTGAATCAGGGAACGCTCCCCCGCCACATCCAGCACCTGCTTGGCGGAGCGCTTGCGGCTCCGCGGCCAGAAGCGCGTTCCGCGTCCGCCGGCGAGAATGAGACCGTAATGATGAGGGTTCATTTACTTGAGGGGATAGCCGTGGATCATCCGGAAGGTCCGGCGCCAGCGGGTCTTGGTCGGGAAGTGCTGAACCAGGTCAATGATATGCCCGATCCCGATGCTGGGGTTGGCGAGCGCTTCGGTGGGCGCGTCGTACGACCAGTAGACGATGAGCGGCTTGCCGATGATGTTATCGCGCGGCACGAAGCCCCAGTAGCGGCTGTCCAGCGAGGAATCGCGGTTGTCGCCCATGGCGAAAATGAATTCCGGCGGCACCACCACGTCGCCGTTCTGCACGTGATTCTGAAGCATATCCAGGGCGGAATCAACCACGTGCACGTTGGGGTCGCTGGGGAAGTTGTCGCGATACGAGTCGATGTACTCGGTCTTGTGATAGACGTATGGCTCGAAGACCGGCTTGCCGTTGAGGATGAGCTGCTTGTTGACCAGGCGGATGTGGTCTCCCGGAATGCCGATGGCGCGCTTCACGAAGGTCTGCTGAATATCCACGGGGTAGCGGAACACGACGATATCGCCGCGCCGCAGTTCGTCGTAGGGCAGGATGTGCTTCGAGAGAAGGCCCGACGGCGCGTAGGAGAGCTTGTCCACCAGGAGGTGGTCGCCGATCAGCAGCGTGTCCTCCATGGAGCCGGTGGGAATGACGAACGCCTGCACCAGGCTGGTGGTCCCGAACAGCAGGAGAATGATGGTGACGGTCCACTCCGCGATGAACCCGCGTTGCGGCTCGGGCCGGTGGGACGCCGGCGCGCCGTCCCGCCGGTCGTCCACGATGATCGCATTATCTTGATCCACAGATACTTATTCTACCGGAAACCCTGTTATCCTGTTGAAGATTGACCACCCCTGCCGCCAACCCCCAAGAAACTGAAGCCGCGCGCCGCCGGTCGGTGCTGCTGGTATTCGGCTGCACCGTCCTGGGCGCGGCCGCGCAGATCTTCATGAAGTTCGGCGCCAACCACCTGGCGCACCCCGGGTTGATGGGAATGGCCACCAACCTTGCATTGTTGAGCGGTCTGGTGCTGTACGGTCTGAGCACGGTGCTGCTGGTGCTGGCGCTCAAGGACGGCGAGCTTTCCCTCCTCTACCCGGTGATCGCCCTGACTTACGTCTGGGTCACCTTGCTCTCGCTCCTCCTCCTCCACGACCAGCCGGACCCGTACAAGCTGACCGGCATCGCCATTATTGTGATTGGCGTATCCGTGTTGGGGCGGGGAGGTAAGAAGTGAGCGGCACGCCCCTAAGCTCCATGCTGCTGATGCTGGTGGCGTCGATCGTCGGCTCGTTCGGAGCGGTGCTGCTGAAGCTGGGCGCCGGGGAGCTGAACAAAGGGTTCTGGCACATCCTGAATGTCAAGCTCGCGGCGGGAGTGGCGGTGTACCTGGTGTCTTGGTATTTTTTCATCCTGGGCATCCGCCATGGCGAGCTTTCCGTCCTGTACCCCATGGTGTCGCTGGGGTACATCTGGACGCTCGTTTGGGCGCGGCTCTTCTTCAAAGAGGCGTTTACGCGCCAGAAGTTCGTAGGGCTGGCGCTGATCCTCTTGGGCGTGTCTTTCGTGGGACTCGGAAGTCAACCGGCGGGCAAGATCGCGCCCAAGCCCTTGTTCCGCGACCCGGTCCACGACGGGGCGGCCGACCCCGCCCTGGTCTGGAACCGCGCCGAGAAAAAATGGTTCATGTTCTACACCAATCGCCGCGCGGATTTGCGCGACGCACGGGGCGTAGCGTGGGTACACGGTACCCGCATCGGCATTGCCGAATCCGCGGATGGAGGGGCCACCTGGAAATACCGCGGCACGGCGGAGATCGGCTATGGCCAGCCCGATTACACCCACTGGGCGCCGGATGTCATCGACGGCGGCAAGAAGTATCACATGTACCTCTCGGTTGTTCCGGGCATCTTCAACGACTGGAATGCGCCGCGCGAAATCGTCCACCTGACCAGCGATGACCTACTGAAGTGGACTTACGAATCCACCCTGCCACTGGCCTCGGACCGGGTGATCGACGCCAGCCTGTGCCGCCTGGGCACGGGCACGTGGCGCCTGTGGTACAAGAACGAACGCGATGGGAGCCACATCTATTACGCCGACAGCCCCGACCTCTACCAGTGGAAGCAGGGTGGCGTGGCCATCGGCGACCGTGCCGGCGAGGGTCCCAAGATCTTTCGGTGGAAGGATCGTTACTGGATGATCACCGACATGTGGAACGGGCTGGCGGTGTACAGCTCCCGGGACGCAGAAACGTGGACCGCCCAACCGGACCCCCTCCTGCAAGAGCCGGGCCAGGTCCCGACGGACCGCGGCAAGGGGCAACATGCCGACGTCGTGGTGAGTGGCGGCCGCGCCTTCCTGTTCTACTTTGTCCACCAGGGCGGAGCCGACCTCAAGCCGGGCGATCCGTTGTCCCAGCGGCGGACGGTCATCCAGGTTGTCGAGCTGCAATACCAGGACGGCCGGCTGGGATGCGATCGAAACCAGCCCACGCGCGTTCTGCTGCACCCGCCGTCCAGCGCCGCGGGGAAGTAGTTCCAGTCGGGTGCTTAACCGTTCTGGGGAAGCCGGTTCCCGGCTCGAGTGCCCAGGCGCGGGAACCCCGTGGGCGTCAAAATAACCCTCCCGACAACCATGAGATCACAAACTGTGATCGCACCCAGAAGGAACATCCGCTATCAGCCCTACGCTTTCACCGAACACGGCGTAGCCATGCTCTCAGCCGTGCTGAAAAGCGATCACGCCGTGCGGATGAGCATCTTTATCGTCCGAGCCTTCGTTCAACTCCGCGAACTGCTGGCCACCAACAAGGAAATGGCGCGCAAAGTCGAACAATTGGAAGCCGCCCAAGAGCACCAGGCCCATACCCAGCAGCAACACGCCGCTATCCTGGTTTCCGTCGTTCAAGACATCCAGAAATTAAAGAACCCGCCTGTCACCCGTGCCATAGGTTTCATTGCCCGCAGCCCCAAGAAGAAGTGATCCTACCCCGAATCTTTATCGCTCATCCGCAAGCTCAGAATCCGCCGATTACCCCGCGCAAGCCGCCTTTCGGCTGCCGATCCCTCGTCCTGGCTGTTCTCCATACCAGGCCCGGACAAGCACACCTGAAATCCTGGATGCGCTCGCCACGAAAATGTCATACCGCTCGGCCATCCCCCCGCCCTCGGTCGCGCCGCCCCGCCCGTCCTTCCCGGCTGGTGGGCCTGCGGTTCCCGGAATGGCCCGTCGCGGGTGGCTGTAATAATTTTCCGCGTTGCCGGCCACATTGCCTCATTCCAGGTCCGGCAATTCCGTCCGCGCCAGCGCCTCACCGCCCCGAATCCGTGAGATAATCACGCTTCCGGAGATGGAACTCCGTTAGCAGCACACCGAGGGCTGCAATATGATTTCGGGACCCAATAGATTGCTGGCGCTCGCCTGCCTGATCGCAGGTGTAGCTGGGGCACAGCCGTCCGGCTTTGTTCCGATCGATCCGTGGGATCAAATCAAGAGCATGCGTCGCGGGGTCAACATCATCGGATACGACCCTCTGTGGCGCGACTTTGAGAAAGCGCGTTTCAAAGAGCGGCACTTCCAGCGTCTCCGCGGGGGCGGGTTTCAGACGGTTCGCATCAATTTGCAGGCATTCTCCCATATGGACGCCAAGAACCGGCTCGATTCGGCCTGGTTCAAGACCCTCGATTGGGCGGTGAACAACGCTTTGGCAAATGAGCTGACGGTCATTCTCGACGAACACGACTACAACGTATGCGGAAACAACACCGAGACGTGCCAGCCAAGGCTGATGGCTTTCTGGGAGCAGGTAGCCGGGCATTACAAGGATTCGCCGAACAGCGTTCTCTTCGAGATTCTGAACGAGCCTAACAGCCAACTCACCCCGGAACTCTGGAACGCGTGGATCAAAAATGCGCTGGCGATCGTTCGGAAGTCGAATCCCGAGCGGAATGTAGTCATCGGCCCGGCAGCGTGGAATAACATCCACTACCTCGATAAGCTGGAACTCCCGGACGACGATCGCAACATCGTGGTCACGGTCCATTACTATCTGCCGATGAATTTCACGCACCAGGGCGCACGCTGGAACAAGTCCACAGCCAACTTGTCGGGGATAAGCTGGGGTACGGATGAGGAGAAGCGGAAGGTGGAGGACGACTTCGCCACCGTTCAGGACTGGTCGAAGGCGCAGAAGCGGCCCATCCTGCTGGGCGAGTTCGGGGCCTATGACCGGGGCGGCGCCGATATGGATTCGCGTGTCCGCTACACGTCCCACGTGGCGCGCACGGCGGAGTCGCTCGGCTGGGCGTGGACCTATTGGCAGTTCGATTCCGATTTCATCGTTTACGACATGGTCAAAGATGATTGGGTGCAGCCAATTTGGAGAGCGCTGATTCCGGAGTGATGAGCGGCTGGTCCGGAGTTCCCTTCGCCAGCCGCACCCGGGGTCATGGCTCTTTGACCATCTGCAAACAGGCGGCATTCGAACAGAACCGCGACTGTACGCGAGCGAATTCCCGCTCAAAGCCCCGAAATCCCTAAAACTGTCAAGCACCCGTTCCAGTCCGCCAGATTCGAATCGGGTCCGCAACTCGCTATAATTTCATTTCGGTCATTTCTCAGGAGCGGATTTATGTCAACTGAAAATCTACGTCGTGAGTTTTTGAAGCGCGCCAGCGCGGGACTGGCCGGAACTGGCCTGGCCTTTCAGGCAGGGCAGGGAATGGCGCACGCAGCCGCGAGCCCGCCGGGCGCGGGTTTCTTCGACGTGCGAACGTTTGGGGCCACGGGCGACGGCAAGACGCTCGACACCGCCGCCATCAACAAGGCCATTGATGCGGCCAGCGCGGCGGGCGGCGGCACGGTGCTGTTCCCGGCCGGCAATTACCTGTGCTATTCCATCCATCTCAAGAGCGACATCTCGCTGTACCTCGATGCAGGGGCCACCATCATTGCCGCCGACCCGCCCGCGCAGGGCGCCGGCGGCGGGTTCGACCTGGCCGAGCCCAACGAATGGGACGAGTACCAGGATTTCGGCCACAGCCACTTCCACAACAGCCTGATCTGGGGCGAAGGACTGGGCAACATCGCCATTCTCGGCTGCGGGCGCATCTGGGGCAAATCGCTGAGCCGGGGTCAGGGCGCCCAGACGCCGGGCGTGGGCAACAAGTCCATCAGCCTCAAGAACTGCCATAACGTGCTGCTGCGCGATTTCTCCATCCTGCATGGCGGGCACTTCGGCATTCTGGCCACCGGCATCGACAACTTCACGCTCGACAATTTGAAGATCGACACCAACCGCGACGGCATGGACGTGGATTGCTGCCGCAACGTGCGGATTTCGAACTGTTACGTGAATTCCCCGGCGGACGATGGCATCTGTCTCAAGGCCGACCACGCGCTGGGATCCTCCAAGCAGACGGAATTCGTCACCATCACCAACTGCTACGTAAGCGGCTGCTGGGAAGAAGGGACGCTGCTGGACGGCACGTACAAGAGGCGGCCTCAGGGCGGGGGCACGGGGCGCATCAAGTTCGGGACGGAATCGGACGGCGGGTTCCGCAACATCACCATTTCGAATTGCGTATTCGAAGGCTGCCAGGGGCTGGCCCTGGAAACCGTGGACGGCGCCATCCTGGAAGACATTACGGTGACCAACATTTCCATGAGGGACATCATCAGCGCGCCCATTTTCCTGCGATTGGGCAGGCGCCTGCGCACTCCCGAAGGGCGGCCGATCGGGACGCTGAAGCGCGTGATCATCAGCAACATTGTTTGCTCCGGCTCGGTTTCCGGGCTGGGATCGGTCATCAGCGGGATTCCAGGCCACTATATCGAAGACGTCAAGATCAGCAATGTCCAGGTGCTGCACCAGGGCGGCGGAACCAAAGAGGCGGCGGCTTTCCTGCCCCCGGAATACGAGGACATGTATCCCGAGCCGGACATGTTTGTCATGGAGCCGCGGCCAGGCCGCAACGGCCGGGGGCCGGACGGCACGTTCGTCCCCGAAGGACAGGGGCGGGCAGGCGCTGGAAGAGGCCCGGTGCCCGGCCAGCAACCGGGAAGAGGCGCTATGGGCGGGCCGCCGCCAGTTAGGCGCAACATGCCTTCACACGGGTTCTACGTCCGGCACGTGAAGGGCATTCAGTTCGACAACATTGAAATCAAGGCTGAGAAGGAAGACCAGCGGCCCGCGTTCGTGCTGGACGACGTCCAGGGAGCCGACTTCTTCCGCATCAAGGGGTCCCGCACCGCTGGCGTGCCGGTCTTCGCGCTGCACGACGTTTCGGATTTCGACGTGCACATGTGCGCCGGCGTGCTGGATACGCAACTGGCGAAAGTCGACCGGAAAACACTGTAAACATGGTCGGTTGGCAGGCGGGGTACCCTCTGGGTCCGCCTGCCCCACAGGTGGGGGACAGACGCTTTCGTCTGTCAACCCGAAGTCGGGTGGAAACTGAAGGAGGCCTGCCGGTAAATGGCGATTCCCGTGGAAGTGCCGAAGCTTGGCAACACCGTAGAAGAGTGTCTCATCGCCAAATGGCGTAAGCGCAAAGGGGAGCCGGTTTCCGCCGGCGAAGTGGTGGCGGAGATCGAGACCGACAAAGCCACCTTCGAGGTCACTGCGCCGGTAGACGGTACCCTGTTGGAGACGTTCTTCGACGAAGGCGCCCTGGTGCCGGTGTTCACCAACCTCTTTGTGATAGGAGAGCCGGGCGAGAGCGCCGAGGCCTTCCGGCCTCCGGTAACCCCAGCCACGGAGGCGGCCCCCACCGCGGCGCCCGAGGCGCCGAAGGTGGATCGTCAGGTGGCGCAGCCGGCGCCGGCTGCGCCTTCCGGATCTCTCAGCCCCCGCGCCAGACGGTTCGCCGCGGAGCACGACTTCCATCCGGCGGCGGTCTCCGGTTCCGGCCCCGCCGGCCGGGTTCTCGAAGAGGACCTGCGCAAGGAATATTTCTCATCCCCGCGAGTGTCCTCTCTGGCGAACAAGCGGATGCAGGCTGGCATGGTGCCCTCCGGCGATCTGGTTCCGCCGGCCACCCGCATATCCGGCATCCGCGAGAAGATCGCCCGGCGCATGCGGGAGTCGCTCGCCTCGACCGCGCAGTATACGCTCCATACATCGGCCAACGCCGCCGGCCTGCTCCGGATGCGCGCCAAAATCAAGGCCTCCACCGGCGTGCCCGATATCAACATCAACGACCTGGTGACGTTCTGCGCCATCCAGGCGCTCATCCAGGTCCCCGACGTGAATGCCGAGTTCATCGACGGCCGCATCTACAAGCACCGCGAGGTTCATATCGGGTTTGCCTGCGACACCCCGCGGGGATTGATGGTTCCCGTGGTCCGGGATGCGCATAAGCTCACCGCCGGCGAGCTTTCCGTGAAGATGAAAGAACTGGCCGCGCGGACGGTGCAAGGCACGGTTTCCGTGGATGACCTGTCGGGCGCCACCTTCACCGTCAGCAACATGGGCGGTCTAGGGATCGAGTCCTTCACCCCGCTGCTCAACCCGCCGCAAGTGGCAATTCTCGGCGTGGATGCCATCCAACTGAAGCCCGTCCGCCGCGAGACAGGAATCGAATTCATCGATGCCATCGGCCTGTCGCTCACGCTGGACCACCAGGTGATCGATGGCGCGCCGGGCGCGAGATTCCTAAACGTGGTCAAGGAGAAAATCGAGAACGTGGAGTCGCTATGTACGATTTAGTCGTGATCGGGGCTGGTCCGGGAGGATATGAAGCCGCCGCTCACGCCGGCAGAATGGGCAAGAAGGTGGCGCTCATCGAGAAAGGGCGCATGGGCGGCGCCTGCCTGAACGTGGGGTGCATTCCCGCCAAGACGTTTCTGCGCTCCTCGAAGCTCTTCCATGAATGTGGCCAGGCCGCCAAGTACGGTGTGCGCCTCGGCTCCGTCGAATTCGACATGCCCGCCGTGGTCGCGCGCAAGAACCGCGTGGTGGGCACGCTTACCAAGGGCGTCGAGGGCATGCTGAAACGCGCGGGCGTCGAGGTCATTGCCGGCCAGGCACGGCTGATAGCGCGCAACGCGGTGGAAGTGGGCGCAGTGCGCTACGAGGCTGCCAACATCCTGCTGGCCACCGGATCGCGCCCGGCCGCGCCGCCGATTCCCGGAATCGGCTCCGAGGGCGTGCTCGATTCCGACACGGTTTTCGCCCTCACGCATGTCCCGGCGAAGATCGCCATCATCGGCGGCGGCTACATCGGTCTCGAGTTCGCTTGCTTCTTCAACGAGGTTGGCGCCCAGGTCGCCGTCTATGAAATGCTGCCCCAGATCGCCGCCGGAGCCGATCTCGAAATCTCCAGCCGCCTGCTCGAAATCATGAAGCGTGCGGGAATCGAGTTCAACCTTTCCGCCAAAGTGCTCGGCATTGAGGGCCGCACCATTCGTTACGCGACGGCCGGCGGCTCCGAATCCAGCGCTTCCGCCGATTGCATCCTCAACGCCACGGGGCGTGCGCCGGTGGTGGATGGGTTGGGTCTCGAAGAAGTGGGCGTCGATTTCAGTCCCACGGGCGTGCGGACTTCCGAGCTGGGCAAGACCAATGTCGCCGGCGTGTGGGCCTGCGGAGACGTTACCGGACGCCGCATGTTGGCCCACGCCGCCACGCGCGAAGGCATCGTCGCCGTTAACAACATGTTCGGAAAGAAGGACCGAATTCGCTACCTGGCGATTCCCGCGGTAGTCTACACCCATCCCGAAGTAGCCGCAGTGGGCAGGACGGAAGAGGAGCTCAAGGCCCTGGGGATTGAGTACAAGAAGTCCGTCGTGCCCATGGCCGTCGCCGGAAGGTTTCTCGTCGAGCACGAAGGCGGAACGGGGATGGTAAAGGTCCTGGCCGGCGCTCGGTTTGGCGAGATTCTGGGAGTTCATGCCATCGGCGACGCCTCCAGCGAGTTCATCGTCGCGGCCGCCATCATGGTGGAAACGGAGATGTGCGTATCGGATATCGGCGAGATCGTGTTCCCGCACCCCACGGTCTCGGAAGCGCTGCGGGAAGCAATTTTAGGAATTCATTAAATGCCAAAATCGATCGTCATAGACCCGAAACAAGCATTTGCCAGGGGCGCCATCAAGTTGTCGGATATTCCGGTGAACGCCTATCAGCGGACGGGCGAGCAAGAGCGCGCCGCCTATTCTCCCGAGGAGTTCCTCGCCATCTGGCAGGATATGTGCGCCATCCGGCAGTTCGAGACCATTCTCAACGAGATCAAGACCAAGGGGGCGTTTCAAGGCCTGGCTTATAATCACGCCGGCCCGGCCCACCTTTCCATCGGGCAGGAGGCGGCCGCCGTCGGCATGGCGTTCTCGCTGACTTCCGACGACCATATCTACGGCTCGCACCGCAGCCACGGTGAGATCCTCGCGAAAGGCTTCTCGACCATACGCCAATGGAGCGACGCGCAACTGCTGGATCTCATGAGAACCTACCGCGACAGCGCTCTGCTTGCCCCCGTCGAGAAAGCCTACCAGGGGACCGTGAAGGGCCTCGCCTTGCGGTTCTTCATCTATGGGGCGTACAGCGAGCTCTTCGCGCGCGAGACCGGGTTCAACCGCGGCCTGGGCGGCTCTATGCACGCATTCTTCACGCCGTTTGGAATTTACCCCAACAACGCCATCGTGGGCGGCTCGGGATCGATTGCGCCGGGCGCGGCGCTCTTTAAGCGAGTCAACCGCAAGCCGGGCATGGTGGTGTGCAACATCGGCGACGCTTCCTTCGGCTGCGGTCCCGTGTGGGAAGGCATCACCTTCTCCGCCATGGACCAGTACCGCACGCTGTGGGATGCGTCGCTCGGCGGCGGCCTCCCCATCATTTTCAATTGCATGAACAACTTCTATGGCATGGGCGGCCAGCCCTTCGGCGAGACCATGGGAGTGCAATTCATCGCGCGCATCGGCGCGGGCGTCAACCCCGAGCAGATGCACGCCGAGCGCGTCAACGGCTACGATCCCCTCCCGGTCATCGACGCTTTCCGGCGCAAGCGGAAGCTGCTCGAGGAGGGCCGCGGCCCGGTCCTGCTGGACACGATTACGTACCGCATCAGCGGCCACTCGCCTTCCGACGCTTCGAGCTACCGCTCCAAGGAAGAGGTCGAGCGCTGGCTGGAGGCCGATTCGATTCGCGCTTTCCGCAAGAAGATGGTGGAGATCGGGGCGGTCCCTGGCGATGTGTTGGACGCCGCCAAGGACTCCATCGACACCGCGGTTTTTGAAATGTTCCGCCTGGCCACCGATCTCGAGGCCAGCCCGCGCGTGGGACCCGGCTCCGAGCTGGTGGGCTCGGTCATGTTCTCCAACCGCCGCATCGAGAAGTTCGACACCCGGCAGCCCGAGTTCCTGCAAGACCTCTCGCAAAACCCCAGGGTGCAGCAGATCAAGGGCAAGGTGCGCACGGCCATGCAGGGTGGAAAACCTGTCCCCAAGATGAAGATGTACAACGTTCGGGACGGCATCTTCGAAGCCCTGCTGTACCGCTTCGCCATCGACCCCACCATGGCGGCCTTCGGTGAAGAGAATCGCGACTGGGGCGGCGCCTTCGCCGTCTATCGCGGCCTCACCGAAGCCTTGCCCTACCATCGCTTGTTCAACTCGCCCATCTCAGAGGCGGCGATTGTCGGCGCGGCCGTCGGCTACGCGCTCGAAGGCGGCCGGGTGGTGGCGGAGCTGATGTATGCCGACTTCATGGGCCGCGCCGGCGATGAGCTCTTCAACCAGCTCTCCAAATGGCAGGCCATGTCGGCCGGGCAACTGAACATGCCCGTGGTGCTGCGCATTTCCGTGGGCGCCAAGTACGGCGCGCAACACTCCCAGGACTGGACCGCGCTGGCGCATCACATCCCCGGATTGAAAGTGGTCTATCCCGTGACGCCCTACGACGCCAAGGGCATGATGAACGCCGCCCTGGCCGGTACCGACCCGGTAGTCTTCTTCGAGAGCCAGAAGGTCTACGATTACGGCGAGATGTTCGTCGAGCAGGGAGTTCCCGAGGGCTACTACGAAATCGATCTGTCCGAGCCATCCATCAAGCGCCAAGGCAAGGACCTGACAATTATGACTTTCGGCCCCGCGCTCTACACCGCCGTGGCCGCCGCCCACGATCTCGAAAAGCGCTTTGGCATTTCAGCCGAGCTGATCGATCTTCGTTCCGCCAACCCCTTGAATTACGAGCCGCTGGTCGCGTCCATCCGCAAGACCGGCAAGGTCCTGCTGGTATGCGACGCTGTAGAGCGCGGTTGCGTAATGCAGACCGTAGCCGCGACCCTGACCCAACTCTGCTTCGACGACCTGGACGCCCCCCCGGTGGTGCTAGGCTCGCGCAATTGGATCACCCCCGCCGCGGAGCTAGAGACCCTATTCTTCCCGCAACCCGCCTGGCTCCTGGACGCCATTCACGAGCGCATACTCCCGCTAAAAGGCCATCACCCGCAGACCAACCAGACGCTGGGGGAACTGGTGAGAAGGTCGGGGCTGGGGGTGTAGGGGAAAAGGGGACAGACGCATTTTCCATCCAGGAAAATGCGTCTGTCCCCTTTTCCTCTGTCGTGCTGCCGTCAGAAGATCGAACTTATGTCAATGACTTACTGAAATACTCGAACCGCGCGCGCGCGTCCGGGATCGAAGGCTGGCCATTCTCTCCGACAAACCCCGGTTCCCCCCGGCTTACGGCAGCCTGGTGGCCCAGCATCAGCGCGGTGCTTTGGCGGAACCAGGGCTCGAACTCCCGATCGAGTGCATACGGGTCGAGCAGCGGACGGGCCTCGGGTGTGTTGTGCTCCGTGCCGTTGAATACCGGCCACCAGCGGCGGCGCGCGGCTGAGACAATTTCCGTCAGGCGCTCCCGCGTATTGCGGTGCGGTATAACTTCAATCGCAAAAAAACCCGATGCTTCCAGACGATCCAGTAGCGCCTCGACATCGCGCTCCCCGGATGTGACTGGATTGCCGAGCACCGGATAAGTGGGGATGGCCCCGAAAGCCAGAAACATGTCGCGCAGATCCTCGGAGGAAACGAACGCATCTTCGGTTTCCCGGACGTAGCAAGGGGCCCCGGCCTTGAGTAGCTTGCCGCGGAGAAAGATCTGCAGCGCCGCGTCGTCCGCCCCCGCCGGTGGAGCGGTCCCGCAGCAGCGCTCGATGACCTCACTCACAGGCATCCCACGCGCGGCGGCGATCTGGCGCAGCCGGACGAGCGCGGCCCGGCCCACGTGCCGCTCGGTGGTATTGCCTCGCGGCGTCAAAGCGCGCACGTCTTCCCACGACGGGCCTTCGGCGTCTAGGCGCTCGCGAAAGAGTTGACCCACCTTCACGGTCATCTCCCGGTTGCGAAGCTCGAGGGCCGCGCGAATGCGCGCCAGGCTCCGTGCGGCAATGGAGGACGCCGGCGGAATTCTGGTGATGCCCTTCGCGCAAAGGTAAACGCGCCCGGGGTTATCGGGATCGTTCAGCAGCAGCTTAGTGGCTTCGGCCGCGCGGTCCATGCCCACAGCCTCCATGGAAAACGTTGCCTCAATCCCCGCTATCTTGCATGCCTGGCGAAACTCATCATGCCCCGCCACCGTGTAATGGTCGTTAATGCCCAGCACCGCCAGACCTTCTCGCGCGGCCTGCCAGACGGCTTCGGCGGGCGACCGGAAGACGCTGAACGATTCGTTGGTGTGGATGTGGCAGTTGGTGCCCCGGCGGGACCGTTCGCCGAGTTGCGCGCAAAGTTGGCGCAAGGCATTGAGACGGCTCTCCAGCGTGCCGCCGTAAAGGGCTGCTTCAAGTTTATCGTTCATCGCACCATCACCTGTCCGCCGTCCACCACCAGCGTCTGTCCGGTGATGCAGCGCGCGGCGTCGGAGCACAGGAAAACAATCGCCGCGGCCACGTCCGAACGCTTGATCTCGCGTTTTAGGGCAGTCAGCGAAGTGTAATAAGGGATGACTTCCTCGGGCTGGATGCCCTTCTTGCGAGCGGCGGCCTTGATGTACTCGGGGTTCCAGATTTTGGAGCCTTCAAAAACGTTGCCCGGTGCCACGGCGTTGACGCGAATGCCGTCTGGCCCAAGCTCCAAGGCCCAGCCGCGCATGAGATGTAACTCGCCGGCCTTAGTGGCGTTGTACGCGGAGTTACTCTTGGAGGCGTCCAACCCGGTCTTGGATGACAGCATGACCATGGATCCTCCTTCTCCCTGCGCGCGCATGATGCGGGCAGCCTCACGCGCCACCAGGAAATAACCGGTGAGGTTGATCTCCAGCGCCAGCCGCCACTTATCCACGGGCATATCGACCAGCTCGTACGGAGGCGCGATGCCGGCCGCGCACACCACGATATCGACGCCACCCCAGTGGCTCACAAGCCGATCGAACGCAGCCGTTACCGATTGCTCGCTGGTCACGTCCATGCGGACGGCGAGCGCGCGGCGCGGGTCGGCGGAACTGGCTGCGGAGGTCTCGACGCCCGGCTCATCGATGTCGCAAAAGGCCACCGCCGCTCCCGCCTCCACCAATCCCAGGGCGATGCCGCAACCCAACCCCGAAGCCGCGCCCGTGACCAGAGCCACGTGGCCGGCCAGCGGCGCCTGCGCGGAGCCCGTCAGGCGGGCGCGGTAGTGTTCGGCCTCCCAGTTGATGATGAAGTTGGCGAAGCCGGCGGATAGATTGTGTGCGCCGCCGCGCCCCGCGGCCAGGCGGATGATCCTGGCTCCGGCGACCGCCAGATCCTCCGCGGCGTCAAGCTTCGCGGGGTCGGCAGCCAGCACGAACGTTCCCACATTTCTAACTAGTGCCACCCGCGGGAATGACTTCTCGGCCAACGCTGGTCGTAACTTAGCGGGTAACTCTTCCAGTGACTCCGCCACTACGGCATGAGCGCCGGTGTAGACAATGTGATCGGGCGTGAGTGACCCGGCGGCGAATAAATCGGCCGCCTCTCCACAAGCTGCCCCGGCCAGTTCCGTGTCGCTGGAAAAGCGAATGAAAGGCCGTGCTCCGAATGCCTCGCGCCACACCCGGCGAAGCTCCGCTACCGTCTTACGCAGAGCGGCGGAACCGATTTCCCCAGCCGTGCGCACCGGCGGCGCCGCCGGCGAGAAATACCGCTCGCACCGCGCCACCCATTCATCGTGCAGCGCCAGACACTCGCTCGCGTCCGATCCGGCGACCAAAAGTCCATGGTTTTCCATGAAGATGACTGCGGGCACGGAACCGTGCTGTTGCCGATAAGTCTTCGCAGCCGTCCTGACCGCCGTTGCCAGGCGCCAGCCCGGATCGGTATAGGGTACCCACAGCGGCGGCAGTTCGCCCGGCGGGCAGATTTCCGCCAAGGCCTTGACGCCTGGCCCACAGTTCAATGCGTTGGCCGCCACGGCGTGTGTATGGACCACCACCCGCCCCAGCATGGCGTGCAGCGCCGTCTCAACCGATGGGCGCCCGCAGCCGCCTACCGCCGCGGCGTGCAAGCACTCCAGCACACGCGCCTCGCGCTCCTTCACCGGCAGCGCGGCCAGATCCGTTCGATCCAACACGCTCAGAACCGCCGCCACGTCCATTTCCACCCAGCCGTCCGTCTCGCTCATCAAGGTCAGGGCGGTGCCGCTGGCCTTGATGGCCATCGTCCGGCCGTCGGGCGATTTCACGGAGGTGTTGCCGCCGGCCGCTTGCACGTACTCCCGATCGGCTCCCACCACATGGGAGACTTCGATAAGTTGCGCCAGGGAATTCTTGTCCATTACAGTTGCCGTTACTCGCAGTCGATAACCGTCTTGATTCCTTGTCCCGCCTCGATCACCGCGAAGGCCTTCACCATATCGTCTAACTTGAACCGATGTGTGACAAAGCGGTCCCAGGGAATGTCGTCGCGCCCGATCATCTCCAGCGCCTGATGGTAATGCTGCAAGTTCGAAGCGAAACACCCGAAGACGGAGATCTCATTGTAGTGGATGGAGTTCGTGTCGATGGGTAACACCGGATCGTCTTTCGGTATGCCGGCAAAGAAGCAAACACGGGCCTTCTTACGCACTAACTTCAAGGCATCAGCTTGCGTGGACTTCACGGAGTTGGCGGTTAGGGCAACGTCGAACTTCTCACCCCCAACGGCTTCGAGAATCTTCGGAATCGCATTGCCTCCGGCCGTGTTGACCGTTCGGCCCAGGCCGAATTCCACAACGTAGGCCAGCCGTTCGTCGGAGACATCCGTCACGATGACGGGGTCGCCGCCACGGGACTTGAGGATAGCCGCGTGCATCAATCCGATGGGGCCGGCGCCGAAGACTAGTGCCCGGTCGCCCGGCTGCGCGTTCAAATATTCCTGGCCATTCAGGCAACAAGAAAGAGGTTCCACCAGCGCCGCGCGCTCCAGCGACATAGCGGGAGGAATGAGAATGATGTTCCCCTGGGCTACCGCGGCGGCGGGAATCTTGACGTACTCGGCGAACCCCCCGGCGTAATCGTACCCGAGGGCCGTGAACGAATCGCAGAGATTGAATTGCTTTCGCTGGCAGTAGATGCACTTCCCGCAACCAACCACCGTGGCGACCACTACCTTGCGGCCGATGGCGATCTCGGCGTCCACGCCGAAGCCAACCTCGTGCACGGTCCCTGCGATTTCGTGTCCAGTGATCGTCGGCGGAACAACATTCTTTTGTCCGTGTGTAAAGATGCGTTTGTCCGTGCCGCACACCGAGCAGCGAAGCACTCGAAGCACTACCTCACCCGGCCCCGCCGAGGGCTTGGGGACAGTCTCTACGCGAACGTCGCGCGGCCCATAGTAGACTGCTGCTTTCATTTGCGATCTCCTTGCGGTGATTCTTGCGGATCGTGAACTGTTACCCGCGTGGCGATGCCACATCCTACCATGTTTCGACTGTGCGTCGTGCGCACCCACGAGGCCCGGAGGCCCCGAGAGCTTAACGGTTTTGGGATTTCGGGGCTGAGCTGCGGAATCCGCTCGCGTAGAGAGAGTGAAAAAAATAATTTTAGCCACGGATGAACACGGATGAACACGGATAAGAATTTTGGTTTCAATCCGCGTTTGTCGGGGTTCATCGGCGGCCATGGTTTTTTCACATGTTCGTACGGTCGCGGCTTGGCTTCGAATGCTTCCCGAGGCCGGTCGAGCGCGCCACCCGTGTGACGCATCTTTTCCTGTGTGTGGAGTTTGAATTCATCGCGTTGCAAGCTCCTCTTTTTGAACGGGTTGCGGCGGTGGTCCGAGATTTTGTGACGCATCTTGGGGGCTTTTTTGCAAGATGCGTCACACGGATGGTCAGGGAGATCGATGGCCCGGGTGCCTTTGCGTAAGCGCCTGAATTTCAATTGGATACGGCTGCCGGCGAGGGTCGGCGTGGGCACGACGGGGGCCGGGGGCCAGGGGCCGGGGGCCGGAAACAGCAGCAGCTTGGGCGGGCACCCGACCGCCACCACAGCATCCGACGCGAGGACAAACGGTGAGCTGCTGGTCGGGGTGGTTGTGGTTGGCCTCGGCTTCCAGGCGATTGAGGATAGCGTGAAGGGGGCGGGAGGCAGACAGCGGAACGAAGCCAAATCGTAAAGAAGCTTTCGCTTTTGTTTGAGGAGCCGTTGAAAGTAAAGGATTTCACGATGCAGAACCGTAAGCATGGTTACGGAAAGCGGCATTTTTGAGCCGGAGAGCAACTGACCTGGCGGCAATCGCGGGCCGACACTGGCCGCCTTGCCAGGATGACGGAACAAAGCCAAAATGCGCCGATTGGCGGCTGGGGACGCCGGGACCCCGGAAACGGGCCGTTGCGGCTGCCCTACGCGAAATGCGGAACAAAGCCAATTTCGGAAAATGACCAAAGCGGATTCGCCCCCCTGTCGACAGTGTACTACGCCCAGGTACGGTCAGATGCGTAAGTCATTGATTCGGCTGAGACAATGTGTTGTGATCGCCGATCCGGTAGCTGGCGAAGCGTGAGGTGTGGACAGGGCGCCGCTCGGCGTGATCCCGACGACGCTCCCGCGGTGAACGGCGTATCACGGGATCTATCGACTGAAACCCTCGGGCTTTCCCCAAAATCCCGCCCAGGACCGCCGCGGACCCAGTCGGCGCGAACCTAGACCCTTCGCTGTATTCGGCGGGTGATCATTGCCGCGCGAACCTTCCAAGTCCGCAAGGAAATTAGGTTTCCCACGTTTCGAAGACAGGGCACCCACCGGGTCGCGGCTCAATCGGGTGCCAGCATTTGGTTGCCAACACAGGAGCCAGGGCTTCGCTTTATCGCCGGGTTACGAGCTTGACTGAAGACGATTGGCCGACTTTCGGCCAGTCGGAAAGAACTGCATCTTCATGCAGCTCGTCCGCCGGATTGGCAACTGCACGAAGTTCGAATTCTAGACCGTGATGCTGCCCTTCCTGGCCAAAGTATGCCTTCGTGGTCCATTCCCCGCTCGCAGTCGGAGAAGCCGGTGGCTGAACCCAGTATGCCCCACCCATTGCCGGGTGCACTATCACCCAAATCGGACCCTCAACTCCCTTGGATCGGCCTCTTATTTGGTTTCGCGCATCCACGAGGTGAGTCGGATCATCTATGGTGATCGCTTCATCTGTGACGATTTCCAGGGGCGCGGGAGGCCTCTGCCGAGGAGTGTTCATGACCCGTGCAACTTCTTCCTCAAACAACCTGTCCCGAAGTACGTCGAGTGTTTGTTTGATTGATCGAAGTTGCGCGCTATTCTCGCGAAGGGCCCGATTAGAGTCGCGCTCCTTCAGGTAACTTAGAAGAGCCGCACCGAGGATTAGCGCCACAGCGATAAGGCAGAGGGTTCTCTTGCGACGATCGAGACGAGGAGCCAACCCTACGTAAAGGACGAACACTGCGCTCGCTGCTTGCAGGATGTACTTCCAAAAGTCCAAGGCTATCTCCTGGTAACGAGGATGACTTCGCTCATGGCTTCGGCCCTAGGCCAATTCGGAAGGGTCTGCCCTTCGCTGAGAGCGTCAGATGGGTTCGATATGGCTCGAATCTCGAATCGCTTACCAAGGTCTACTCGGCCGGGTCTCCCGACATAAACCTGCACGGTCCATGCTCCGCCAGCGCGCACGTTGACTTTTGGCTGAACGTAAAAGTCACCGGTTTCCAACGGGTGTACAACGACCCACACGATAGTGCTCGCATTTTTCGCAGTTCCTTCGACGAAGGGCCGCTCGGGCACAGGCGTGTTGTCCTTCGGAGCCGTCACGACAGGGGCCTGACCAAAACAAGCTGGGATTGCAAGCAGAAAGGCGATAAGGACTCTCACTGCCATCGGAAATACCTCCTTCAACATGTCCGAGTATACACCTCTGTAGCGACAGTTGCCGCCGGATTGTTCGAGGTTGGCCGCGCGCTTGGCAACCCGTGGAAATGAGCCGGGCACGGATTACCCGCGAGTAGTTGGCAGGGGTAGGGGAATGCCCCGGCCGGCCGGGTCTAACTAAACCAGTCTGGAAGGGCGTTTTGGGAGATCGCTCCCTTGAAAGTCCGCTCCACGTCGGCGGCCACTTGGTTGCCCAAACCGCGGATGTGCGTAGGCCGGAACCGAGGCCAGCCGTGGAACCACCGATATTGTTCCATCTCGGGCCCAGAATAAACTGTGGTTTTTCACACCCTTTCGTGGTAGAATCGGCTTCCTCGCGCATGTTTAGTGCTTGCGACGGCTGGAGATGTTGGGGTGAGAACTGAATGGCGATGGGTTCGGATATTTACCGGACTTTGCGTGATCGCGCTGCCGGGCTGCCAGTTCGCGCGTCGCGTGAGAATCTCCGATGTCGTGCAGGCGGACCTGCGTGACCAGCCGATCGCAATTGAAGGGAAGGTCACCTTCCGCCTTGCTTTGCTCGGTGCGGGAGTTTTCGTTCTGAATGATGGAACTGGCTCAATCGCCGTCGTTACTGCCAAGGGCGCCCCTCCCGTGGGCAGATACCTGCGCGTGTTCGGCGACGTCCGGAGTGTCGTCTCTGCTGGCGCGGAGGGTCACTCCGATGTAGAGATCAACGTGTTGATTGAAGAGGGCACAAAGAACGCAATTCTGGGCACGATTAAGAGTGCCGTGCCTGTCGTGAAGTCAGCCCTCTCGAAGTAGGCTCCCAGCAGGGCGGTTGGCTTTGCTGGGCTGCGGAGGTCCGGTGCTAGAATCTGGACCGGGCGGTATCGTTGGGTCCCGGGTTGATGAGAGGGTCTGCGATGCAGTCGTTGCTGCAAGGTTTTTTTGATGAAGTTCCGTGGTTGAAGCCTGTTCTCGCATGGTGTCTGGCGGCGCTGTTGGTCTTTCTCCTGTTAACCGGGCCCGCTTACCTGCTATTTCCGTTTGTGCGCCGGTTGCGAGAGGAGCTTCGAGCATACCGGGAGGGCCTTCGGAACCGGCATTCGGAAGCGCGCGCCACCAGGGAGGCCTCGTGTCAAAAACTGGCCGAGGACTGCCAAAAGTTGCATTCGCTCCGGCAGCTTGCGATCCGCAACTCACTGCTCCAGGAAATGCTCAAGCCTCTGCTGAGGTCCTTCAAGCGGTTGGATAGGACCCTTAGCCGGTTAGTCCGGAGGTTCGGTGGAATCGGGAAGGCGCTGCCGCGCCTCGAAGGGTTGCTGAAGGAGCCGAGTGTCCCGGCGTTCGCGGATCTGCCTTCGGCCGAGAATCTTTTGGAGGAGGTGCGCGAGCTCCGTATCGCCCGCGGCACGATAGCGGTCGCCTGTCTTTTCCTAGCTATTCTGATCCCGCTGAACACTGCGATGCTCAGCCAGATCCTCCGCGACCTCGGGTTTATCCCCGTCTCCCTCATGGTCCTCGGCGTTCCGCTCTACGTCATTGTCGCAGTCGGGCTTACAGTGTTCGAGGCTAGCGTCGGTGCCATCCACGTGTTCCTCCGGCCTGAGTCCGAAGACAGGTTTCACCTCGCGACCATTGCATCCCTTTGCCTGTTTCTGATCGTAGCCTTCATGGAGGGCCAATTCTACTCTCAGGTGGCCCCGCAGCGAGATTTGATAGTCGAGTTCCCGATTGCAATGAAGCAGGGGACCCAGTACTTCCTCTGGGGCTTCGGTATCATTGGCGGCCTATCCTTGATGGGCCTGATGTGGTTTTACGCATTGCGCGCCCTTTTGCGGGGCAACGCCCTGACGGAGCTGAAACGCTCGCTCCACAGGCTCCGAAACGAGCAAAACACCCATTTGGGAGCCGTGGGGCAGGCCGCTGGAGAGATCGGCAAGGCTAAGGCGGGTGCCGAAGAAGCCGGGCGGCTTGTGGCGAGCGACAATGACAAGGCGGAGGCTGTGCGTTCGACGGTTGAGCAGCTAAGCAAACAGATTGAGGTGATGCGCGAACAGCCGCCAGATTGGGCGCTCGCGGGCGAGAAGGAACTGGGCGCCGCGGACGTTCAGAGCCTCGCCGATCAAGCTGGCTTCTGGGCCACTCTGGCGCTGGTAGCGGTGGCTGTGCTGATCTATAACGGGTACGAGACCATATGGTACGTACTTGGCGGCCTTTCGCCGGCGCTCTACTTAGTACTGGGGTGCGCCCAGGGCCTCGTCTTTTTCGTAGCGGGATCACTGTTTCGGGCAGGCGAGTTGGTCATAGGCCGGACCGGCTCCAGGGAAACCCTAGTGTGGGCCCCAATACAGAACAGGGCCTTGGGCTGCGTTGTCGTTGCGCTGCTAGTCGGAGCCTACGTCTACGCCGCGCTCCGCTTGGGCGGCCTGCCCCATCAGACAGTTCTATGGGCCGTTAATTTGGTAGTGGGGCTCTCTCTGGCTGTGGCTGCCTATTATCTGATTCCCCTGTTGACCGTGGTTCGCGTGTGGCTTCGTAGGGCCTGGAACCTGGTCGCTGCCGCTGCAGAGTGGCTCTGGCTGCTCTTTGTGCGCCTCTTCGGAACTCTGTTCATGGTGATTGAGCAGGTTCTCGCCTTTCTCGCGTCGCCAATTTTCGCGCTCCGGCGGCAACCCATCCCGTCGGGAAGCGAAGGCCCCTCCGGCCAACGGTGAACAATGCCTCGCTGGTTCGCTCCCACCTACCTTTTGGTGATCGCGTTCCTGGGGTTCTCCCTGCCCGGTCGCTCTGGCCAGACGCAGCCGGGTACCAGCGTGGTCGTTCTCGTCGATTTCAGCCTCAGCTTTGCACCGCTCGGCGGAGCCGATGCGCGCGCCCTTAATGCCGTAACCGCCGCTCTGGCCGAATTTGCCTACCGGTCCTCGCCCCCGGTCAGCTTCTATTGGTCAAGGATCGAGACCCAGAGTGTGCTTTCCGAGCACCTTTGCAAGCCTATAAGGTTGGACCCGAAGCTGATCCGGTCAGCGGGCGAATTGGACAAGACAGGGTTGCGCGGGGAACTAGCAGCTTGCAGCGGGAGTATCGTGAAGGCCAGTGCCGATGCCGCGCAGCGCTCACAGCATACGGACATTCGCGGCGCGTTGGCCCTGGCGAGCGAGGAGACAAGCAGCGTACCTACGGAGCGGGTGCTCGTCGTTCTTTCGGACTTTCTTGAAGATTTGCCGCCGGGTGCCAAGCCCGCTGAGTATAGCCTAAACGGCGCACGCGTCCTGCTCCTCCACCGCTCCGGCACGGACTCCCGCGAGTCGACAGCGGAGGCTCACTCGGCGCTCATAGCTAAATGGGTGGCTGAGCTGAAGGGGAAGGGGGCCGCAGGGGTGATTGCGATGCCGGTTTTTGGGGCAACTGAGTACCGGGTCAGCCAAGCGCTGGCGCCGGGGGCCAAGCCTGCCGGTACGGCGGTCTCAGTCATCGTCGATACGCTGTACTCTTCAGCTGAGAATCTAGGTACCATTGCACGCGGAGTGTCCCGGCTCCTCTCAGCCCCTCCCGTAACTGTCACTTGGTTCGCCGTGGAAGGCTCAGCGCGCTTGTCACGGTCGATGCCCCCAGTTGAGTTTGCCCAGCACCTCGTCAAGAGGCCGGGCCTTCTAAGTACCCGTGAGGAATTCGCCGCGATCCTCGAAGAGTGTGCACTTGGCACCGCCCGCTGGAGGCGCTCGGGCGGGACGGCGGACATCTCCGGTGCAATCGGCCTACAGCAAGAGGCTGGGCAGTTCGAGGCGCAGGGTATTCTTATCGTCGTCTCGGATTTCCGGGATTCGCGTATGCCTTCGGTCCCTCTAACGGGATCTAGGGTGGTGATGATCTCTCAGCCGAGCGCTGCGGACGGAAACGATGAGCCGGGGTACTTCAGTCGCCTCCGTCGCTGGGAGCAAGCGTTCCGTGATAATGGGGCGGGAAAGGTTTGCAGAATCCAGTTGCGGAGTTTGACGCCCGCATCGCTCACCGATTGCTTGCCCTGACCTATGGCCTCGCCAGACAAAGCGGCTGTTTCGTGGGCCCGGAGGATATTAGGTGCCGAGCTTGCGGAGGCTTGGGCGGTCGCGGCCTTCATCGGAATGGCCTCTATCAGTTTGTTTCCAGCCCGGAATGCTGGACGTCTCGTTATTCCTGTGTTGGTGATGCTGTGGTATTGCGCGGTCAGATATAGAGGCTCCAGAACCGCCGCGGGGCCCGCTCTCCGTTCGACCCAGGTTGCGCAGCTTGCTGATTCCGTTTACTTTCTCGGGTTCTTCTGGACACTTTTCGCGTTGATAGACAGCTTCATTTTCAAGGGGCAGACCGGAGCGGAAGGCGTTTTTAGCGTACTAGGCTATGCGTTGGCCACCACTGCAACTGGGATGTTTCTACGGATGTTCCTGTTGCAGTTCGGATATAGGGCTGACGAGCAGGCCGGCGAAGCGCAGCTGACCGTCGAAGAGGAGCTCCAACAGTTCACAAGGGGGATGGAAGCGGCCCTCCGGTCCCTCCAGAAATTCGAAGGTGTGAGCTCCGCGGCCTCACAGGTTTTTCGAGGGCTTATTGACAGCGCAGGTGGCGTGAAGCGGACAATCCTCGAACTCGAACCGGAGTACAGGACCCTGGGGCAGCGGATGCTGGAGCAGTGGAACCGCCGCGTTGAGGCTACTGTGCAGCCGCTCCTGACTTTGCTGAAACCATCGATCGAGGAATTCAAGGCTTCTGTAACTGAGGCAACCGGCGCGGTGGCCGGCGGCGCAGCGCATTTGCGGCAGGCGATCACGGTTGGCGTGCAGGGGGTCCAACAGGTGACGAGTTCCGGCACGGAAGCCGTGGATGGGGTGCTTCAACAGGGTGTAGCCGAGGTGCGCGCATCGCTGGCCGTTCTCTCGTCAAAGATCGAGGAAGGAGCGAACTCGATCAAGAGCCAGTTGATGCTGTTGGCTGCGCGAATCGACCAGATTCGTGTGCCTGCTGACATCGTAGCCAAAACGGCCGGCCTCTCCGCTACGGTAGAGAGCGTCGAAACGACGCTCGCGGGGCTCTCTACAGTGCTAGAGGGCAAAGAGGTCCGCGCGGCTCTTGCCGGCCTCACTTCCGATATCTATGCGGGTGGCGACGGCGTGCAGAGGGGGCTAAGGGACTTCGCGGAACACATAGGCCAGTTGCAGCTGCCGGAGGGCCTTGTAGCGAAGGTCGACGAATTCAACGGTGCGGTAGTCGATCTCCAGGCGGCCATTGTGGTGCTCGGGAAGGTTCTGGCTTCGGGATCGGGGAGGATTGACGGCGGAGCGAAGAATGTCGAGACTACCCTGAGTGAATTCGCCGATGATGTAAAGAAGATTCGGCTACCTAAAGATACCGTCATGAAGACCGAGGAGCTTGCGCGGCAGCTTCGAGAACTCGAGGAAGCTGTATCGGAAATCGTCGGCATCATAAGACAGCAGACCCGTCGGGTGAGCTATAGCGCGATCCAGGTTCTGCGCGGCGGCGATTTGTAGAACCCGGAGCAGAGAAATGGCCCCGCAATCGCCCTTAAGGACCGATCTTGTTATTGCGATGACTCTAGCGGAGACGTTCCTGCTACTGCTATTCGTCGTATGGTACTCGGTCATGCCGCCGGCCAGTGACAACCCCCCGGACATCTTGAAAGCACTCGCGGCGGAACGGCAGAAGAAGATTGACCTGCTGCAGAAAGAACTCACCGAGCGGGACCGGAGAGTCGCTGAGCTCGAGGCCAAGATAAGTTGGTGGGAGAAATACTTCAAAGCCGACCCCCCGCAATCGCTGCCGCAACTTCTTGGCATACTGCGTTCTCCGGAGGGCAGGGCCGTGCTCACCGATATTGGACGCGGTTACCCCCGGTGTGAGGACGACAACATTTTGGTGCATGCATCGGTTGTGCGGGGTGCCGTGAGCGTGGAGCTGCTCTCAGAAAGCCGGCATCTAAGTGACTGGGCGGCCGCGTCGGGAATCGGTATTCCCGTGACTCGGACTGTCCTGAGCGGCTGGGCCCCTGCTCGGTCGCTTCTCTCCGCCGTCGAGGGCTTCTATGCCTCCCGCCCAAGTGGGAATGGCTGCCGTTTCGACTACCGCCTCACGTACGAGACCAAGGAGGACTACTACGACGGTCGGGAGACGTTTGAGCACACTTTCTACCCGGCTGGGATGTCCCGCTTTCAGCAGTAGTTGGAGGGTCCGAAAAGGCGGGGAGAGGCGCGCAGGTTCGCTGGTGGCCCGAACTCCATGGATAACGGAGCCGAGCCGGGGATCGAAAGCCGCTCGTTCGCTCCAGCGGGCCTTGCCACGTTGCACCTGTCTCTGCATGGGCGAGTGATCTTGAATCTAATCGCCGGTGGTTCGGCTCCGAATCATGCCCCTGCCCTGCAATCCGTGCCGGTGCAGTGTATGGTTCCCTGCTCGTCGGTACGAAACAACCTGGCTCCCAGTTTCTGGATCATAACCAAGACAATCTGGTGCGGGTGACCGTATTCGTTGTTCCGTCCGCAAGAAATAATAACGGTCGTCGGCCGGACATTTCCCAGTACGCCCGAACTGGTGCCGTTCCGAGAGCCGTGATGTGCCGCCTTTAGCACGTCGGCGCGCAGGTCCGAACGATGGAGGTTAAACAGTTCCTCCCAGCAGCCCAGTTCGCAGTCGCCTGGAAACATGTATCGGCTCTCCCCATAGCTGGCCTTGATGACCAAGGACCCGCTGTTGACGTCCGATTCGCCTCCCCGCGCGTTTACGGCGCCCGGTTCCGGATGCAGCACGATCAGCGATAGCCGGCCGATCGTCTTTGTTTTGCCCGCGGCGACCGCCTCTGCAATCCTTGCCGCGTGAAACATCTGCCGGAGTTTTCCCCTATAGTCGCCGGCGTACCAGAGTTCCGTAACCGGAAAGGATCTGACGATAGCGCCTAAGCCACCCGTGTGGTCAGCGTGGGGATGGCTGAGGACCAGAAGATCGATGTGAGTGACGCCTTGTTGACGCAAAAACTGGACGATTTCACCATTGCGCCCCGTGTCAATTACGATGGTGGCTTCGGCAGTTTGCAGCAGGGCGGCGTCGCCCTGGCCGACATCAAAGAAGGTAGCGCTTAGCCGGGTGTCGACAGCAGCCGGCACGTGCGGGTTCTGCTGGCACGAGCACAGGGAGAGCAGCGCCAAGAAGACCACCGCACGCGTGTTCATCAATGAGAATGTTAGCAGACGGGGTGGCCTGGGACAGGCGCTGATCGACTTGCAGCGGCGATTGACGATGCCACTCTCCCGTTTGTCCACCCGCACGGAAACTGGTCCCGAACGGCGTTGTGGGAGATCACCCCCGTGACGTCCCCATCCGGGAAACTACGTCCAATCGGAGAGCCTGCGAAAATGCTTGTCGAGAGGGCTATTGTAACGCTTATGCGTTCCGCGCTTGGGAACTCCAGCCGGGGAACGGCTTCCCCAGAACCGTCGGGCGTCCACCAGGCCCACGAGACGGGCAGGATCGCCGAGAGCGGGCGCGGCGATTGCTATGGATTGGGTGTGAATTGTCAATAATTACGCGGGACGGGACAGTAGCGCTCCGTGATCGGTGGGTGGAGCTTTCTTACGCCGCTGCCGGGGCTGGCAGACTTCGGACCGCGTCCCAGCGCTCACGGGCTGGGCTATTGGCTGGCGCCCCTTCGGGGCTGATTCTCCACCCCACTGCCTCAGGCGCGCACTTTTTGGTGCTACAATCCGCTTTGACGCACCCAGGAGAGAGTCGCGTGGCTTCTTTCATTCAGAACCAGTTTGAACAAAACTTCATCACCACGTCGGTGGATTACGTGTTCAACTGGGCGCGCAAGTCGTCCATCTGGCCGCTTACCTTCGGACTGGCCTGCTGCGCCATTGAGATGATCGCCGCCAGCACCGCGCGCTTCGACATTGCGCGCTTCGGCGCGGAGGTTTTTCGTCCCAGCCCGCGGCAGTCCGACCTGATGATCGTGGCCGGCACCGTCACCCTCAAAATGGCCCCGGCCCTCAAGCGCATCTGGGACCAAATGCCCGAGCCCAAGTGGTGCATCTCGATGGGCGCCTGTTCCAGCGTGGGCGGTCCGTTCAACACCTACGCCGTGCTCCAGGGGGTCGACAGAATCGTGCCCGTCGACGTGTACGTCACCGGCTGCCCGCCGCGTCCCGAAAACCTCTTCTATGCTTTGCTCAAGCTCCAGGACAAGATCGACCGGATGACCACGCTGGTGAAGCGGCCCACCGAGGTGCGGCTCGACGAATCCATGCTCGAGAGCTTCCGGCAGCAGGTTCGCATCGCCCAGAGTCGGAACCTCGCGTAACCGTGTTCTACCAGGATTCGCGCCACATCTACCGCGTAACCGAGCTCGATTCGCTCCTCTGGCTGGTGCATGGATTCGGCACCCGCCGGGCGCGCGTCCCCGCTTTGTTCAATCTGGCCACGCTGCGGCAGATTCACTCGGCTGCCTGTGTGCTCGCGGCGGGGCGCGGCGGCGTGCTTGGCAGAGGCGACGCGCTGCTCGAGAACACGCCCGGCTCCGTAGTGGCGGTCAAAACCGCGGACTGCCTTCCCATTTTGCTCGTCGATGACCGCCGTCGCGCGGTGGCCGCCGTGCATGCCGGTTGGAGGGGGACGGTCGCGCGCGTCGCCCAGCGCGCGGTCGAAGCCATGTGCGCGCAGTTCGGCTCGCTGCCCGGGGATCTCCACGCCGCCATCGGCCCGGGCATCGGCCACTGCTGCTATGAGGTGGGGCCCGAGGTGGCTGCCGAGTTCGGCCAGCAGGGCTGGGCACACGTCGATCTTGCCGAGGCCAACCGCCGGCAGCTCATGCATGCCGGTGTAACGCCGGAGCGCATCTACGCGTCGAATCTGTGCACCATGTGCCGGTCCGAGGAGTTTCACTCGTTCCGGCGCGACAAGGAAGCCGCCGGCCGCTTGTATTCATTCGCCGGAGTTCTCCAAGCGGTACATTAAAGGATTGAGGCCAGCATAATGTTCTCGTGGATTTGCCCGCAGTGCGGGCGCGAAGTTCCCCCAGCGTATGCCGATTGTCCCGACTGCGCCGCCAAAGCCGCAGCGGCTGGCGCCGCGGCGGGCCCGCCGCAACCGCCGCCCCAGCCTCCTTCTGCGGCTCAGCCCTACTATCCGCCGCCACAGCCACCTCCGGCGGCGGCACCTCCCGGTCCGCAGCCGTACTACCCGCAGCCGCCGGCTCAGCCGTATTACCCGCCGCCACCGCCGCCGCCACCGGCTCAGCCGTATTACCCGCCGCAACCGCCGCAACCGCCGGCTCAGCCGTACTACCCGCCGGCGCAGCCCCAGCCGCAGCCGCTGCCGCAGGCCGTTGGCCCCGGCCGCTTTGTCCTGCCAATCTGGCTGTTGACGGTGGTTTTTGCCCTGGCCTTTGTAGGCCTCGTGTTCGGCATCTATTGGGTCGTTCAGGTCGCGCGCGGGGGCAGCCAGCCGACCACGCCATCGGCCAGCGTCGAGAGCCCGGCGGCCAAGGCCGGCGCCAAGACCAACCCCTTGCAGAGGTACATCGAGGTGTCGGGCGTGCGGTTCGTCCAGGACGCCAAGAAGAAGACGCTGGCGAAGTTTATGCTGATCAACCACTCCGAAGCCGACTTCAGCGGCCTCGCCGGCAACGTCACCATCTGGGGCCGCACCCAGAAATCCGAAGAGGACGCCGAGGGTACTTTTTCGTTCACCACCAACCTGGGACCGCTGGAGTCCAAGGAGCTCTCCGCGCCGGTCGCGAGCAAGCTGCAAATCTACGAGATGCCCGACTGGCAGAATGTCACCTTAGACTTGCAAATTACCGCCCCGGTACCGGAAGCTTCTCCAGGTTCTGGCGCGCCTCAGTGAGGCTGGCGTCGATCCGCAGCGCGCGCTCGAAATCCTGACGCGCGGCTTCGGTCTGCCCCAGTGCGTCGAGCGCTACGCCACGGTTATTGAAGTTGCGCGCATCCAGCGGATCGAGTGCCAGCGCGCGCCCAAACTCCTCCAGCGCCGCTGCCGCCTGGCCCTCCGACAGCAGGATCTTCCCGGTTTCCGCGGCCACCGCCGGATCGTACGGCGCCAGTCTCCGCGCGCCGGCCAGCAGTTCCAGAGCTTCCGCGGCGGGCACTGCGCGGGCCAATTGGATCTTGGGCCGCACTTTTTCGGGCGCGCGCCGGACGGCCTCGCGCCACAGCCGTTCCTCGGTCATCCACACGTGGGTTCGCCCCATGCTGACGCCTGTCAGCCCCACCGCCACCACTACCGCCAGCGCCGCGGTCCGCACGCGCGTCAAAAGCCAGCCGGCAGCCGCCGCGAATCCGAGCAGGGGAAGGTACATGCGCCGGTCCGCCGACAGATCCGCCGCGGGAAAGACGGAGGAACTCGGAATCAGCAGAATCAACCCCGCCAGCAGCCACATGGCGCCGGGGTGCCTTCGGTAACGCCACAAAAACACCGCCAGTGCGGCAATGCCGGCCCATGCCAGAACTCCCAGCCCTACCGCCGGCACATGGATGTCCGCATCCACCGTGAATCCGTAAGGCACAATCAGCAGACGCAAATAACGTAGAATTACCGGCCCTTGTGCCAGCAGGTACTTCCACGGCGATATACCCGCGTGAAGCCCCGCCGGCGCCCCTGGCGTCACCGCGGCGGCATATATCACGCGCGCCCCCGCCGCCACGGACAGGCCAAGCATGACGGCGATGTGGGACCGCCCTCGCGGCCTCGCCGGCAGCATGGACAGCACCAGCGGGAATGCCGCGCACTCCTCCTTCGCCAGCAGCGCCGCCGCAAAGTAGGCCACCGCCGCCCATGGCCGGCCCGTGATCCAGCACAGCAGCGCGGCAAACGAGAGCAGCGCCGCCAGCACGATGCTGCGGCCCCACACGTAGTCCACGGCTTCGGCCTGAAGCGGGTGTACCGCGAATAACGCGGCCGCCACAAGCGCCGCGCGCTCGGGCAGAATCCGCCGCAAACACTCGTAGGCCAGCAGCACCGCGCCCAAATGCAGTAGCAGGTTGAGGGCGTGGTATCCGAGAGGGTTCTGCCCCCCGGTCTGGTAGTTCAGCCAGAAGCTGAGGTAGGTGAGCGGGCGCGTCTGCCGCCAGCCCCAAACTCCGAGCCACCCCCAGCGAGACGTCAGGACCGGGTCCGAGAAAATGGCATAATCGTCAAAGTGAAAGCCCGAACCGAGCGAAGCGCCAAAAGCGGCCAACGCCGCGGCGAGCAGAAGCAAGCGCGCTCGCATGACTCTCTACCACCTTACGCGAAACGCCCGAAAACCGCAGCCCAGCGGCAGCAGCGCGTCGCCGAAATTCTGCTCCGTCTCGACCACATCTACCCGGCCGCCACCTGCGCGCTCCACCACCGCAACCCGTGGGAGCTGCTGGTGGCCACCATTCTTTCCGCCCAGTGCACCGACAAGCGCGTCAACGAAGTGACCCCCGGCCTGTTCGCCAAATACCCCACGCCCGCGGATTTCGCCGCGGTGCGCCCGGAGGTCCTGGCCGGCGATATCCGCAGCACCGGTTTCTTCAACAATAAGGCCAAGTCCATCGTGGGCGCGGCGCAGAAGGTGGTTTCCGAGTTCGGCGGCAACGTGCCCAAGACCATGGAAGAGATGCTGACCATCCCCGGCGCCGCCCGCAAGACCGCCAACGTGGTGCTGGGCACGGCCTACGGCGTTGCGTCGGGCGTGGTGGTGGATACCCATGTGCAGCGCATCGCCCAGCGGCTGGATCTCACCAAGAACACCGACCCGGTCAAGATCGAGCGGGACCTCATGCAGGCCATCTCCCAAGACAAGTGGATTCTCTTCGCCCACCAGATGATCCTGCACGGGCGGGCGCTGTGCCAGGCGCGCAAGCCGAAGTGCCCCGAGTGCGCCCTGAACTCCGTCTGTTACGCCAAGGACAAGAGTGTTGTATTCTGATCCGGGAGACGCTTTGCGTCAAAGGAGGCTTTCCATGAAGATAGGTCTTTCCACAATGATCGTTGCATTACTGCTCATCCCGGCTCTGGCATGGGCTCAGCAACCGCCAAAGCCCTGCTTCAGCATCGTGGTGGACCTGCAGATGCGCCAGGCTAAGGATGCCGGCACCAACGAGACCCATCACATCGAGATCGCTTACCGGCCCGGGATGGTCGGCGACAGCGAAGGCTACTACTCGGCGATGTCGCCGACGGACTGCAATTTCGCCAGCATGCGTCCGGGCGATATCCGGCCGTTCGCCCCATACTCCATTCACGGAACGGCAACCGGGCATCAGGGCAGTATCGCCGCGAGCTCCCGAATCGACGACCCCGGCCGCGACAAAGGCCATATTCTGGCGCGACTCACGCGCAAGCCGAGCGACGCCACGCTCTGGTTCCAGATTCGCGCCGTGCCTCCCGGCGACGCGGCGGAGTTCATCGGCGTATGCGCCGCTCAAGGGTGGGAGCCACATCCGTCCCAGTTCGACCTGACCAACGACGAACTGGCGCATCTTGGGACGGTCCACAAGACGCTGTCGCTTAATATGCCGAATGGAGAGAACGGCTGCGTCGGCACAGGCACGGCTCTGTTGAACGGCAAGTAGAAAAGGGGACAGACGCATTTATTTAAATGCGTCTGTCCCCTTTTCTACGCTTCAGCCCGCGGCGTGTTACTCTCAGGAATCAAACCAACACTTGAGGGCCTGCTATGTCTCATCTATCGATTCGCGATCTCGATCTCAATGGCAAACGAGTTTTCATCCGCGTGGATTTCAATGTCCCGCTGCAGAAGAACGAAAAGGGCGACATGGAAATCACCAGCGACAAGCGTATCAAGGCGTCGCTGCCCACCATTCAGTACGCGCTCGAGCAGGGCGCCGGCGTCATTCTGGCTTCGCACCTGGGACGCCCCAAGGGCAAGCCCAATCCGGAAATGAGCCTGAAGCCCGCCGCCGCGCGCCTCCAAGAGCTGCTCGGCAGGCCCGTCAAAATGGCGCCCGATTGCGTCGGACCCGCGGTGGAAGCCCTGAAACCGGCGCCGGGCGAAGTGCTGCTGCTGGAAAACCTGCGGTTCCACCCCGAGGAAGAGAAGAACGATCCGGAGTTCGCGAAGAAGCTGGCGGCGCTGTGCGACGTCTACGTGAACGACGCGTTCGGCTCCGCGCACCGCGCGCACGCTTCCACCGAGGGCATGATCCGGTTCGTACCCCAGGCGGCGGCCGGCCTGCTCATGGACAAAGAGTTGAAGTACCTCGGAATGGCCACCACCAACCCGGCCCGCCCCTGCGTCGCCATTCTGGGCGGCGCCAAAGTGTCCGACAAAATCGAAGTCATCGAGAACCTGGGTAAGATCGTGGACAAGCTGCTCATCGGCGGCGCCATGGCTTACACCTTCCTCAAAGCGCAAGGCCTGCCCACCGGCAAGTCGCTGGTGGAAGAAGACAAGGTCGAGCTGGCCCGCAAGCTGCTGGCCGATCTCGGCGGCAAGCTCATGCTGCCCGTGGACCACGTGGTGGTTTCCGAGATCGCTGAGGGCGCGGCCAACCAGACGGTCGATACCATTCCGGAAGGCAAGATCGCCGTGGATATTGGGCCCAAAACGATAGCGAACTTCTCACGGGTGATCGCCGGCGCCAAAACGGTGATTTGGAACGGCCCCATGGGGATCTTCGAAAAGCCGCCGTTCGACCACGGCACGGTGGCGCTGGCGAAGGCCGTGGCCGGCTCCGGCGCGACCTCCGTGGTGGGCGGCGGCGATTCCGAAAAGGCCATCCAGGCCGCCGGTGTGGCCGGCAAGATTTCGCATGTCTCCACCGGCGGCGGAGCGTCGCTGGAATTCCTCGCGGGAATCCAACTACCGGGAGTGGCCGCCCTGGATCGCTGAGCGCCGCGCCGAACTGCCGCTTGGCCCCGACCCGTTGTTTTCGCCCCGGCTACTCCCTACCGCTTGGCGCCAACCCGTTGTGGCGGCCCGCTCAGCACGTGGTGGAACACGTAGGAACTCTGAACCGGGATGCCTTGCTTGAACACCACCTTCACCACCGCCTGGAAATACCGGGGGATTTCGCCGGATGGAGTGCGCAGGTGGCGTGCCAATTCTCTCGCCCGCAAGGGTTGGGTGAGCCATTCGGCGGCGGCCAGAGTGTCCGCCGAGGCATTCCCGGCAATCACCAGCAATTCGCCGACCCCGGAGAGACCCGGTGTCCGGCTGATGAGTGCGTGCGTTTCCCCCTCGGATGGCTTTTCCGGAACCAGGTGATCCTCGAGAAACACCGGCTCTCCCGGCTGCGGATTGCGGTTCCGAATCCCTTCCGGCTCGATCACGATGTCCTGGGCCAGCGCCGCGGCCTGTAATTGAAGATTGAATTTCGGCGGCCCTACGAACACCACGTCATCATCCACAACCTGCTGCCAGGATAGGATGCTGCTGCGCGTCAGCAGTATGTCGCGTTTGCGCGTCGAGAGAAGTTTCGACAGCAGAAACGCCGCGCTGGCCTCGCCCGCGCCGGTATACGCATAAGACGCAAAGATCCCTTTACCGCTCAGCATCTTGCGCACCGCCGTGAAGCGCTCCGATTTCTCGGCCTCCTGCCAATCATTGACCTTCGGGTCGCGGAAGAGGCCAAAGTCGGGGAACCGGACAAACATAGGAGTGCCCAGGCACACCATCAAAGGCCGGTTGCTCTGCAAGAAAGGCCCCCAAAGACTTTCCAATTCAGGAGTCCACCGCTCAACCATCACCTCCGCTGCACGATGCACGCGGACCAGCCAGATGGTGGAAGCCACGGCCCAGATCAACGCCACAGCCAGCGCGGCACTGAGAAGCAGAAGCGTGCGCCGCGGATCCCACGGTATCCCCTGCGCGTGATCCTGTGCGGCGACCGGTTCGAAGTGGAGTTTGAAAGCGCCTTTCGGCAGAGTCACCCGGATGGTGTCCCCGGCCGCTTCGGTCTGGTAGTACGCCGCCAGCTTCTGCCGCAGCCGGCCGGCCTGGAGCCGGACAATCGAGTCCTGCTTGGGATCGTAAGTGGGAGGTTTTCCGAAGGCTTCGAGGCCAATGGTGTACTCTTTCAGCCGATCAGCCTCTCCGGAAATGGACTTCTCGGCCAGGTATTGAAGCAGGCGCCGGTGAACCTCCGAGGTTTCGAACGTCTTGCTCTGGATCAAACGGCCAACCTGCGCGCGCATGTCCTCCACTTCAACGCTCATCGAATGCTCATGTTAACACCGTTACCTACCGCGTTACTCACCGCCGCGCCACACCAAGTTATCCCCTAACCCCTATCGCTTGTGGGAATTTCATTGTAAGCTCTACTGAACGCTTCACCTCGGGGTAAATGCGTGTGCCTTTCTTCGGCGCGCCACGAGATCGCATGTCCCGAAAGGACCAAACGCCAAGCCGTCGCGGCGGGTGTTTGGGGCGATGCCAGGAAGAATCGCCGCCCTGCGGGCAAGGTGGTCAGGTTCATGATCGAGCACGGACGCGAAGCCAAAATGGAAATTCTGGACAAGCTGTGAATATCGGCAAATTGCCGCAACGGGTTTGAGGGAGGTTGTATGTCGCGATGGGGTCTAGCTGTTCTACTAGTTTGCGCGTGCGGTTTGCAGGCACAGGAATACCGTTCCACACTGACCGGACGCATCACCGATCCGACCGGGTTGGGCGTGCCGGGCGCCAAGGTAACGGCGACGAAGATGGATACCAACGAACATTTCGCCACGGTATCGGGATCGGAAGGGTTGTATACCATACCGCAATTGCTGCCGGGCGAGTATGAGATCGCCGCGGAAGCGGCAGGCTTCAAGAAATATGTGCAGTCGGGGATTGTGCTGGCCAGCACGTCCCGCGTGGGCGTGGACATACAGCTTACCTTGGGGGCCACGACGGATAGCATAACGGTAACCAGCGACGCTGCGCCCTTGCAGACGGTCTCGGCGTCGGCGGGGCAGGCGATCACCATGAAAGAGGTGGAGAACCTGCCGATCAACGGGCGGGCTCCCATGGACTTGGCGGTGATGGCGTACGGGGTGGTGAACACCGGCGTCCGGGACCAGAACCGCCCCTATGAGAACGGCGGGTTTTCGAACCTCGCCATGGGCGGCGCCGGCAACGGAAACAACGAGGTGCTGACCAATGGCGTGCCGATCACGGGCACCGTCGGGATCACCAACCAGCGGGCGGGATTCAGCCCTCCGGTGGATGGCGTGGCGGAAGTCAAGGTGGACGTGCTGAACGTGGACGCGTCCTTCGGCGGCGCGGGCGGGGGCACGGTGCAGATCATCACCAAGAGCGGGACCAACGGACTGCACGGAGCGGCATCGGAATTCAACCAGCGGCGGAGCCTGAATGCGACGCCGTTTTTCACGAATATGGCCGGCGGGCAAAAGACCGACTTCAAGCAGAACCAGTGGGGCACCAGCGTGGGCGGACCGCTGTGGGTGCCGAGGGTGTTTGACGGACGGAACAAGGTGTTCTGGTTCTTCAACTACGAAGGGCACAAGAACAGCGAGCCGTTGCCGACCTACACCACGGTTCCGACGGTAAAAGAGCGCACCGGGGATTTTTCCGAGCTGCTGGCGCTGGGATCGACCTATCAACTGTACGATCCGTTTTCCGCGGCGCTCGCGGGCAGCGTGGTGAAGCGCACGCCGTTCGCGGGCAACGTCATTCCAACCGGCCGCCTGAACCCGGTGGCACAGAAGTACCTGACCTACATACCCAACCCGAACTTCAACTACGGCACCAAAGACTACACCTACAACTACTTCAGCCCGCTGACGACGAATAACTCCTACTACGCATTTTCGGGGAGGCTGGATTTCGACCTGAGCAGCCGGAACCGGCTGACCGCGAGCATGCAGAACAGTTTCTGGAGCCAGAACTCCGGCATTCTGTTCAACAATATCGCCCGCGGAGAGATCGGCTCGCGGGCCATCTGGGGTGGGATGCTGGACGACGTCCACACCTTTTCGCCGACGCTGGTGGCCAATCTTCGTTTGGGTTTCAGCCGCTACCGCGCGTACTACGACCAGAGCAGCATCGGGTTCGACTCGACGACGCTGGGCTTCCCCAGCTACATCGCAGGCAACGCCACCAAGCAACTGATGCCCGTTTTTACGATGAGCGACGGATTCCTGTCGTCGAACCCGGCCACCAACATGCACTACTCCGACCAGCCGTACAACATCTACCAGTTGTTTGGAAGCCTGACCAAGGTGGTTGGGGCGCACACGCTGAAGTTCGGCGGCGAGCACCGGGTGCTGGACTTTTCGAACCTGAGTTGGAGCGCGGCGACGGGCTCCTACACGTTCGACACCGGATCGTGGATCAAGGCGGACAATTCGACCTCCACCTCACCGGCGCTGGGCGGGAGCATGGCCGAATTCCTGATGGGGCTGCCGACCAGCGGCGCTTACACGATCAACGCACCGAGCAAGAACGATTCGCTGTACGAAGTGGTGTTTGTGCAGGACGATTGGCATGCGCGTCCCAACCTGACGTTCAACTTTGGTCTGCGCTGGGAGTATAACGGGCCAACCACGGAGCGGTGGAACCGGCTGTCGAACGGATTTAATGCGGCGGCGACGAACCAAGTCACGGCCCAGGCCAATGCCAACTACGCGGCGTTGTATCCGACACTTTCGGCGAAGAATCCGTTGCTGTATCCGAGTATCAACGCCATCGGCGGGCTGACGTTCGCGGACGCCAACCACCGGGCGCCGACCACCATGTCGAAGAAGGAGTTCAGCCCCAGATTCGGGGTGAGCTGGTCGCCCACGGCGCTGAAGGGGAAGACCGTGCTGCGGGTGGGCGCGGGACTGTTCGATTCCGTGTACGGCCCCATCGTGCCGCAGCAGCCGGGGTTCAGCAACACCACCACGCTGGTGGCCACGAACAACAGTTACCTGACGCCGGCCATGAGCCTGAGCGATCCGTTCCCGTCTGGGATTACCCTGCCGCCGGGAGGGGCCAACGGCGTCAACACCTACCTGGGCCAGGGAATCACGTTCCTGAATCCAAACACGCTGCGGCAGTACAACATCCGCTGGACGTTCGACTTGCAGCAGGAGTTGAGCAAGAACACCACGCTGGAGGTGGGATACATCGGCAACCATGGCATCCACCTGACGACCAGCTATGGCTTCGGGTCGCTGCCGGCGAAGTACCTGAGCACGTCGCCCACGCGGGATGCGGCGCAGGTGGCGAATGCGGCGGCCTTATCGGCGACGGTGACGAATCCCATGTCGGGGCTGATGCCGGGAACCTCGTTGAGCGGCTCGACGATATCGGTTTCGAACCTGCTGCGGCCCTACCCGGAATTCTCCAGCGTGACGGAGAGCAACATGAACAACGGCGGAAGCTATTTCGAGCAGTTGAGCCTCCGCCTTTCGCGCCGGCTGTCGCATGGGTTCTTGTTGAGCTTCGACTACAGCCATTCACGGCTGACGGACGAAACCACCTACCTGAACGGGGGGGATTTGAAGCTGAATAAGGGCGTCTCGGGCGACGACCGGCCGCAGAACGTGGGCATCAGCGTGCTGTACCAGCTTCCGTTTGGGCGCGGCAAGCACTTTCTGGGCAGATCCAAGGGAGTGCTGAACATGATCGTAGGGGAGTGGGCCGTCTCGTCCTTGTACAACTACCACAGCGGGGCGCCGATAAGCTGGGGGGACGTGATCTACTATGGCGGGCCGCTGAACTGGGACGCCCACAACGTGAACCATGCGCTCGACACCACGCAATTCAACACCAATTCGAGCCAGCAGTTCACCAGCCACTACCGGACATTCCCAAGCACCTTCAGCAACATCCGGGTGGATGCCACCAACAATGTGAACGTGGCGGCGACCAAGAACTTCAGGCTTTTGGAGAACATTAGACTGCAGTTCCGCGCCGACGCATTCAACCTGTGCAACCATCCGCTGTTCGCCGCGCCGACCGTCAGCGTGACGAGCGCAACATTCGGGCAGATTTCGAGCACCACCAACGCGCCGCGCGTGATCCAGATGGGGCTCCGGCTGACGTTCTGAAGCCGGAGGTTTGGGGTTCTACAGTCCGATGCTTCGATCGGGCTTAGTCGTAACAATGGCGGCGCTTGCCGCCGGGGATTTTTCGGGCAGTTCGCCGGGGTGAGCCGAAACCCGATGTCCAACAACTCAAGAGAGGATTAGCCATGAAAAGTCGCATTTTCCCGCTGATGGCGCTGCTGGCCTTGTTCGCCGGCGGAGTTATTCGGGCGCAGGACACTCGCGGCACGATCACGGGGAGAATTACGGATCCGTCGGGAGCGGTCATTCCAAGCGCCACGGTGGTCGTCACCAACGACGCAATGGGGACCAAGGTCCAGCAACAAACCGGACAAGATGGCTACTATCACGCGGCGTTTCTGACGCCCGGCACCTACAAGATCGAGGTGACCGCGCGCGGTTTCAAGAAGCTCGTTCAGGACGCCGTCGAGGTGCGGGTTGCCGACCGCCTGGAGATCAACTTGACGCTGGAGGTCGGCCTCTCCGAACAAAGCATCACCGTCACGGCCGAGGCGCCGCTGATGAATACCGAGTCCGCCTCGATGGGCACCGTGGTGGATTCCCGGCGGGTGGCGAGCCTGCCGGTGTCCTACGGCAATCCGTTTCTGCTGATCGGACTCTCCGCGGGTGTGACCTATAACGGCAGCATCCGGCTCGATCGCCCCTTCGAACCGACCCACATCGTCAACTTCTCCATGGGTGGAATCAGCGGCCTGCTGAACGATATCACGATCGACGGAGCGCCGACCACTTCGCGAGCCAACGCCCTGCAGGTGACGGCGTCCTACGTGCCGCCCACGGACATCGTGCAGGAATTCAAGGTCCAGACCGCTACCTTCGACGCGCAGTTCGGCCAGACGCAGGGCGGTGTGACCAATATCAGCATTAAGAGCGGCACCAACCAGTTTCACGGCGACGTCATCTATTCCTTCCAGCGTCCGAGCTTCTGGGCCAACGATTTCTTCAACAACAAGGCCGGTGTTGCACGCCCCGACTTCCTGTTCAACACCTGGGGTGGCTCTTTCAGCGGTCCGGTCTACATCCCGCACGTTTATCACGGCAAGAACAAAACCTTTTTCCTGTTCGGTTATGAGGGCATCCACGATTCCCGGCCGCGCCATGACGACACAACCAACACGGTGCCGACACCGGCCGAGCGCACGGGAGACTTCTCGGCCCTGCTTGGCGCCGGCTCCTCGTATACCATATACGACCCGGCTACACGCACCGGCCCGGTCAACGGGCGGTACACCGAGACCGCATTTCCCGGCAACAAAATTCCCGCCGGCCGGTTCGACCCCGTTGGCGTGAAAATTCTAAGCTATTATCCGAGCACGGAGAAGAGCCAAGGCGATGTTACGGGCCTGGGCAACTATCGGGACGCCAGCACAACGGAGAGGGCCAAGTATTATAACCTCACCGCCCGCGCCGACCAGAACATCGGCGACAAGCAGCGCTTCTTCGTCCGCTACAGCACGTATACGCGCAACAGCTTGTACAACCAGTACTTCAACAACGCGTTCGTGGGCACCCACTTCTGGTTCTACTCGAAGACCGCGATGATTGACCACATCGTCACGCTGGCGCCGACGGTGGTCTTGGATACGCGGTACAGCTACAACCGGTTCATCCGCGGCACGGACGCGCCCGACGAGGCCATCGGGTTCGATCTGTCCTCGCTGGGCTTTTCGTCGCAGTTCGTCAACCAGGTGGGCCCGGCCCAGGCGCGCTTCCCGCGCATCAACCTCACCGGCTATATCAGCAATGGCCAGACCAACGAGAACCGGCCCACGGTGAATCACACGGTTTCCTCGACCCTGTCGAAAGCCTCCGGGGCGCACTCCATCCGCACCGGGGTTGAATATCGGGTGTACCAGCAGGGCGACCGGTTCTTCAGCAACCAGCAATCCGGCCAGTTCACTTTCGGTTCTACCTGGGTCAAAGGACCGCTGGACAACTCGGCCGCCTCGTCTGGGAGCATCGGGCAGGCGGTAGCGGAACTGCTGTTGGGCCTGCCCGATTCGGGCAGCATCACCCGCCAGTCGGATTACATCGAGCAGTCCGGCAACTGGGGGTTCTTCGTGCAGGACGACTGGAAGGCGACACCCAAGCTCACCCTCAACCTGGGCCTGCGCTACGAGTTCGAGACTCCCCTGCACGAGCGCTTCAACCGCAGCGCGCTGGGGTTCGACACCAGTTATGTGCAGCCCATCTCCGCGGCGGCTCAAGCGGCCTATGCGAGCATCTATTCCAGCATCTCGGGTGGGTTCTCTCAGCTTTCTCCGAGCGCGTTCGCGCTGAAAGGGGGAATGACGTTTGAGGGCCTCAACGGCAACGATGGCGGCCTATACCACACACCGAAGGACGTCGTCATGCCGCGCATCGGACTGGCCTACCAGCTCGACAGCCGAACCGTTTTCCGCACCGGTTTCGGCATGTTCGCCGGCTTCCTGGGCCAGCGCCGCGGAGACGTTCAGCAGAGTGGTTTCACGCAGACCACAAACATGGTGCTCACCACCGACAGTGGGCTTCATTTCCTCGCCACCATGGCCAACCCGTTCCCGAACGGTGTGAGCGAGCCGGTAGGAGCCGCCGCCGGTCCCCAGACGTATCTTGGACAAGGCTTTACCTTCTTCAACCAAGACCCCAAGGTCCCCATCACGATGCGCTGGGAAGCCAGCCTGCAGCGGCAGTACAAGACCTTCGTCTTCGAAGGCGCTTACGTGGGCAGCAAGACCAACCACATCGAGGTTACCCGCAACATCAACGCCCTGCCGCGGCAGTTCTGGAGCACGCTGAACACGCGCGACGATACCTGGAACAATTATCTGAGCGCCAGCATCTCGAACCCGCTATACAATCTGCTGCCAGGGAATAGCCAGAGCATCTATACCAGCAGCACCACCTCGCGGCAGACGCTGCTGTCGCCGTACGTGGCGTTCGGATCGAACGCTCTCAACACCACCGAGTATACCGGATTTTCCTGGTATAACAGCTTCCAATTCACCGCTACCAAACGCTTCGCGCAGGGCTACACGCTGATCGGAAGCTACACATTCGCAAAATGGCAGCAGGCGGTGAACCTGCTGAACTCCTCCGACCCGGCGCCGGTCCGGGAAATCTCGGATCTCGACGCGCCACACCGCTTCAACATCAGTGGCATCTGGGCCCTGCCGTTCGGGAAGGGCCGGGCGCTGCTACCCGGCACGCACGGAGTCGTGGAACGGCTGGTGGGCGGCTGGGAGCTTTCCGGCATCTGGGGCCTTCAGAGCGGGTTCGCCCTGCCCTGGGGCAACGTCATTTACTACGGCGACCCGGCGAATATCGTGCTGCCTCTTGACCAGCGCACTCCCGAGCACTGGTTCAATGTGAACGGTTTCGAAACGGCTTCCGCCAAGCAGTTGTTGAGCAACCAGATTCGTACCTGGCCATTACGGTTCTCCCAGATCCGTGGGCCGCGGATGAACAACCTCGACCTGGCGCTGATCAAGACCACGCGGATCACGGAAGGCAAGAACATCGAGTTCCGCGCCGAGGCTCTCAACGCCGCCAACCATCCCCTCTTCCCGAACCCGAGCATGACGGTAACCACCGCGCAGTCCTCCCTGGACACCGGGTTTGGACAGATCAGCGCTTCCACCGTCAACAACTACGCCCGGCGGTTGCAGCTCTCACTGAAGTACGTCTTCTAAACGTGACCTTGCAGGCCTCGCGGTACCGGCTTAGGCCGGCGCCGCGGGGCCCGCGGTTCGCGGGTCAGTGAGGAACATCCAGTTCCGGGCCGAAGTGCTGAACGCATCCAACCACCCCGGGTTCCCGGCTCCGGTCATGACTCCTACGTCCGCTACGTTCGGCCAGATCACCGCTTCCAATCAGGCGGGCTATCCGCGCCGCCTGCAATTGACGCTGAAGTACATCTTCTAGTACCGCGACGCCGCCCTCTAACGTTCGCGGCTCTGAAAGCGCATCCGAGCCGCGACGGTCAGGGAACGATTGTAGCGCCGGTGGTCTTGCCACCGGTGTTCTTCGCTACCACGCCAGGTTGATGATGCAATCCTGGTCCGCTTTCACGCGCACGCGCACCTGCAAGTTCTTGCCCGAGGCATCGTAGAACCACGCGCCGTCGCCCATCGCGCCAACTGAACCCGCCTCCCGGTACTTCACATCCCGGAACCCCACCTCCGCCGGCTTCTCGACGTGGTGCACCACCCACTGGTAATCCCGATCCTTCTTGGCTTCAATCTCCAGCCGCATCGTGTCGGCGGCGGGCGCGGCGTGGACCTGCGTATAATCGCCGACGTCGCTTTCCAGCAGGAAGAATTCGGCACCCAGCTTGGGGAAATAGTGCAGGGCAATTCCCCCGGCGGAATCCAGCGGCACAATCGAGCCATTGCGCGCGAAGACCGGCAGCGATTTGGTTTCCACCGTGATGCTGCGCTTTCCCTGGAAAACTTCGTTGGTTTCGAGGTTCGTCCAAATGCCGCGCGGCAGATAAACCGTGCGCCTGCCGCCGGGTTCGTAAATCGGCGCGATCAGCATCTCGTCGCCCAGCATGAATTCATCGGCGTGGCGTGCGCCTTCCGCGTCGTCCGGGAACTGGAAGGGCAGGGGATGCCAGGTGGGATGGCCGCGGTCGCGGATCTCCAAGGCGTAGACGTCGAAGAAGCTTTCCAACTGCTTGCGGAAACCGCTGAGGCCCACCGCGCCGGGCGTCACCTTGGGAACCAGCGAGCCCAGTTGGCGCGCGCGCCCGACTAATTCCGGCAGCGCATTGGCATAAGGCGTGAGGTCGAATTCCGGCGCGAGCACCCCCGACATGGCGCCATGCACCATCCGCAGCAGCGAGGCCCGCAAGGTGCTCCAGGAGCCGTCAGCCGACCTCTGATTCGCGCCCGCTGCGCCGGAGGCGCCCTGCCGCCCTGCTAAGGGCTCCGCCGCCGGGCGCACCGCATTGTGTTCCTCGAAAATCTCTTTCGGCGTGGGGCCGTAGTAGAAGAAGTAGTCGATGCCCGGCGCCACAATCCGGTAGCGGTCGGCCGCCGTGAAATCGAATCGGTATGAGCCAGGGATGGCGTGATACTCGCCATACTCCGCCGTCGAGATCAACAGCGGAATCTCGGCGCGCACCGCCTTGCCGCGCAGGCCAAGACTCGAGTCGGTGCTGGGACCCAGGCCATAGAATTCGACGCCGGCCAGCGCCTGGCGGTCCCACGTGACGCCGCCCGCCGCCGGTTCCGGCTCGGATAGATCGGTCATCAGCGGCGCTCCATCCGCGCGGCGGACCCTCACCAGCACCCCGTGCTTCTGAATGCCGATGTCGAGGAACTTCGACCGCAGCCGCACCGCGCCGGGCGCCTCGTCGATCTCCACCGGCACCAGTTCCCGATCCGCCGCTTTCACCTCCGGCAGAGGCCCCTCCAGCGCGCGCCGGAAGCGGAACGTGCTGGCCGTCACCCACACCAGCTCGGCGCTGCCGCGGTCCAATTGCAGTTCGATCCGGTTGCCGTGCGGCACGCACGCCAGCAGTGTCACCACCGCCGCCAGCGCTTGCGCCGCCATCAGAGCAGCGCCATCTCGCGCTGGATCTCGCCGGTGACCCGCGCCTCGCGCTCGCCCACGAACATGTTGATCTCGGAGCGCACGCCGAACTTCTCCAGATAGATGCCCGGCTCGATCGAGAAGCACGTCCACGGCGTGACGCGCCGCTCGTCATGCGTCTCCAAATTGTCCATGTTGGCGCCGTTTCCGTGCACTTCCTGGCCGATGGAATGGCCCGTCCGGTGCGTGAAGTACGGCCCGTACCCGCCGCTCTCGATCACCCCCCGCACCGCGTCGTCCACCTCCCATCCGCACAGCGGGTAGCCGGCGGCGATGGCGCTCTCGACGCGCTCGATCCCGGCGTCGCGCGCGCCCGTCACGATCGCGAACACCTTGCGCATTTCCTCCGGCGGGTTGTCGCCACAGAAGGCGGTCCAGGTGATGTCATAGTAGACCGCGCCGGGACGGTCCAGCTTGGCCCACATATCCAGCAGCACCCAATCGCCGCGACGGATGGGCGCGCTCGCCTCTTCGGTCGGCTCGTAGTGCGGGTTGGACGCGTTGGCGTTCACCCCCACGATGGGGCCGTGGTCGGTGACGAGGCCGGCCTTGGCGAACCCCTCGCGCACGAAGCGTTTGACCTCCAGCTCCTCGAGCGGTGCGCCGTTGCGCGTGCGCTCGTGGATCAACGCGAAGGCCTCCGCGCGCACCCGGTCGACGCGCCGGCCCGCTTCCAGGTGAGACTCGAGCGCCTCCGGCGTCCAGCGCGCTTCGAACGCCTGGATCAGCTCCGCCGAGCTGGCCACTTCCACCCCCAGGCTGCGCACCAGCTCCACCGTGCCGGCGTCGACTAGGGCCACATACGGGATGGCGCATAGCGGCGAATACTGCATGGCCACGCGCTTCAGCCCCGCCGTCAGAGTGCGCAGCCCCTCCACCTGTTCGGTCCATCGCGAGTAGGCCATTCTCTCTCCGGGCAGCGCGCCCAGCACCCCCCGCTCGATGCGGTGTACCAGCCCCCGCGGTTTGCCCTCGGCCGGGATCAGGTAATACCAGCGGCGCGTCGGCGTGGCCGTGGGTGCGATGCCGAGCACCCGGTAGGCCAGCGGATCGCGCATGTGGTGGTCGAAAAACAGCCACCCGTCGAGTTTCTGATTGCGAATTTCCCGCTGAATGTTCTCAAGGTTCATAGCTCGGTACCGGCCGCCCTGCTGAATTCTTCCTCGGTGACTCCCTCAATCTCCACAACCTTGGTGCGGCTTGTCAAGCCCGCCACAATGCGCACCCGCGCACGCGGCACGCCCACCAACTCCGCCAGCAAGCGCACGCACTCTTCGTTGGCCTTGCCTTCGACGGGCGGAGCGGTCAAATCCAGCTTCCAAGCATCGCCCAGCCGCCCCGTCACCGCGGAGCGCCGCGCGCGCGGATGCACCTTCACCGTGAAACGTGCCATCGCACCTGCGCCCTCAGGTTGGTCACCCCCGCCGCCGCGCGCGTGTCCACCACGTCGAAGGCCACCGCGTCGTCGAGCCAGTCGTGGCTCGACCCGTCGGCATTCTGCGTGGCCACCGTGAGCGTGTACTGCTGCGGCGTCAGCCAGCACTCCACTCCGAAATCGACCTCCAGCTCGTCGCCCGGCTGGAAATCGCCCAGCCGCACGCGTTCCAATCGGGTGTTGGTGCCGTAGACGTCCATGCCGATGCGCGTGCGGATCAGGATTCCCACCATCGGATCGGACTTCGCCTGGTGGAAGCGCGACCGTACCCGCACGGTGATCGGCTCGCCGCCCGTAACCGTGGTGGCCGCCTCGCCCCGCGCGTTCAGGATCTCCACGCCGAGAATTTCGCTGCTCCCGTCGCCATGCCGGAAGCTGGCGTGGATGCGGTCGTCTTTCTTGTTCTTGGCTTCCTCTTTCGCCAGCACCAGCCCGATATAGCGGTTGATGACGTCGTTGGGCGCGCCCTGCGCCGCGATGCGCCCGTTGAGCAGCAGGATGGCGCGGTCGGAGAGCTGCTTCACCAGGCCCAGGTCGTGCGAGACGAACAGCACCGTGATCTTGCGTTCCCGCAGTTCCTGGAATTTGCGCACGCACCGGTTGGCGAACACGGCATCGCCGACGGCCAGGGCTTCATCCACGATGAGAATTTCGGGATCGACGTGAATGGCGGTCGAGAACGCCAGCCGCACGTACATCCCGCTCGAGTACTCTTTCACCGGCCGCCCGATGAACTCGCCGATTTCGGCGAAGCTCTCGATGGATGGCATGGCCTTGTCGATTTCCCCGCGGCTCAGCCCCATGATTTCGCCGTTGAGATAGACGTTTTCCCGCCCCGTGAATTCCGGGTTGAACCCCGCCCCCAGCTCCAGCAGCGCCGCGATGCGTCCCCGCGTCACCACGCGCCCCGACGTTGGTTGCAGGATGCCGCAGACAATTTGCAGCAGGGTGCTCTTGCCGCACCCATTCGGCCCCACCAGGCCCAGCGTCTCGCCCTTCTCGACCTCGAACCCGATATCGCGCAGCGCCCAAAAATCCGTATGCCGCCGCCGGGCACGCGGCAACAGTTCGCGCAACCGGTCCCCCGGCCGCCGGTACAACCGATACAGCTTCGAGACGTTCTGAACAAGCACCAAATCTGATTCTACTCAACATGTAGCGCCGGCGGTCTTGCCGCCGGTGCCTTTCTTTGGGGCAGGGAACACTCGTGCCTGCGATACGGACTCGCAACGGCCCGTTCAAGATCGCCCGCCTATGCTACACTTCTGCCCGGAAAGGCCAGGACTTTCCGGAGAATTGCCATGCACCGAGTTTCTGTTGGGCTGCTCTGCGCGCTTACCGTCGTCTCTCTTGCGTTTGCCCAGAGCGACACGCCCGGGTCGAAGGACTACCCGGGGATTACCCGTATGCCGGGGTATTATATCAACGAATACAAGGAGGCCCAGTTCGATTCTGCCGCCTTCAAGGTCACCACCAATGGCAAGAGTACCGATCAGCAGATCGAAGGGCATCTGATCAACATCACCTACCGCATCAAGAAGAACACGCCCGCGACCAGCATGCTCCAGGTGATCCGCAATTATCAGAATGCCGCTCGTTCCGCTGGCGGCCAGGTGCTCGACGATACGAAGGGCGGCAATTGGTACAACACCACACTGCGTCTCGCCAAAACTGGCAAGGAGGTTTGGATCCTGTTTGAGGCGCGGGACGACGCCCACTCGCTCACGATCGTGGAGCGGCAAGCCATGCAGCAGGACGTGGTGATAGATGCCGCGGGCATGGCCAACGGACTCAGCACGAACGGCAGTATTTCCCTTTACGGCATTTACTTCGATACTGCCAAGTCGGACCTGAAACCGGAGTCCGAGCCAACCCTGTCCGAAATCGCCAAGCTGCTCAAGGGCAACGCCGCGCTGAAAGTTGCCGTCGTAGGGCATACCGACATGGTGGGCGACCCGGCAGCCAACCTGAAACTGTCGCTAGCTCGCGGCCAGTCGGTGATCAACGCCTTGGCCGCCAAGTACGGGATTGTCGCCTCGCGATTGACTCCCTTTGGCAATGGCCCCTACGCGCCGGTAGCATCCAACAAGACGGATGAGGGTCGCGCCAAGAACCGCCGCGTCGAACTCGTCGAATTCGCAACTCGCTGAGCCGCAAGAGGCAGCCAGCCCTTGACGCCCGACTCAGACCTTGCCTTGGCTGGCCGTAACCTTTTGTTGGGCTTTCTTCTGCCGGCGCGGCAAGCGGGACTTGTCCTTTTTCTGGAGCTTCGGTTTCTTCGTCGAAATCGTCCGTGGTGGCGTTGGAGCAGGTTCGGCGACTTCGGCTAGCGGCGCTTTCTTGCCTGGAGCGGCACTGGTTTCCGGCTCGATGGGCTTCTTGCGCTCTTTGGGCTTCTTTTCATCTGCCATAGTTCTCCTCGAAATGGCGTTAGCACGCCTGCGGCTATGATAATCCACTCTGGAACATGAAAGGCGGAAATCGGTTTTCGGCCTTACTGCCCTTGCCCAACGGACGGTTCGAATCGCCGGAGCTGGATCGTACTCTCGCGCTTCCTGGTCCTGGCGATATCGAACGAGGCCTGCATGCGCATGAGCGTATCCATCTTGACGCCGAAGGCCTTTTCGATACCGAGCGCCATATCCCCGGACAGGTCGGCCTTGCCGTTGAGCAGGCTGGACAGGGCGGGCCGGGAAACCTGAAGGACCCCAGCTGCGGCCGTCACGGACAAACCTCGCGGCTCGATAATCTCCCTCCGAATGAAATCCCCCGGATCGGGCGGGTTCAACATACGCATCGCGGTAGTCCCCTTTCGTTCCTAATGGTAATCCTCAGCCGGCCACCGCATACACCCGCGCGACTGGGTGCCAGCAGCGCGACCCCACAACCACCGAGTGCCCTGGCTTTCGCCAGGCCACTCGGCTAAACTCAAGAAAGGAGATGCCGCCTCCCATGACTCCCGAAGACACCAGCCACTCAGTCACGCACCAGCAACTACGCGATGCCCTCGACCACGCCGTGGAAGCCATCACCGCAGCCATCCAGACAGGCGCCGCCCAACTCCGAACCGAAATCCAGGCCGCCCAAGACCGCGCCCAGGAATTCGCCCGCGGAATCGAAACCAACCTGCTTACCGCCTTTCACGGCCACGCCAAGGGCCAGACCGCACGACTCCACACCGCCGAACTCACGGCGCACGACATGGGGATCCGCATCGCCGCCCTCGAAGAACGCGTCCTCAACATCGAGACGCGCCAGCGCCCACCGCAGTAAGGAGATGCCACCTCCCAGGGCCGACACCCAACTCTATCTTGCAATCGGCGTCCCGGTAGTAGCCAACGCAGTCATGCTTCTACTGTTCAGCACCATGGTAAACGCCCGGATCTCCGCATTCGAAGCCGCCATAAACAGGCGCTTCGACGACATGCGCGAACTCTGGCGCACCGAACTCCGCCGCGTCGAACAGATCCTCGACGCCCGTCTTAAACACATCGAGGAAGAACACGAACGCCCATGATCCAGGACCGCAGCCACGCCGCCGACGCCCTCCCCATACGGCCCATCCTTAACGCTGCCTGCTCGCAGAGGACCAAGCCCTACTCGTCCCGCAACGCCACCGCCGGGTCGATCCGTGTCGCTCTCAGCGCCGGGAACCAGCACGCCAGCACCGCCACCAGCGTCAGAATCGAAGGCACCAGGACAAAGGTCGCGGCGTCGCGCGGGCTGGTCGCGAACAACATGCTTTCCACCGCGCGCGAACCGCTCAGCGCAATCACCAAGCCGGCCGCCACACCCATTGCCACCAGCCGGATGCCCTCCCTCAGAATCAGCCTCTGCACCTCGGCCGGGGTTGCGCCCAGTGCCATGCGCACGCCGATTTCCCGCACGCGCCGGTTCACCGAATAGGAAACCACGCCATAGATTCCAATCGCCGCGAGCACCAGCGCCAAGCCTCCAAACACGCCCAGCAGACCCGCGGAAAGCCGTTGCGCCCACAGTGACTCGCGAATGATGCCGTCAATGCCTTCGGATTGCAGCAGCAGGTTGCGGTCGAGCCGTTGCACCTCGCGGCGGACGGCGGCCGAAACTGCCTCGGGGTCGCCCTCGGTGCGCACGTACAGGACGGCGGTGGGGAAATAATACTGGATCAGCGAGCCGTAAATGAGCGCCTGGGGCCGCTCGCCAATGGCCTGATAGTTGGCGTTGCGCGCCACTCCCACCACCTCCGCGGGCGCGTTGTCGCCGAAAAAGCGGACGCGCTTTCCAATGGGGTTCTCGCCCGGCCAGTAGGCCATGGCCGCGGCTTCATTGACGATCACCACGCGCGGAGTGCTGGGGCCGTCGAGCGGACTCAAGTCCCGGCCGCGCAGGATCGGAATCGCCACCGTCCGCAGGTATCCCGGCCACACCACGCTCATCAACGTGAAGCGGCCTTTTCCGGCGGCAGTGTCCTCCTGGCCTTCCAGCAGAACGGTCCGCGCCAGTGAAACGTGGAATGGCACATCCTTCGCCAAGGTGGCCGAAACCACGCCGGGAACGGCGGAGGCCCGTTCCAGCGCTTGCCGCTGGAACTCGCGCCCGCGGCCCTCGTTGTACCCCTGGTCGCCCACGTTGAAAGCCACCACGCCCAGCCGGCCGGCGTCGAAGCCCGGATCGATGCGGCCCGCATTCCACAGGCTCCGTACGAACAGGCCCGCCCCCACCAGGGCAACCACTGAGAGCGCCACCTGGCCCATTACCAGCACCGAGCGCGCACGCCGGCCTCTCAAGGAAGACTCGGCCTGCCCCGTGCGCTCTTTGAGATCGCTCGCCAAATCGCCGCTGGTAGCGCGCAGCGCGGGGGCCAGCCCGAAGAGAATACCCGTCAATAGCGAAATCGCCAGGGTGTAAGAGAGCACCCGGCCGTCCAGATCGAGATGCACGCCGGCATAAGTGAACATGGGCGGACGCATCGACCACAAAATGTCGCGCGCCCATCGCGCCAGTACCAGGCCGGCGCCGCCGCCCAGCAGCGCCAGCAGCGTGCTTTCCGTGAGCAGTTGGCGGATCAGGCGCCAGCGGCTGGCCCCCAGCGCCAGCCGAACCGTGATTTCCTTGCCGCGCCCGGCGGCCCGCGCCAGCAGCAGATTCGCCACGTTGGCGCAGGCGATCAACAGAACCAGCGCCGAAATAATCATGAGTACGGTCCCGGCGCTGGTGATCGCCGGCCGGACCCGGGGACTGATGGCGGCTTCGGAAACGGGCGTCAGCTTGACGCGCCGCCCTTGGTTGTCCTTGGGGTACTGCCGCTCCAGATCTTGCGCCATGCTTTGCATGCCGGCCTCGGCCTGCTGAAGGCTCAGGCCGGGTTTCAGCCTCCCCACCACCGAGAACAATAGGAACCGCCGCTGGTTCACCCAGGCCGGGTTGGGATACGCCTGTGCGTACATCATCATGGGCACCCAGACATCCGCTGCGGTCAGCTCATTGAGGCCCTGGAATGCCGGCGGCGCCACGCCCACAATGCTGTACGCGCGGCCGTTGAGGCTGATGGTCCGGGCCGTCACTCGCAGGTCCCGGCCAAACTGCCTGGTCCACAGCCCATAACCGATCACCGCCACGGGGTATGCGCCCGGACTGGTATCCTCCTCGGGAAGAAACCCGCGGCCCACCACGGGGTTCACGCCGAGTGCCGCGAAATAGTTGCCGGAGACGATTTGTCCCGCGACCAGTTGCGGTTCACCGAAGCTGGTCAGGTTCAGCGTGATGGCGGAGTACAGGAGCAGGGAAGAGAAGACTTGGTTGTGGTCCCGATAGTCCTGGTAATTCGGGTAGGAGCAGGGCCACAGGCCGGGGTTGCGCGGGTCGAGCGTGTTGACTGCGGCCAGCCGCCCCGGCTCCTCCACCGGCAGAGGCCGCAACAGAACCGCGTTGAGGAGCGTGAAGATGGTGGTATTCGCCCCGATCCCCAGCCCCAGGGAAAGCACGGCTGCAATAGCGAAGCCTCGGGATTTCCCTAACGCCCGTAGGCTGTAGCGCAGATCTTCAAAAGCCCGTATCATCCAGCCTGCACAGTATACAACACGGCGCCTCGTGTAGTGCGTCGCAAGTATCGTCGGGTATCCGAACGGGCTGCAAAGCGGGGACTGGCTCGAATTTCGCCGCTTTTGCGAAACTTCGTGCCTGTACCCGGTTTGCCCTTTGGGAGATCATACTCCGTGCAATTTGCAGCGCCATACACCAGCACGGCGTTGTAACTTTGAATTATGCAGATTTCGGCCTGCTTCAAGTATGAGGTTAGAATAACCATACTAATCTACACATTTCACGCAAACTATAAGCCAACACGACGATCCGTATGGGCCGGCCATGGCCAGCCCAGGCCGCTCCACCGGCGCCACAGCCCCGTGCTCCAACGCGGCCAGAGCGGTGCTTTTCAACCACCCGCCGGCTTGCCCGCTTCCACGTAATCTATTGATAGCAAAAGGAATTTCGTTTGGCACCCGTGTTGCTTTACAGGCGGTGTAGTTCGGGAGGCTTTGCCATGAGACGCATACGATTCTTAGCTTTGACGGGTGCTGTGCTGTTGTCGGCCGGAGTCTTCACCCCCGTCCGTGCGCAGGATCCGGATGACCTCAAGCGCGGGGTCGCTCGCATCTCCTTAATGAATGGCGAAGTTTCGGTCCGCCGCGGCGATTCCGGAGATTGGGTCGCGGGCGTCGTCAACGCTCCGTTGCTCACCGCCGATCAGATTTCGACCGGGCCCAATGCCCGCGCCGAAGTCCAGTTCGACTCTGCCAACATGCTCCGCATCGGCGGCAACGCCGAGATCCACTTGGCCCAGTTGGAGGACCGCCGCTACCAAATGGAGTTGGCGCGCGGCACGGTAACCTTCCGGGTTCTGCGGGCTTCCGATGCCAATGTGGAAGTGGATACTCCCAGTGTTTCGGTACGGCCTTCGAGGCAGGGAAGTTACCGTATTACGGTGAAGGACACCGGCGAGACTGAAATCACCGTCCGCTCCGGCGATGTCGAGGTCTTCACGCCGCGCGGTTCACAGTGGGTCAATGCTGGCCAGACCATGCTGGCGCGTGGCGCCACTGCGGATCCCGAGTTCCAGATCGTGGCGGCCCTTGCTCCCGATGATTGGGACCGATGGAATGACAGCCGCGACGGTGTGTTGACCCGTTCCGTCAGCCCCCGTTATGTGGGGCCCGGCGTGTATGGCGCCGAGGATCTGGACCGGTACGGCGCTTGGGGCAGTGACCCCGACTATGGCTCTGTCTGGCGGCCGACAGTCGGCGTGGGCGCTGGGTGGGCTCCCTATCAATGCGGCAGTTGGGTCTGGGAGGATTGGTACGGTTGGACTTGGATAGGCTGTGAACCCTGGGGTTGGGCTCCCTACCATTATGGCCGCTGGTTCTGGCGCACTGGGTTCGGGTGGGGCTGGTATCCGGGATTGATGGGCGTTCGGCACCACTGGTCACCGGCGCTGGTGGGGTTCTTCGGGTTCGGCGGTGGCGGCTTCGGATTCGGATTCGGCAACATCGGTTGGGTCCCTCTGGCACCCTATGAGATGTTCTATCCGTGGTGGGGCCGCGGCTATCATGGAGGCTTCAACCGAGGCCTTAATATTACCAATGTAAATATCACAAGCATATACAGAAACGCTCGCGTGGCCAATGGCATTTCCGGGGTCAACGGAGCCGATTTCCGGGCCGGACGGTTCAATAATATAGGTCGTTATTCGGGTAGCCAGATCGGCCAGGCCGGCTTGGTTCGCGGGGCCATGCCGATCACGCCATCGAGCGCCAACCTGCGGTTTTCGAACCGCGCTGTGACCAATGTTCCGCGCTCGAGCGGCAACACGCGTTTCTTCGCGCATCAGCAGCCCAGCCCCACGGCGCGGGTCCCGTTTGCCGAGCAGCAACGCGCCGTCGAGCGGTCGGGCGCTGGCATATCTAACCGTTCGACGGCTGCGGCTCCAGGCACGACGCAGGCGGCGCCTGCGCAGAACGCAGTGCGGTCGCAACAGCCCCAGGCCGCGGCAGCGCCGCGTGCCGGCCAGAACGAGGCGGCCGGCGGATGGCGGCGGTTCGGCGAACCGGGCGGCAACCAGTCGGCGCCGCGCAGCCAACCGGCGCCCCAGAACAGTCGCGGCTGGACGGGCTTCGGTAACCCGGGTTCATCTAGCGGCGCTCCCCGGCAGCAATACTCCCAGCCTCAGTCGGGATACCGTGGGAACTCCGGATCGAGTGCGCCGCAGTACAGCGCGCCGCAGTCTTTGCGGATTGCGCCTCCCGTAGTCCAGCAGCGCTCCGGCGCTGGGAGCTACAGCGCTCCGCGCAGCTATTCCGGTGGTGGCAGTGTGAGCCGGCCCTCTAGCGGAGGTGGCGGGGGCCACTCGTCGGGCGGCGGCAGCAGCAGGGGAGGCGGCCGCCGGTAAGGGTTTCCATCGCGCAAAGTGTCAGTTTCTTCCCCTTGGCCCGGTCCTGATTCAGCGGGGACCGGGCCTTTTTTTCTACGCGAACAAGAGTTTACATAATATCCGTTATGGGAAGTGAAGTCAACTCCGGATTCAGCCCCACCGCCCGGTACGCCTCCAGCAGCGCGCCTTCCGCCGGTCCGTGTCTGGGCGGTCCGCAACGGTTCCCCGGCTCCAGTTCCACCAGCATGCGGAACCGCTCCCACACGGTGCGGCTGTGGAAGACGCCCCCGATGTATGCCACGTCCACGGCCTCGCCGGGCTTCCACAATTGAGAACGGACTGCCGCCGCCAGCGTGGCGAGCTCCACCGCGGCGCGGTTCAGGATGACCATCGCCACCGTGTCTCCTTCGGCCGCGGCCGCATCGGCCAGTGGCGCCAGCAAGGCCACGCGCGGCCTGGGCCATTCGGAAGTGTAAAACAGGTGCAGCACCTCGTTGGCATTCCGCGACCCGGTGGCGTCCAGCAATGCCTGGCGCAGGCTGGTGGGCGGTCCCCAGCCTTCCTCCATGCCCAGCGCGGCGCGTAGTGCTTGGCGGACAATGTCGAATCCCCCGCCCTCGTCGCCGAAGATGTAACCCCAGCCGCCGGCGCGCGCTGTCCGGCCCTCGGCGTTGCGGCCAAAGGCGATCGAGCCGGTGCCGGCGATAACGGCAATTCCCTGCCCCGTGGCGGTGGCGCCGGAGAGCGCGATGTCGGCATCGGTGGTTACTATCAAGTGCTCGGCGCGCAGCGTGCCGGCCAGGATCGCCCGCTTGTCGTCCGGACCGCCGCTCATGCCCAGGCAGGCGGATTCGAAACAGACGGTGGCGGCGTCCAGGCCTGCCCGCGCGCAGGCGGCTTCGAGGCCCTCGTTCACGGCGCGCTCGAATCTGGCGCGGCCTTCCTCGGCGCCCGCGTGGTTGCATGGGCCGGCCTCCCCGGCGCCTAGTACGCGGCCGCTCTCGTCACCGATCAGCACCGTGGTGCTGGATTGCCCGCCGTCCACTCCCAGAAACAGTCTCATGGCAGTTGATAGAGCCTCGCTCCTCTATATTCGCCCACCTGGCGGATGCCCCATTGGCCGGCATTGCGTCCGAGGTCGTCCGCCCCGAATTCGCCGTCGAAGACCAGCAGGTAATCGATGCCGCGGCGCTTCAGTTCTTCCGCCGCGGCGCGGCGCAGGCCGGGCGGAACAGGCGCGTCGCTGACCCTCGGCTCAGCGGCCAGAAGCTTCCATTGGCCGTTAGCGTCCCGCCCTTCCAGTTTGAGCCGGATGCCCCACTGGTTCGGCGCCGTTTCGATCAAGACGGAGTCGGCTGGTTGGGACTCGTTGAAATCCACTTCGACGAACTGGCCGGGGCGCAGCGCCTCGCCACACTTCCAAAATGTGATGAGCCGGCCGTCGAACGCATCCCCGATGCCCCAAGGGTATGGCTGTGCGCGGAGGCGCCACCGGGGGTCGCGCGGCAGCTCGCGTGCGCCGTCGAACACGCGGAGTTCATGAATGCTCCAGAGGTCCGCGCCGCTGTTGGTCTGGACCACCCGCGCGGCGCGGAGCGGCTGCCGCGGGAACAGAAACCGCAGGCGCCACGTCGGCTGATAGTCGGGCGTGAAAGCGGTCCACAGAATCTCGCGGCTCCTGACATTCTCAGACGATTGATGCGCCACCAGGATCTTGCGTGAGGTGTAAGCGTCGGGGATGGGGGTAAAGACGAAGACGGTCGACGCTGGCGCGGCGACCGTCTCCACCAGGCGGGCGGCGCCGTATAAGGGCAAGTTGGATACCAGGTAGGGGCCCTCGGGCTTGATGCGCAGCGCCTCGCGCCACGGTACTTTGTTCAGATGCCACGCATCGTAGTGGCAGTACCTGGCGGCCATCGAAGGCCAGGAAATGAGAGCGTGCACCAGCGCCACCGCCACCAGCACACGCGGCACGCGGCTCAATACCAGCGCCATGGCGAGCGCCACAAACGGCAGCGGCGGGATGAGAAAGCGCGTGCTGATGTTGCTGAAATAGGTGGCGCCGAAGACCAGCGCGGCCAGCAGCAGTTGCCGTCCCTCGCGGCGGCCGAGCGCCAGGAGCGCGATGGGCGCGAGCAAGAAGATCGGCCCCAGCAGGCCAGAGAGTGAGCCGTGGGTAGTCACCTGCATGGGGATCTGCCAGCGGGTCCCGAGTTCGTAGAGGGCCATGTGATGCCGGTATTCCTGCTCGAACGCGACCGTCATGTAGGGGTTCGGAAACAGGCCATTCAGGAACGGCGAGAACGGGTTGCCCATCCAGATCCAGTTCTTCGCTATCCAGGGCGCGACCAGGACGGCGGCGCAGAGGGCCACGATGGCCGTTTCGCGAATGCGGCGGCGGCTCTTCCAGGCGACGAATCCCAGCGCGTAGACCACCCCCAGGCAAGCCGTGTACTTGGCCGCATAGCCGAAACCCGCCACCAACCCGATGGCCACCAGCAGCCGCGGCGCGCGCACATCGTCCCAGATTTGCAGCAGGTGGAACAAGGTGAAGGCGATGGCGGCGACGGCGACATCGTTATACGCGCTGGTACCGTCAACACCCACCACCGGACTGGCGAATACCAGCAATGCGCCACAGGCGCCCGCCAGCGGCAATCCCACGCGGCGGCCGTAGCTGAACATCTGCCAGACCAGCGCTACCAGGAAGGCGAAATGCACCATCGCGGCGGCCGAGTGTTTGCCGAACGCGAAGGCCCACAGGTAGAGCATCTCGACGCCCTGGGAGAGGCTGGCGAACATGTTGTTGGTGATCCTGTGGAAGCCGTGCTCGCGGAGGTAGCGGCTGGCGAGGGCCAAATGGTAGCGCGAGCCATCGAAGCTGGCTTCCGGCACCATCGAGTTAAAGAAGTACAGGATGAAATACAGGCTAAATGCCAGTAAGAGTAGGCGGTTGATTGGCAGGTCGGGGACCTGCCCCACAAGGCTTTTGCGCCAGGGGAACAGGGCTGCGGCGCCCAGGGATGCGATGCCCAGTAGGGCGAGGGCCAGCGGGTACGCCAACTGCGCCGCGCAGAGGCAGAAGACCGTCACGCTCAGCGCGGCCGCGCCGGTGACGAACCGCAACCCGAGGTCTTCACAAGACTCGCGCAGCAAACACGCACCGAGGGCCGTCGCCACGGCCACGGTGAACAACGCACCGAACAGGATCGACAACGCCTGCAAGATGGGATTGTAGCAGTGGGCTGAAAGACAAGGGCGGCCGGGTTCTGCGCCGGCCGCCCGGGTTGGCGGGATGCCTGGGGATCAGCTCTTCTTGGCTGGATGTTCGACTACGAGGTTGTTGGTGACGGGTCCGAAACTCAAGCCGGATGCCGCGCGCATACCGGCGATCTGCTTTTCCATGTCGGTGTTCACGACGCCCGTGAGCGTCACGTGCCCGTTCTCCACGATGATGTGAATGGCCGGAACCGCCGCTATCGCGTAGCCCGACAGGATGGGATCGCGGTAGATGGCATTGGCCACCTGCAGCCGCAGCCGGTCATCCATGGCCGACAACGGCAGGACCTTGATGTCGTTGGTGACGCCGGCCACGCCCGAGACTTTCCGCACCACGCGCTCGATATCCTGCTTCTTGAAAGGCTGGTTCACCTCGCCCATCAGGCTGACGTTGCCGTTGAGCACGCGGAAACCGACGTCGTCCCAAAGGCTGTAGTAGGGGTACATGGCAACTTCGTGACGCACGTTCTTGGCGATGTCGGAATCGCTTTGCGGCAGGTTCGCGCTCCCCTTGGTGGAGGCCGCCGCAGCGCCCGCCAGGAGGGCCGCAGCCATCAGAAACCGCCCCAGCATTCCGGTTTTCATTTTCTTTTCCCTCCTGCCTGTTAGAACGTAAGAGGGGGCGGATGGGTGCCATCGATTTTGTAAAAAGTTGGTAAATGTTCTATACTGCCGTTGCGGACCAATAGGAGACCAGCATGACACAAGCCGCCATACTCATCACCCAGGGAACCGTACAGCTCGTTGCCGGCATACTCGCGGTGGTTCTCATCGTTATCGTGCTTCTCAGGCGCAAGGGGAAGAAGAAGTCGGAAGAGGACGAGTTCTAGGCTGTGGCAGGCGGCACCGCCTGCCCCACCATATTGAGCACTTCGTTCAGGGAGCCCTGGCGGTAGCCCTCCAGGTCGAGGGTCACGTAGCGGAAGCCCAGTTCCTTGAAGATCGCGGTGAAACGTTGCGCCATCTCCGGGGTCAGGGCCTTGGGCATCTCGTCGCGCGCGATCTCGATGCGCACGATTTCACCGTGAAAGCGCACGCGGAACTGCCGGAAACCGAGCGCCTTGACATGCTCCTCGCCGGTTTCGACGGTCTTCACGGTCTCGATGGTTACGGGGGTCCCGTAGGGAATGCGCGAGCTCAGGCAGGCTGACGCCGGCCGGTCCCACGTGGGCAGGCCGGCCAAGCGGGAAAGCTCGCGGATCTCCGCCTTGGAAAGCCCCGCGTCCGCCAGCGGGGCCGCCACCCGGTGCTGCTGGGCGGCGTTCTGGCCCGGCCGATAATCGCTCAAATCGTCCGCGTTCACCCCGTAGACGACGTGCTCGTAACCGCGCGCGCGGCCCACCTGCTCCAGACGCGTGAATAGCTCATCCTTGCAGTGGAAGCAGCGGTTGGGATCGTTGCGGGCGTAGTCGGGATTGTCGAACTCGCTGGTCCGGACGTACTCGTGCACGATGCCGAATCGCTGGACAAACGCCTCGGCATCGCGCTTGTGGGATTGGGGAAGCGAGGCCGAGTCGGCGGTGATGGCGACGGCGTTGGGACCGAGCACCCGGCGGGCGGCCCACGCCAGGTAGGCCGAATCGGCGCCGCCCGAGAAGGCCACAATCACGCGGCCCATGCGCCGCAGATTCGCAAAGAGCCGCTCCTGCTTTTCGAGCAAGCTCGCGGGGTCGGAGAGACTTACCAGTGCGGCCATAAGTGTCCTACGATTCTACTGAACAGGCGCGGTCTCCTGCCCGTCGCCGTTGCCGTTGCCGTTTTCGGTCTCCGGAATCACCGAGGCGGCGGCCACTTTGTCGCCTTCCTCCAGCGTCACCAGTCTGACGCCTTGCGTGGAGCGTCCGGCCTGGCGGATGGTGGAAGACTCGATGCGGATGATCTTGCCGTTCTGGCTCACAATCATCAAGTCGGAGTCTTCTTTCACCGAAAGGATGCCTACCACCTTGCCGGTCTTGTGGGTGGTCTTCATGTTAATGACGCCCTTGCCGCCGCGCGCGGTAAGCCGGTAGTTTTCGAGCGGCGTGCGTTTGCCATAGCCGTTTTCCGCAATCGACAGGATGAGGCCGTCTTTCTCGACCACCTCCATGCCGATCAGGTAGTCGCCCTCGGCCAGGTGCATGGCGCGGACTCCGTGCGCCTGACGGCCCATGGGCCGCACCTGGGTTTCCAGGAAGCGAATCGCCTGCCCTTGGTGAGAACCCAGGAAGACATAGTTGTCGCCGGGCGTGATCTTGGCCGAGATCAGCTCGTCGCCTTCGTCCAGCGTCACCGCGATGATGCCGCGCGACATGGGATTATCGAACTCGGTCAGCTCCGATTTCTTGATCACCGCGTGCCGGGTGACCATCATGATGAACTGGTCGGGGACGAAATCCTTGACGGAAAGGAACGCCTTGGCGGTCTCGTCCGGTTGCAGGCTGATCAGATTGGAAATGTGCTTTCCCTTCCCCACCGTGGTGGCATCGGGAATTTCGTAAGCCTTCAACCAATACACGCGGCCGCGGGTGGTGAAGATCAGCAGGTAGCTGTGCGTGGAAGCGACAATCAGGCGCTCGACGAAGTCTTCGGCGCGCGTGCCCATGCCGATTCTGCCCTTGCCGCCGCGCGTCTGGCGGCGGTAGGTGTCCACCGAGGTGCGCTTCAAGTAACCGCCGCGGGTCACGGTGATGGCCACGTCTTCCACGGCCACCAGGTCTTCGAGCTGGATCTCGCCCGTGTCTTCGACGATCTGGGTGCGGCGCTCGTCGCCGTAGTCCTTGCGGACTTCCCGCAGCTCGTCGATGATCAAGTCGCGAAGGATTTTGTCGGAGCCCAGGATGCCCAGGTACTCCGCAATGCGCCGCTCGATTTCGGCCAGCTCGTCCAGGATCTTCTGCTGCTCCATGCCGGTGAGCCGCTGCAATTGCAACTCGATGATGGCCTGGGCCTGTTTTTCGGTGAACTCGAAGCGCGCCACCAGCGACTCGCGGGCTTCCCGCGGCGCCCCGGCCGCGCGGATCAGCTTGATGACGTCATCCAGGTTGCGAAGGGCCTTCCGGAAGCCGAGCAAAATGTGCTCGCGGTCGCGCGCCTTGCGGAGCTCGAACTCGGTGCGCCGCCGCACGACCTCGATGCGGTGCTCGATGAAACACTTGATGATGTCGACCAGCCCCATCTCGCGCGGCTGCCCGTTGACGATGGAGAGCATGATGATGCCGAAGCCGACCTGGAGCTGAGTGTGCTTGTAGAGATTGTTAAGGATGACTTCGGCCTGCTCGCCGCGCTTCAACGGGAAGACGATGCGCAGACCGTCGCGGTCGCTTTCGTCGCGCGGCTCGTTCATGCCCTCGAGCTTCTTGTCGTTGATGAGGCTGGCCACGTGCTCGATGAGCTTGGCCTTGTTCACCTGGTAGGGAATCTCGGTGACGACAATCTGCTCGTGGTCCTTGCCGGTGCGCTCGATGGCGGCCTTGGCGCGAATCCTGATCTGCCCGCGGCCGGTGGTGTAGGCCTCGATGATCCCCTGGCGCCCGAGGATGAAGCCGGCGGTGGGAAAATCCGGCCCCGGCACCAGCTCGAGAATCTTCGCCAGCGGCGCATTGGGATGCTGGATCAGGTAGATGGCGGCGTCGATGATTTCGGTGAGATTGTGCGGCGGAATGTTGGTCGCCATGCCCACGGCGATGCCCGCCGACCCGTTCACCAAAAGGTTGGGCACGCGCGTGGGAAGGACCTCGGGCTCCTGCTCGCTGTCGTCGTAATTGGGACGGAAATCGACGGTCTCCTTGTCGATGTCTTCGAGCAGCGCAGTGGCAATGCGCGAAAGGCGCGCCTCGGTGTATCGCATGGCGGCGGGCGGATCGCCATCCACCGAGCCGAAGTTTCCCTGCCCCTCCACCAGCGTATAGCGCATGGTGAATGACTGGGCCATGCGCACCAGCGAGTCGTAGATGGGGGAGTCGCCATGGGGGTGGTACTTGCCCATGACTTCGCCGGTGATCTTGGCGCACTTGCGCGTGGGCCGGTTGGGCGCCAGCCCCATTTCGTGCATGCCGAAAAGGATGCGCCGATGCACCGGCTTGAGGCCGTCGCGGACATCGGGGAGCGCGCGGCCCACAATCACGCTCATGGCGTAATCGAGATACGACCGCCGCATCTCGTCTTCGATATTGATGGGAATGAGATTCTTGGCGCCTTCTGCGCCGCCTGCTCCGGGCAATGGAGGTGGCGGGCCGGGTGGCGGCGAGGGCGGGCTTGGTGGTGGTAGTTCGGAATCTGCCAACGTAGCTCCTGGTGAGTGCTTAAGTTCTATCTTAACAAGGGGCCGGGGAACGGGGGCCAGGGGCCAGGGGCCAAGGGCCGGGGGTCGGGGGCCAGGGGCCGGGGGAACGGGGGCCGCGGGTCGGGGGCCGGGGGCCTGGGAACGGGGGCCTGGGAACGGGGGCCGGGGGCCAGGGAACGGGGGCCAGGGGTCGGGGGTCGGGGGCCGGGGAACGGGGGCCGGGGAACGGGGGCCGGGGGTCGGGGGCCAAGGGCCGGGGGTCGGGGTTGTGGCGGGAGCCGATTCGATAGTAACCTGATTTTGCATGTCTGAATTCCGATTGATCACGCTCGATCCGGGCCACTTTCACGCCGCCTTGATCCAGAAAGAGATGTATTCCGGCGTCTCGAAGCGCGTCGCCGTCTACGCGCCGCTGGGGCCGGACCTGATTGAGCACCTGAACCGGGTCGCCCGGTTCAATCTCCGCCAAGAGAACCCGACCGCCTGGGAACTGGACATCCACGCGGCGCCGGATTTCCTGGAGCGAATGGTGGAGGAGCGGCCCGGCAATATCGTGGTGCTCTCGGGACGCAATCGCGGCAAAATCGACCTGATCCGCGCATCCCTGAATGCGGGGTTCAACGTGCTGGCGGACAAGCCGTGGATCATCCGCGCGGCGGATCTCGCGGCGCTGGAGGAGGCGCTGGCCACTGCCAGCCGCCGAGCCCTGGTGGCGTACGACATCATGACCGAGCGCTACGAAATCACCACCATTTTGCAGCGCGCATTGGTCAACGATGCGGAGACCTTCGGGGAGATCCTGCCCGGCACCGAGCAGGAACCCGCGGTGTACATGGAAAGCGTGCATCATCTGCTGAAGCTGGTGGCGGGCGTGCCCAGCCTGCGGCCGGCCTGGTATTTCGACATCCACGAGCAAGGCGAGGCGCTGGCCGACGTGGGCACGCACCTGGTGGACCTGGCCCAGTGGACGCTCTTCCCCGAGCGCGCCATCGACTATCGCAAAGATATCGAGATGCTGGCGGCGAGCCGCTGGCCGACCAGGATCACGGCCGCGCAGTTCCGGCAGGTGACCGGCGGGCCGGGCGAGGGGCTGGATTATTACTGCAATACGCGCGTTTCGTACGCGCTGCGCGGCATCCGCATCAGGTTGGACGTTCTGTGGCGATGGGAAGCGCCGGCGGGGACCGGCGATACGCACCTGGCGGTGTATCAAGGGTCGAAATCGCGGATCGAAGTCAGGCAGGGGAAAGAGGAGAAATACCAGCCGGAGTTGTACGTGTTTCCGCGCGGCGCGGGGGCCAGCTCCGCGCTCAGGCGGAGAATCGGCGCGCTGGCGAGCCAATATCCGGGGATCGCCGTGGAGGACCAGGGAGCGCGAGTGCGCGTGACCATCCCGAACCAGTACCGCGTGGGGCACGAGGCGCACTTCGCCCAGGTGACCAAGCAGTTCTTCGAGTACATGAAGCATCCTGAAACCTTTCCGGCTTGGGAGAACCCTAACATGCTGGCCAAGTACTACGTGAGCACGAAGGGGGTGGAGTTGGCCGGGCTCGCTTCGCTCGCGGGGCCAGGGGCCGAGGGCCGGGGGCCGGGGTCGGCGGGGAACGGGACGGTTGGGGACGGCGGGGGTGGAATTGACGGAACAAAGCCAATTCCGGGGGCCAGGCTCGCTTCGCTCGCGGGACCAGGGGCCGGGGGCCAGGGGCCGGGATCGGGGGCCGGCTCGGTCGGCTCGTCGGGTTGGGGGGCGCGGGATTCGATTTTCTGGAGCGCCAGGAGGGCGCGATGGAAGGAGCGCTCGGCGGCGTCGATGCGGCGCTGGAGACGGTTGAAGACGTCGCAGCCCGGGTCGCAGACCTGGGCCATCTCGAGCCCTTTGACCGGGCTGTAGAGGCCTTCGATGTTGTACTGCCAGAGTTGCGCTTCGAGGGTGCGGAAGCGGCGTTGGAGCCACTCGGCGGTGACCAGGGCGTCGACCAGGGCGCGCGCTTGGGGAGTGGCGGGCTGGTAGCGACCGTGGTATTCGGCGGTGAGAAGTTCGAGGGCCGCGGGATCTTCGCCGGGGATGACCTGGGACTTGGCGTCAATGCCGGATTTCAGGGCATTGAAGCAGACAGCGGCCTTGCCCTCGACGGAGCGGGGACCAGTCGATTTCTGGGAGTTGAGGCGATTGGCCTCGATTTGTTTGAGAGATGACATAGATTTGATGGGGTTCCTGCTGCCCCTACATTCAGGGTAGCGGGCGGGGAGGTAATTTCCGGGTGAGCGTGGTCTGTAAGTTATTGAGGGTGAAGGGAAATGGGGGGTGAAAAATGGTTGTGACTGAAAACGGCCGGTCAGCGAAACGGCAGGACGGGTGACAACCCAGTAGTTGCGCCGGTAAACAGCCGGCGCGCAGCTTGCCAAGCTGCCCCGCATAGCGGCAAGCCGCAACCGGTGGTGGCAATTCTCCGCGGCCGCGGCAAGCGCGTCCAAGGGTGGCAGGCGGATTGACAATCCGCCGCAGATTGCAAATCTGCCCCACAATTCGTCGCGGCACGCGAAGAATATGACGGATAGTAGTACATCAGGTTGTCCTTCATACACAACATTGTCGTGTTACAATGACGACAATCCACATGAAAACCCCGTTTACTATCGTAGTTTGCTGCCTGGGCGTGATGGTCTCTGGCCACACCGCCGGCGGGCCGGCGGGCAGGTTCTACATCGTCGGCATGGGAACCGCGCCGGACTTGATCACAGTCCGGGCACAGAAAGCGATCGCGCGGGCCGATATCGTGCTCGCCGAAGAGAACTCGGACGGCGATTGGGCCGGCCTCATTCGCGGCAAAGAGGTCTGGCATTTCCCGCGCACGCTCAAGAGGTATTACGGCGTGGATCTCAAGACCCTCAAGGATCCCGTTCAGCGGGATCAAGCGGAAGCCATGGACAAGCTCAGGCACGCGCTCGCGGACAAGATCCGTTCCGCGGTGGAACAGGGGAAAACGGTGGCCTGCCTGGAAAGCGGCGATCCCATGATGTACGGTCTCACCCTGTTTCTGGAGATGCTCCCGGCGGACCTGCCGAGCGAGATCGTCCCGGGGATTGGCGCCTTCCAAGCCGCCAGCGCCGCCGTCAAAATGAGCCCTGCTTACGGATACGACACCAACGCCGTCATTCTGACCATGGCCGACTGGCCAGGCCGAGCCGACACCAACGAGAAACTCATGGCCGCGGGAAGCACCTTAGTGTTCTACACCATGGGCCTGAACTATCCGAGCGTGTTCGCGCAACTCCAGCGCTACTACCCGGCCGATACCCCGGTGGCCGTGGTGAACAACGCCGGCGACCCCGAGCAGCAGACCGTCATTCGCAGCACCGTCGGGCGATTCCTCGAGGAAGTCGACTACCGCAATCTGCCGCCGGACAGGCACATGTTGCTGGTCGGCAAATTCCTGCGGGTGGGACAGGCGCGAAAGGACAACCTGGTTCCCCGCCCCGCGGGCCGGTGAACTGAACCGCTTCAGCAAGACTGCCCGCCTCAGTTCAACGAGCAGGTGGCCCGCGCCGCCGCGCTTTTCCGGGCTCAGGGAGCCGGCGGGAATCGGAATCCTGGCCGGGCTCCCGGAGCTGGCGCCGAAACGTTATCCTCGGCGGCTCCCGACCGCACGCAAATTGGATCGTAGCCACCCCGAGCCTGCTGGTAGTCGTGCACATCGAGGAGCGCGAGCTTCGCGACCGCTTCGGCGCGGAATACGACGCATACCGCGCGCCTCCCCCGCCCGCTTCGTGCCGCCGCCCACTGGCGAGTCGCGCAGGACGTCGCATCACTTCCGCTTCGATTGGCGTCGTGGTAGCCTAATGACAAGCTACGCAACTTGCTTCAGGAGATGTTTCTAAAATGCGTCTGCCGCCTGCTGTTCTTCTCGCCTTGGCCATGTCCTGGTGCACATTTGGCCAGACCTACACAATCTACACCGTTGCGGGAAACGGAACGCCGGGCTACAGCGGCGACAACGGCCCGGCCACCAGCGCCCAAATGCACGGCCCCTACGGGGCCGCCGCGGACTCCGCTGGCAACCTCTACATTGCCGACTCTGGTAACAACGTCATCCGCAAGGTCTCGAACGGGGTGATCACCACGTTTGCGGGAAACGGGACGCCAGGCTACACCGGCGACAACGGCCCGGCCGCCAGCGCGCAGTTGAACGCACCCTACGGGGTGGCCGTGGACTCTGCCGGCAACCTCTACATCGCCGACTCTGCCAACAACGTCATCCGCGAGGTCTCGAACGGGGTGATCACCACCGTGGCGGGAAACGGGACGTGTTGTTTCAGCGGCGACAACGGCCAGGCCACCAGCGCCCAGTTGTTCACTCCTGTCGCAGTCGCCGTAGACTCCGCCGGCAACCTCTACATCGCCGACTTTGGGAACAACGTCGTTCGCAAGGTCTCAAACGGGGTGATCACCACCGTGGCGGGAAACGGGACGTATTCCTACGGCGGCGACAACGGCCAGGCCACCAGCGCCGAGTTGTACCAACCGAACGGCGTCGCCGTGGACTCCGCCGGCAACCTCTACATCGCCGACACTAGTAACTGCCGCATCCGCAAGGTGTCGAACGGCGTGATCACCACCGTGGCGGGAAACGGGACACCAGGCTTCAGCGGCGACGGCAGCCCGGCCACCAGCGCCGAGCTGAACGCACCCTACGGCGTAGCCGTGGACTCCGCCGGCAACCTGTACATCGCCGACACGGGCAACAACCGCATCCGCAAGGTGTCGAACGGGACCATCACGACGGCCGCGGGAAACGGGACGCCGGGCTACAACAGCGACGGTGGCGCGGCCACCAGCGCCGAGCTGTACGAGCCCCTCGGCGTGGCCGTGAACTCCGCCGGCAACGTCTACATCGCCGACTTTGGCAACAACCGCGTCCGCCTCCTGACGCCATCATCCTGCACGTACTTTGTCGGATCCACCTCGGTGGCGGCTCCCGCCTCGGGCGCCTATTTCAACGTCAGCATCCAAACCGGCGCTGCCTGTTCCTGGGCAGTCTCGGCTTTACCGGGTTGGATCACAGTTTCCGGCGCATTTGCCGGCACCGGCTCGGGCACTGTTACTCTGGTAGTCTTTCCCAACAACTCGGGCGCGGCCCTCAGCGCCACCGTTCTGTTTGCGGGCGTCTCAGTCAAGGTCACTCAGGCAGCCGCGGCGACGGCAGCGCTACCCCCCATCGCGGCGGTGACGAACGCGGCGAGCTTCGCTACCGGGCCGGTTTCCCCAGGCGAGATCGTTACCCTTTGGGGCACGGGCATCGGACCGGCCACCCCGGCATACGCCACCACGGACCCGGCCACCGGCAAGCTGGCGACCACCATCGGCGGCCTGCAGGTGCTGTTCAATGGCATCGCCGCTCC